>JARGOZ010000207.1 GCA_029213025.1 Verrucomicrobiales bacterium
CGCGGAGCATTTTTCTGCCCTTTAAGAATCCGGGTTCCTGAGCAAGAATTGCCTGAAGCAAACTCACGGAATAGCCCCAGTTGCGCAGTTCAAAAGCACTTTCGGCTTTATTGTAGAGTTTGAGCAGCTTGTCAGGAAGTTCCGATTCCGGAACCTCATCTCTGTATTTTGGTGCCTCTTGGTCTTGTGGCTCGGACATTTTAGCGATTTGTCAGTTGATTAGGTGAAAAAAATACGAAGTACGATTTACTGTACAAGTACAACGTTTGCCAAGGTTATCGAATTAGATGCCGTCCGCCAAACAAAAAAGCCAAATTTTCGGGTATAGTTAAACGTTTTGTCAGGGAGGTTTGCTTCTTGCGGTCGTGGGACTTTGCCTCTTTACTGTTTATCAGGTATGAGACAAGGAATTATCACTGTTCTGCTCTGCTCAATTGGGCTTTTTTGCGTCGCCGCAGGATCAAAGGCCAAGGGGTATATTGTCACCTTTCATCTGGAGGGCGATGAAACGGAGTCGGACAAGTTCGTCACTCCGGTGAAACTTGGCTCCGAACACCGCCAGTATTTTTTCCGTAAAATGCCGGCTTTCTCGGACAAGGACATTATGTGGTTTTACCCGTTCATTGCCGAAGATGGTCAATCGTTTGGCGCGGCTTTTCGCCTGATTGATCATAAAGCGCAGGAACTGACGGCGCTTACCGTGGCCAATCAGGGAAAACTTCTGGGGACGAGAGTTCTGGATGCGCCGCTCCGGGCGGTGATAATCGATCAGCCGATTAACGACGGGGTGGTTGTGATTTGGTCCGGGTTATCTCAAAACCATCTTAAAGCGATCGGCTCTAAAATCGCTCACGTGGATAAAATGCAGGGGACGATGTCAACGCCTTCCTTCGATTTACCCGGATCGCCTTCCGGCCAGACGAGTTCCGGTTCGGGGCAGGAAAAGCGAAAGCCGTTTAAACTTTTCGGAAATGGTTTTCTCAAAAAAGGAGATCCAGCTCCGGTGAATCCCTACGCGAATTCGCCGGAATAGAAACCTACCCGGGTAATTTACAGACCCATGAAAAATCCATCTACAGGATATTTGTGCCTCGTCACCGTTCTTTTTGCCGGATTGATAGCCTGCCACGATGCTGAGCAGGATGAGGAGCCCGGGGTGCGAATGGTGCCTGCGGGCAATATCGACTCTGTCTCGGTGTCTTCGGCAAATCCTCCTTTTCGTTTATTTTTGCCGACAGACAACCGGGAGATTTACGGTCCGGATCCTTCTCAATTTTACATGTATACGAATCGGACGTTTGAAGGCGTCAGTTCTAAGCCATGGCAGGGTGGGCAATATGGATATGTCAGGAATCAACTGCGCACCAAAATAGGCATGGTGTACACCCGCCTTCACGAGGGAATGGATATCCGGCCGGTCAGGAGGGACAGCAATGGTAATCCACTGGATGATGTTCGAACGATTTCAGACGGCAGGGTGGCCTATGTAAATGACTCGGCTTCGCGGAGTAACTACGGAAAATATGTAGTGGTTCAGCACGACTGGCCGGAAGGCACGTTTTATTCTCTCTATGCCCACCTCATGTCGACTTCTGTGGCTGCCGGAAGAAATGTGAAAGCGGGGGATACCCTCGGGCGTTTAGGCTACACCGGGGCCGGGATTGACCGGGAGAGAGCTCATGTCCATGTAGAATTAAACTTCATGGTTAGCGACGAGTTTAAGACCTGGTATGGTAAACATTTCACTTCACGAAACGCACACGGCATCCATAACGGAATCAATCTGACCGGGATGGATATAGCCCGCCTTTTTCTGGAAAGACGAAAGAATCCCAACATCACCTTGCGGCAGTTCCTCGATGGCGAGGAGCCATATTTTAAAGTGAAAGCGCCGGGAAGTCGGATGCCGGGAATTTTGGAGCGGCATCCTTTTTTAGGAAAGAATCTCGAGCAGGCGAAGACGGCGAAAAGCTGGGAGTACACATTTAACCGTTCAGGAGTCCCTCTCGAAATTTCCCCGAGTTCGACCAGCCTGCGGTATCCCGCTGTAAGCTGGGTGAAAACGGTGAATACCAATCACTCCTACATGACGATGGGGCGTTTGTCGGGTTCGGGAAGCACGGCGAGTCTGAGTGCCAGAGGTTCGCGGTATATCGAACTCATTAATGAGTCATTCCGTCACTGAAATAGATCTTGCTCTCGCCGGAGTGAAACCTGATATTGATCAGCTATTTTTCCATCCCAAAAGGTCCCGTGGATTCCCAAATCGAAAAACTCATCGATGCTGCATTGAACAAGGCTGTCCGGGCCTCTGGTCCGGTGAAGCTGTATCACGGGAAATACGACGAGGAAGGTCTGTTCGCGAAGCGTAACGGGGTCGATCGCAAAGCGGCTATACATGGGTTCGGCACCGAACCGCCTCTGTGGAGCGAGGAGCCAAGAAGTTCAACCAACCATGTGCTTTTGGTGAGACTGGAACCGGGTGGGCTGGAACGATTGGTCGAGCAGACCAATTCCGCAGCCCGGAAAAAATTGATTGAGTCGGCGTCAGAACTGTATCGGCGCGAGTTGCTTGAGAGATGGTCCGACCTCGCCGCTTTTCACAAGTGGGAGTCTGATTTTCCGGACATCGCCGAAGTTGCGGAAGGTCTGATCGACGGCCTGCAGAAGTTGGTTCCGGCTTCTTCGCAACCGCCCGCAGAAAAACGACTAAACGGCGATGAGGCGGATTTCAAAAGGCGAATGGCTCACGAGTTAGTGATCGCCTGGAAATACGCGCCCACTGCCGAAGCCAAACAGAGTATCGCCAATGCTTTGAAAAATTCAGGGATTCAGCAAATCGGCAAACCCGGGGAACAACTCTCGATGGATGGCGGTCTGCATCGTTGCGAAGGCCCGGCGTTTCCCGGAGACCCGGTGGAAGTCGCCGAATCCGGCTGGCTGGTTCATGACGGAGTCGGCGAATTTCTTTTGGAAAAAGCGATTGTAAAACTAATCTAAATTTATAGGATATACGGATTTTATGAGACCGGCTATTAGCATCGATTTCGGTGCCGCATACACAAAGATCGCCCTTCGCAGAGAGCCCGACAGCACCACACAGCTCCTCACTCACGAGAAGCTGCGTCTGGACGAAGGGCATGTCTGTATTCCTACCATTGCCGCCTGGCGGGAGGCTGATGACCGCTGGATCTTTGGTGGCGACGCGGTGGACATCCAACCGGGGGAAGGCGTGCATGTGTTCCGAAACTGGAAGCCGGTACTCTTTGCTCCTCCCGGAAAAATCCTCGATCCGCAATCTTCGATCGGGAGGCTTTTTTACTACAATCTGCAGGACGGCGAATCCGAAAACTGGCCGCCGATCAAAAAACTGGCCGTGAAGTATTTTGAATGGCTGCTCGATGTAATGCTGCCGGTATTGATCGATTTTTCGAATCTGAAGGATCCTGTTTTGCGGATCAGCATTCCGGATTTTTCGGAGGATGATTCTCTCTATTCCTATCAAATGCAGGAAATCCTTCTCGAAGCGGGCTGGGAGTCTCCCTATGTATTCTGCGAACCTGAACCGATGACCAATATCGCCGGTGCTCTGAGTCAGGGTAAAAATGCGGTTTCCGCGAATGCTTCGGGGACGGTTACGCCGGATGTGAATCAAATTTTTTCCGGTAGCGGGATGATTGATTATATCGAACTCGCATCCGGGGATGACGAAGCTCCGGGATTCACCATGCTTCTGGCGGATATCGGAGCCTATACCACGGATTTCGCGATGATTACCATCGACGGAGGCGCAGAAGGTGGTCTGCCGCCCAGTGAAGCTCATTCAGTCCCGTTTGGAATTGAGATGCTGGATAATCTGGTGAAACACGGTTTGCCGGTGGAAAAGACCGAAATTATCGAAAAACTTTCCTCTACTGATCGCGAGGCGTTCCGAAGAACGGTTTATTCGGAGGGACGATCCTGGAGTTTCAACAATGTCACCATTGGTGAACCGGAAGACCGCCAGATCGTGGAAAAATGCATCAACGGGATGGCTACCCGGATTTCGAATGAAATCGTGAATTTCATGGATCAGTTCGCTGTTTCAAAAATTAACGAAGTGGTCATCACCGGAGGTGGTTCAAATATCCCGGGCATAACCCGCCGTATCGTGGAACGTCTCTCCGGCAGAGGTGTCGAAACGTTTCATGCAGCCACTCCGGTGGACGCCGGCCCGGCAAAATCGATTCTTCTGAATCAACAGGTCGTCAGAGGTTCCAGTGCGATTGGCGGAGCCTCTGTCCTGTTTGGCGACGAGTAGCTTATCCTTCGTAAATAATTTCCTCAAAGACTCCGCCGCCGACGAGTGTGTCACTATCGTAGAACGCGCAGATTTGGCCGGGAGTCAGGGCTCTCTGAGGCTCGGCAAAGGTGAGGACAACGCTGTCGCCCTCTTCTTCCATTTCTACCGGAACTGAAGGATGCCGGTATCTCGGTTGCGCGGCCAAATCAGTCGATTCCCGGAGCGGCCGGTTGGTGATGGAAATGCTTCCCACCCGGCACTTATCCGCCCAAAGATATGGCGTATCGGGTTCCTCCAGGGCTACTACCAGAGCATTGGATTCGGGCCGTTTTGCGACGACAACATAGGCTTTCCCATGAGTATTTGACGCGACTCCGAGTCCTTTGCGTTGTCCGAGTGTGTGGAGGTGCAGGCCCTGGTGCTGTCCGACTTGTTTGCCTTCTAGAGTAACAATCGGTCCCGGGTTATTTTCGATAAAGTGGGCAAGGAAATCCGACATTTTGATATCGCCGATAAAGCAAATTCCCTGACTGTCCTTTTTCTTTGCCACAGGAAGCTGAAATCGTTCCGCTTCGAGTCGCACATCCGGCTTGGGGATATGGCCAATCGGGAACAGAGCCGGCTGAATTTGGGCCTGCTCCAGCATGGCGAGGAAATAGGTTTGGTCCTTTCCCTGCGCACCCCGGAAAATGTCAGATGAGCCATCTCCATTTTCGCGAATTTGAGCGTAATGACCGGTGGCGATTTTGTCGAAACCCTGGGCTTTGGCAAATTCGAGGAAAATCCCGAATTTCATCTCCCGGTTGCACATCACGTCAGGGTTGGGAGTGACTCCGTTGCGGTATCCGGTCAGCAGATAGTCAACGACCCGGTCACGGTATTCATCGGTTAACGAAAGAATCCGGAATTCAATGCCGAGATGGTCGCAGACGGCACGCGCGTCGATGATGTCCTGCTCCCAGGGGCAGTCACCGGGTAGACCTTCCTCGTTGGTCCAGTTTTTCATGTAGGCCCCCACGACCTCATGGCCCTGTTCAAGGAGGAGGGCGGCGGCCACGCTGCTGTCCACGCCGCCGGACATTGCTGCGAGTATTTGTGCCATTGCTACGATGGAAATTCGCCTGCCAGGGTCTTGCGAGCCTGTTCGAGCCGCTCGCGGGAGGAATTCAGCCCTTCAAACCCTCCGTACTCAATACAGCAGTATCCACGAAAACCCGATTTCAAAACGATCCGTAGCATTTTTTCAAAGTCGAGAGGGGATTGGTTGAGGTGATCATCCCACACCGTGTTTTTCACCGACACTCCTTTGGCAAACGGCATCAACTCTTCGATTCCGCGGTAGGAGTCGTAGCTCTCTTCGTCGGAGACTTTGAAGTTTCCAAAGTCGGGAAGAGTGCCACAGCGGTCGTGATCAACTTTCTTGATCACCTGCGTGAGCCATTCTCCATTACTGGAAAGTCCGCCGTGGTTTTCCACAATCACATTCAAATCCATTTTTGCCCCGTGCCCAGTCAGCTTCGCCAGTCCGTCCGCCGCGAGTTTAACCTGTTCGTCCCAGTTCCCGGCGCTACCGGCGTTTACCCGGATGGAGTGGCAACCCAGTGCTTTGGCTGCGTCGAGCCATTTGCGATGATTTTCCACCGTCTGGCTGCGTTTCTTTTTATCCGGATCACCGATATTGCCTTCCCGGTCACACATAATGATGAGGCTTTTTACACCGTTATCTGAGGCGCGCTTGTTCATCTCGGCGAGGTAGGCGGAGTCCTTCGCTTTATCCATGAAAAACTGGTTCACATATTCGAGCCCTTCAATTTTGTGATCCGCTGCAACCTTTGCGAAATCGAGATTATCGAGTTTCCCTCCCTTGAGTTCTTTGACCAGAGTCCACTGGGCGAGCGATATCCGGAAAAGCGGTTCGGGATCGGCTTTCATTTGAGATATGGGTAGAAATCCGGCTAAAGCAGCGGAGGAACTGAGAAATTTCCGTCGGTTAAGATGGCGCATGCTGCAGTTTAGCACGGAATAATCCCTCACAGGTTCATAAAAAAGTAAATTTACCCGGCAGATCCACGGAGTTGCAGTTCGGGGCCAAATTGGGTAAAAGACGGGATGAGAATTTTTATGCCGGTTTTGGCCGGGTTATGTCTTTGCCTGTTTTTCTTTGGTTGTGGGGGCGGTGATGAACCTGCCGTGGAGAAGAAGGGCCGCATAGGAATGACTTGTATGGATTTGGGAAATCCCTTTTTCCAATTGATCGCCAATGAAATGGAAAAACGAGCCTCTGAGCACGGCTACGATCTGGTTGCGTTGAGCGGTGACAACAAACCCGGTTTGCAGAATCGCCAGATCAACGACTTTGTGGCGCAGGGATATGATGCCATTTTCCTGAACCCGGTTGATTCCGTATCTGCAGGGCAGGGGGTGATCAAGGCCCACGAGGCGGGTATTCCGGTGTTCACTTTCGATATCCAAATCTCTGATGAACAGGCTAAAAAGCTGGTCACTTCCCACATCGGCAGCGACAATTATCAAGGCGGACGGCTCGCCGGCAAAAGTATGATGGAGGCACTTGGAAACCGGGGCAAAGTCGCAGTGATTTCCCTTCCGGAGGTTTCTTCCTGTCTCCTGCGGGTGAATGGATTTAAAGACGAGTTAAAGGAAGCCGGAAGTCCGTTGGAGATCGTGACCGAGCTTTCCGGAAAAGGACGTCGCGACGAAGGCTTTAAAGTTGCTACGGACATTCTTCAGGCGCACCCCGATATTTCCGGGATCTTCGCGATCAATGATCCGTCCGGTTTAGGGGCATTTTCAGCCGTCCAGAAAGCCGGGAAAACCGAACAGATAACAGTTGTCGCCTTCGACGCTTCTCCCGCCGGGAAACAGGGGGTTTTTGAAAAGAAGCTTTACGATACCCCGCAGCAGTTTCCGAAAAAAATGGCCCACGGCACGGTAGATGCATTTGTAAAATATCTGGACGGGGAAGAAGTCCCTGCGGCGACTTTTATTCCCTGTGCCCACTATCGCTATGACGATTCGGTGACGGACGAAAGCCGCATCAATCAGACCTGGTAACCGACCGCCTGTCAGCCGGCTCTTTCGTTGAGAACCAGAGAAACTGAACCCCATGTTTCGTCGACTATTGATTTTAGATCGAGCATAGGGAGATTTTGAAAGCTGATGATGTGAAGTTCCTGTGAGGGGCCTTCATTCAGCAGAATATGGCGGAGCTTTTGTAATCCGGAATGGGTGATTTCATCCTGTAAATCACAAACGAAAAACACTTTCCGCCGCCGCGACCAGTTGCTTTCCAGCTCCCGGACAAAACCGGCACTTTCCACGATGGCGCATCCCTGAACTTCGATAATTTTCGCTCTGGGGAAAAGATTTCCCACCAGAGTTGCCAACTTGTCGCTGTGCTTGCGCATACTTCGGGAACTGTCGATATAAAGCAGGATATCCGATCCGTCGCCGAGGCCTTTGCCTTCAAAAATTGATCCAAGATTTGATTCTGTGATGCCCTGGAGTACTCCCTGTTTGCCTATGGCATTGCCGATGCCGAATTCCGCCGCTCCGCTGGAAAACTCTTCGCCTGCGGACGGAAGACCAATTGAGGGAAGGGAAAAATTGCTCAGAGCGGTGGCGCGGAAAGCCTCCTGCACCGTCTTATCCGGATTCACTTGTTCGGAGGACTTTTGCTGCTTTTTCTTTGCAGAGGAGGAAGAGCTGGAGGCGTCCGTTTGGGTATCTCTCTCCGATGGGCTCACCGCAACGGTTACCTGTGGAGGCGTGCGGCGCCCGGTTGAGCGAACTGCCAGCATGGAAAGGAGAACGATAATGCAGGCATTGATCACGATGGCCAACGCAATGGACTGAGACAGATCGAGGAGTTTGCGGAAATCACGATAAAGCGGCTTCCGCTCCATCGGTTTGGGAATTTCCATTCTGGGGCGGGAAGTGCGGCGGACTCTTTCAAGCAAATTGGTCTCAGCGTCAGACATTCCGGGGAGGTTCAAGGGTAAAACGTTACGATCACTCGTTGCTTTGAGTAACCGGCGGTTTCTTTCCATGAAATTACATTATGCTTTGTTTTTTTGATTTCGTCTCCTTTTTTTCGCGGGATTCGTTGCCTCAAACTGCTTCTCCCGGTATCTTTATGGTCGCTCTATGTGCCATCCTTTGCTCTCCCTCTTCCTTTTGTTCGGTATTGCTCCGACAACTCTTTATGCGCAGAAAGCACTGACTCCTGCTCCGGAGCTTTTCGCAGAAAGTGCAATGGCTATTGACGCAATGACCGGGCGGGTGTTGCTGGCAAAAAACATCGATCAAAAACGCCCTGTGGCGAGCACGCAGAAACTGCTCACGGCTTTGATCATTGCGGAAAAAGGTGACCTCGACAGCAAAATCACAGTGGAAAAAACGGACGGTTTGATTGAGCCGAGAAACTTGTGGATCACATCGGGGAGCCGCTACACGAGACGAAAATTGCTCGAAATGCTCTTAATGCGCAGTTTCAACGACGTCACCAAATGTCTCGCCCGCGATCACTCGTCCAGCCAGGCCGCGTTCGTCGATGTAATGAACGCCAAAGCCGCTCAGCTGGGGATGAATCATTCCCACTTTCTCAATGCTCACGGCTTGACTGTGGAGGGCCAGTATTCCACCGCCCGCGATATGATGAAATTGGCGCGCCATGCCATCGCCAACAGCGATATCCGGAACATGGTAGCGACAAAAGAGAGCACTTTCACCTACCACGGCGGGAAGACTATCCCGATTAAGAACAGCAATGATCTGCTCCATTCCTATCACGAGTGTATCGGATTAAAAACGGGGTATACGGAGGCATCAGGGCGTTGCCTGGTCTGTGCGGCGCACCGAAACGGACAGGTTGTTCTCGCTGTGATACTCGGCAGCACATGGGACGGGGTGTGGACCGATTCAGAGTCCGTCCTGAGATGGGGGCTTGATAATCTGAACCGAATGTAATTCAGGCGGACCTAACAGGGTACAATACCGGACCTGACAGGGTACAATCAGCAAAAATCCTCGAGGTAATATTCGATGATTTGTTTCAGCGGAGCTACCTGGGGAAGGCCCAACTGAACCGCGCGGGAACCATCGACAGCGGTGGGCCATTGGTCGACGATTTTCTGGATTTTCGGGTCAAAAGCATCTTCGATTTTTCCAGCCGGAAATCCTTTTTCCTCTGCTAGTTGATTCACCAACTCTTCCGCAAGTGCCGGGGTGACTTGGTGGGCCGGCAATCCATAAGCACGGTCCCTGCCCAGCTTTTCGGTGGGGACTTCGTGCAGGGCAATCAAAGAATCGGCCACCTCATGATATCCGGTCATCGGGTGACACTGGTGGCGATGGACCGGGAGTTCGCAAACTTCACCGTTGAGCGGTTCGCGAAACATGCCGCTGGCCCATCCCGAGGCCGCTGCATTGGGCTTTCCGGGGCGAATGATCACGGTGGGAAGCCGGGCGGATCGACCGTCGAAATATTCTTTCCTCGAATAGTCGTTGACCATTAACTCGCCGATTACTTTGGTCATTCCGTAGGTAGTCTGGGGCGTTCTTTTCGTCGAGTCCGTCATCGTTTCCGGCATATCATCACCTCCAAAACAGGCAATGCTGCTGGCAAAAACCACTTTTGGAGTTCCTTTCCGGGCCCGTGCCGCTTCGAAGATATGCCACCCTCCATTCAGATTGACGGAAAGTGCAGCATCGAAATGTTCTTCGCATTCTCCGGAAACCATCGAGGCGAGATGAAAGATGGAGGCGGTATCGTCATCAATTACGGAAAATACCGTGTCCCGGTCGGAAATGTCCCCTTCGAGCAAAGTAATCCGGCTTTCCGTTGCGGTTTTTTCAACAATCGTTTCACTGAAAAAACGGTCGAACAGGCAAATTTCACTGATTGGCTGCAAGCGGTTTGAACCGGTTAGTTCTCCGGTCTCCAGCAATTTTTTGCCGAGTTGATAGCCGAGGAATCCGCCTCCTCCGGTGATGACAACTTTCATGAAGCAAGAACTAGCACGGGGCGTGAAAGGAGTAAATATGCTACCCGTGACGGATATGAGATTACAAGGGCGGAAAATCGGCTTTGCGGGATTAGGCAACATGGGGGCACCCATGGCCCGGCATCTCCACAACGCAGGAGCGGTGGTTCATGTCTGGAACCGCAGCGAAGCTCCTGCGAAAACGGCTGAAGAATTCGGGATGAAAAGAGTCGAACAACCAGCAGGTCTCACCGGGCCAATCGGGAGTGGGATTTATTGTGTCAATCTCACACATACCGTTGTTGTTGAAGAGGTTGTTTTTGGAAAAGGCGGGATTTTTAAGGAAGGAATTCCCGCAGGCAGTTTGGTGATCGATTTGGGAACCACCGGGGTTTCCGGAACGAGAGATTTTGCGCAGAGAATGTATGAGGCCGGGGCAGGCTGGGTGGACGCGCCGGTATCCGGTGGTCAGGTGGGCGCGGAAGCGGCGAATCTCACCATCATGGCGGGCGGGCGAGACTCTGATATCTTGAAGGCGACGCCCCTCCTCGAAGTGATCGGTGAAAAGATTACCCACATGGGCGAAGCGGGTTCCGGGCAGGTTACCAAGCTGGCCAACCAGTTGATAGTTGCGCAGACAATTGATGCGGTAGCTCAGGCTTTGCGGTTGGCGGAGTTGGCCGGGGTTGATTCGGCGAAAGTTCGGGATGCTCTGCGGGGTGGATTTGCTGAGAGCAGAATTCTCGACCTGCACGGTGAGCGAATGGTAAATCGGGATTTCGCACCGGGTGGCCGTTCCACGTATCAACTTAAAGATGTCCGTATGATCTGTGAGCTGGCGGCTGAGGTAGGTATGGATTCTCCTACACTACAGAACTGTCTGCATCAATGGGTGAAGTTTGTCGAAGAAAAGGGTTTCGGAGAACTGGATCATTCCGGCCTTTTCCGGTTGTATGAATGTTGATTTCTATAGTTGCCGGGAGTGATTCCTTTCACCTTTTTGAAAAGGCTTCCCAGTTGGGTGGCATCGCGGCAGCCACAGCGGGGAGCGATTTGATGGAGAGGCAGGTCTGTATCTGCAAGCAGGCGTTCCGCTTCAGCAATTCTCATTCTCTGTAGTTCGCGGAGCGGCGAATTACCGGTGAATTGACGAAACTTCAGTTCCAGTCGCCGCCGACTCACTCCGGTTTCCCGAAGTACATCGTCAATATTGATCCGGGTTTTGTAGTGGGATTCCATATACCGCAAAGACCGGTTGACCGTTTCGCTGCCGGTTTGATGTATATCGGTAGTTTGCCGGGTAATGATCCCGGTGGGCGGAAGAAAAATAGAAGCCGGTTCAGCCACTTCATTGTGGAGGATTTGACTCAGTAGCCTGGACGCTTCCCAACCTACGCGGCGGGACGGAACAGATACACTGGAGAGTTGCGGCCAGGCGATTTCGCACATCAAGGTATCATTATCCACTCCTAGTATCGCTATGTCTTCCGGGCACCGCAGGTTGGCGCTGTGGCAAAGTGTCAGGAGAAAAAGGGCGCATTCATCATGGGTAGCAAAAAGTCCGCACGGTTTAGGCAGCCCGTTCAGCCAGCTAGTGACATCCCGTTCAGAAGGTCGTTCTGATAAATCGATACACTGGCAGGGAAATGGATGCGATTTCATGGATTCCCGAAAGGCCTGACCGCGTTTTTGCGAAAAACCGGTTTTTTCGTAACCGGCGAACGCGAAAGATTTAAAACCCCGACCGGCGAGATATTTCGCCGCCTGCTTTCCGATCTCCTGATTATCCAGCCCCACACTGCGGAGCGATGAGGATTCAGAAAGATGAATAGCCCGGGGGTGATGGGCAAGTTGCTGTATCAAGTCCGGCGTGAGTGCAACAGACTGAAAAAGGAGACCGTCCGGTTGCCAGTCGGAAATCAATTGAGCCGTTTTTCGACCCGGATATTCGAGGCGAATCAACCAGTCCTCCCGGGAAGAGGCAAATTCTCTAATTCCGCGAAGCACATTGCGTTCGTATTGCACGCGGCCTTCGAGAATGACGAGGATTTTGTCGGGACTTAAATTACGCAAAACGCAGGTAATATATCCGCAATTTGCGGATAGACCAGATATCGGATTCGCGGTAATACGTAACCCATGATCGAAATAAAAGAACTCAAGTTAGGATCGCAGCAGGATTGGGACGGATCCATTTTTCCCCTGATTCTCGAATGTCAGACAAAAGACGCCACTCTCGAACAAACTCGTGAGTGGATTCGGGAAAACGCCGCCGTGCTGGAGGAGAAAGCCTCGCAACACGGGGCGGTACTATTTCGCAATTTTCCGCTCTCCACCGATCTGGATTTTGATCAGTTTATCGAAGCGTTCGGTTTTCCGAATTTTAAATACGAAGACTCTCTGTCCAATGCCGTCAGGACCAACCGGACCGAGCGGGTTTTTACCGCCAACGAAGCGCCGCCGGAAGTGACGATTTTCCTCCACCACGAAATGGCGCAGACTCCGATTTATCCCGGCAAACTGTTCTTCTTTTGCGAAAAGGCGGCAGAGGAAGGCGGCGCGACACCTCTGTGCCGTTCCGACGTTCTGTTTGAAAAAATGAAGGAAAAATGTCCGGAGTTCGCCAAAAACTGCGAGGAAAAAGGTCTTCTTTACCGAACCATCATGCCCGGGGCTGATGACGCGAAATCCGGCATGGGCCGAAGCTGGCAAAGTACATTCAGCGTGAAAACGAAAGAAGAAGCGGAGGCCGCACTGGATGCCCTCGGCTATTCCTACGAGTGGCTGGAAAATGACTGTCTCAAAGCGACAACTCCGGTGCTGGATGGTGTTCGGGATCTCGGTGATGGCCGGAAAGTGTTCTTTAACCAGCTAATCGCGGCCTTTAAAGGTTGGAAAGACGAGAGAAACGATCCCTCCAAAGCGATCACGTTCGGCGACGGTTCTCCTCTCAAAGCTGAGGATGCCCACTTCGTTGCCGATCTG
>JARGOZ010000208.1 GCA_029213025.1 Verrucomicrobiales bacterium
AGGCAAAACGGCACCGTCCGTGGCGGGGTTGAGAAATTTATTCGAATGCCAGGAGGCGGCGAGAGGGCCGGTTTCCGCTTCGCCATCGCCAATCACACAGGCTGCGATGAGATCCGGATTATCAAACACCGCACCGAAGGCGTGCGAAAGCGCGTAGCCAAGCTCGCCGCCTTCGTGAATGGAGCCCGGGGTTTCCGGTGCTACGTGGCTGGGAATGCCGCCCGGAAAAGAGAATTGTTTGAAAAGCCGCTTCATGCCGCGCTCGTCGGCGGAAATATTGGGGTAGAACTCACTGTAGGTTCCCTCCAGCCAGGTATTCGCTACCAATGCCGGACCACCGTGGCCGGGGCCCGCAATGTAAATCATACTGAGATCCCGGTCTTTGATCACCCGGTTGAGGTGGGCGTAGATCAAATTCAATCCGGGAGTCGTTCCCCAGTGTCCCAGCAATCGTGGTTTCACGTGTTCCGGTTGGAGAGGCTCCCGCAGAAGCGGGTTATCCATGAGGTAGATTTGCCCGACGGAGAGGTAGTTCGCGGCCCGCCAATAAGCGTCGATCAATTCGAGGGCTTTATCAGATATTTTTTCGCTTTTCATTTGTTCAGAATAGTTCCGCCATCCGGTATATTTCTACTTTCCGCTCGAAACGTAAAGGTTCGATTCGCGTCGAATTTGTAAGAGTTTCCCCCGATTGCGCGGCTGGAGATATTGCAGCCAGGATCTTTGTTTCCGGATGATTCGATCCGATTTTTTTGCTGTTCTGCTTATTGGTATCACACTGGCCATTCATCCGCTCTCTGCACAAAGTGGTAAGAAACGAACCGGTCCCTTTGCACCGGTCACCGACGATCCGGCCCTGCCGCGGGTTCTTTTAATCGGAGATTCAATTTCCATCGGATATACGCTGCCTACTCGCGAAGAGTTGAAAGGAATCGCGAATCTGCACCGTATCCCCACCAACGCAGGCCATACGGGTATGGGAATAGCCGGTCTGCCGAAGTGGCTCGATGAAAAGAACGGCGAATGGGATGTGATCCACTTTAACTTCGGACTCTGGGATCTCTGTTACCGAAATCCCGACGCAAAGACTCAGGGAAACCGTGATAAAGAAAACGGGACGATCACCCACTCGGTCGAACAGTATGCGGCCAATCTCGAATCGATAGTGGCGCAGTTGAAAAAGACCGGTGCGAAGCTGATTTTTGCTACCACAACTCCGGTCCCGGAAGGGGAACTCGGCCGAAAAACAGGCGACGATGCGATCTACAACGCGGCTGCCGTCGGAGTCATGAAAAAGCACGGGATTGAAATCAATGATCTTCACTCCGTCATGGCCGGTCGGATGGACGAGTTCGGGAAAAAGCCCGGCGATGTTCACTACACGTCCGAGGGGTCGGCGCTGCTCGCAAAGCACGTGGCAAAAGCTATTCAAGCGGCCCTTCCGGTATCAAATGTCGTCCTGTTCGACGGTACAAATTTCGATCACTGGAATATGGAGGAGCCCGGAGGCTGGATTCTGCAAGCCGACGGCTCTATGACCTGCCTGATGAAAGAAGTCGAAAAAAAGAGCAAGAAGAAAACAGTCGGTCGCGGCGATCTCTGGAGTAAAAAACAATACGATGACTTCGAACTTTCTCTGCAATACAAACTCTCGGAAGGCGCGAACAGCGGGGTTTTCTACCGGACCGATATTGCCGATAAGGTTCAGGGCGGATTTGAGTTTCAGTTGATGGACAATGTCGGTTTCCAGAAAACCCACGGGGAAAAGGAGCCCCGTAAACGCAACGGCTCCTTTTATGATTGCCTGGCCCCGTCCAGCGATCCGCAAAACCCGGTTGGTGAGTGGAACGACGTTGTGATTCGTGCCGACGGTCCTAACATTCAATTCAAAATCAACGGGGTAAAAGTCATCGACGTAAATGTGAACGACTGGACCGAGGCGGGGAAAAATCCGGAGGGAACAACCAACAAATTCAAAACGGCTATCAAGGACAAACCCCGCAAGGGCTACATCGGTCTACAAAATCACGGTCAGGTTGTCTGGTTTAAAGATATCGCAATACGGGAATTGTAAGCGACTTAACAGGGTACAGTCGATGATCGTACCCTGTTAGGTCGCGATTAAACAGGGTACAATCGCGCCGACTGAGAGGTTCTATGAAAAATACGACTCAAAACTTGCAATTTTATCAATTTTTGAGAAATTGTGAAAATTATCTCTCTGCCTTTCGTTGCGGTACCGCCCATGAAGAATTTTCACATTGAAGGTTATCATCTAGAAGAAGAATCCCTAGGCAAAGGATGTTGCGGCGAAGTTTTCCGGGCGAAGCGCGAGTCGGATGGCGGTGATTATGTCGTGAAGCGCTACAACCCGATGTCGATAGACCGGCGGGTTGTGGAGGATATGATGGAGCGTCAGTTGCGGGCGCCGGATCATCCGGGCATCGTGCCTTTGGTCGAGTTCCGGATCAGTTCGCCGCCCTACTACACAGTAACAAAATTCGAGCGCAACAAAACCTTGTTGGACGGGAAAAAGTTCGACTATACACAGGCTTCAGAACTGCTCCTGAGTCTGTCCAAAGCTCTGGGACATGCTCACAACTACGGGCTCGTGCATGGCAATTTTCATCCCGGGAATGTATTTTATCGCCTTGAAGACGATTTGTCTTTCAGTGCCAGAGTAGGCGACTTTGCGGCCGGTATGATAGGTGATGTCCACTATATCGATCTGGATGAGAGTGCCTGTTTTTCCTCGCCCGACCAGTTGCTGTGTCTCGGGGCAGACTACAAATTCGGCAACGCGGAAAAGTGGGATGTCTACCGATTTGGATCGGTAGCCTACTGGCTTCTGAACGGCCGGTTTCCGCGCGGCGAAAGCTACCGTCTAGCGAGAGCCCGGGCCCTGGTGGAAAGTGGTGGTCGCCCGGTGCCGGTGGATCCGTATGCCCTGGCTGAAGCCATGCAGAACGAAGAGGAATTGCAGTGGCTGGATAGAGAAAGCGCAGACAGCCCGATCCGGGAAATCGTAGAGAAATGTCTGCAGCTCGATACCAAATTACGACCTCTGGACATGGAGGAAGTGCGCCTCGAATTCGAGGCCGCCGGTAAAGTTCCTGATGAGCCGGTTCCGGACGAGCCGGTTCCGGAGATCAGACTGGTGCCTGAACCGGATCCCGAGCCCGAGCCTGAACCAATCCCGGAAGTAGAGCCCGCTGTAGTCCACGAAGAGCCGGAACCTCAACGCATCACCGGGAACCGGCTTATCAGATGGTTCCGCTCAGGCGGGAGGTCGGAAAAGTCGCGCTCCGTACATCGCCACGCCGATTCCGGTTAAGCATTGTTTTACTACGAATATATAGATAATTGACTTATGCTGTATAATATATAGTATAGGTAAATGTCTCAGACTGCTCCAATCGATTGCCAAATTTGGTTTCCCGGACCTGATGGTTGGGAGCTATGGTTAATTGAAAACGGAGGGGTGGGGATGATTAAGCGCCGCTCCGTTGGTCAGGAACTGGAGTTTGAACCTTCGGCAAAGAGTTTGCGGGTTCTCGCGTTGCCAGCCACCCATACAGTCGCCTTTCCCTTTGTATCCAATGCACTGGACGGAGAAGATTTGGCGCAAACGGCCAGGATGTATGTAGAGCGTCAGGGATCGGGTTTTGATGCTGCAGGTGTGATGCTCGAGCCTGTTTTCGGTGAACCGCCGGGAACGGTGGTTCGGGTGGATGCTCCCCTGGTGAAACGCAATCAGGAATGCGGCTGTAACCTGGTTCCACATATAGTAGTTCCCGCAGCTACCCTGCTGCCGTTGCCGGCAAAGTCTGTGGCAGTGTGGCGTGAGTTGGGTAACTTCGTGGCTGCTTTCGAGAGGGATGGCAAAACCATGTTTTATGACCTGCTCACGGAGAAAGGTCCATCGGTGATGGCTGAGTTGGATCGTATTGAATTTCAGTTGATGTCGGATGGATTGATTGCGTCCCCGGAAAGATTGGTGGTATGGAGTGCTGAACTCGACAGCTGTTTTGCCGGTGGCTACAGCAAATTGGTGATTCCGACCGAAAGACCAGCGCCGCGTCTGCTCCATACTGGAAATACACTCAGGCCTCAATGGTACCGGGCAGAAGCGGAACGGGTGGCCGACAGCAAAAAGCGCAAACGAAGAAAATGGTTTGTCTCGACCGGCGTAGGCTTCGCTGTGGTTCTGCTTTTGATCAGCCTTATGGTAAACCAATTCCGCGTCAAAGAAATGGAACGGGAGATCGACAAGCTCGCTCCGGTAGTCGAGCGGGTAAAGGCGATGAAATCAAAGTGGTCTGAGGTGGCGACTGGTGTCGATCCCGATGCCTCGTGCCTGGAAGTTTGGATGAATGTATTCAGCCTGCCTGGTATTGGTGTCGTGCAGATCGATAGATTTGGTATTTCCCGTGATAAGATCGAAATCACAGGAACCGCAAAGAGCGCATCGCATGCGCTTCAGTTTATCGATGAAATTATGACGAAGCAGGATCTGTCCGGTTATCAATGGGTGAATCAACCGCCTGGTATAAAAAAGGACGGCTCAGCTAAATTCGAAATTCAGGGAATAAGATGAGTGGTAGAGAAAAAAAGCTGGCGGTGTGTTTTTCGGCGATTCTAATTGTCCTCGTTTTCGGCTGGGGACTGCGTGCCGTAGCAGGAAAGGGCGGACGGAGCCTTGAACTGACTTTTCAACTAAGCGAGTTTCAGGAACTGGCCAATTCGTGTGAAGTCTGGGAAAACCGGGAGCAGTGGCTTTCGGAAAATACGTTAGCCTACCCGTCGGATGTGTTGGCGGCCTCTGCTCTTGCGGAGCGAATCGGGATTTTAGTAAAAGCACATCGATTGAAAGTTTCTTCTCAGGAGTTACCCGCGAAAGTTGCCGGGGAGGATTTGTGGTACAATCAAACCAAAATGAAAATTGAAGTTTCGGGGGATATAAAAAATATCGTGGAATGCATCCACGAAATACAGGATCCAATCTTCTTTACCGGCGTCGAGCAGTTGCAGCTGCAGAGTAGTGATTCGGGAGATATGGCCTGCACTCTGGAATTGACTCACTGGTATGTATTGAATTAAGTTTCGCCGGATTTTCGCAGCGCCTGCCATTCCTCGACATTTTTGATAAGATCAGGATAAAATTGCAGGAAGTATTGATCTAAAATAGCATCGTTTTTCACGATTTCCTGTTCAGCTCCCTCGAGTCCGGCCACGGCGGGAGTGACACGGCTTACCCGCTGAAATGTGAGGGTTTGTCCTTCGAGCGTGCCGTAGGCATTCAGCCAGTCCCGCGAACTCATTTTGGAGATCAGGCTCTGGGTTTTCCGGCTCAGCCCGGTGGATGAAACCATCGCCATCGTAGCATAGCCGCGGGAGATTGTGACCCGCCGTTCTTCGGTGGAAAATTTGTCCCAGTGGCGTGTCAGATAGTAATCGAACGCAATGTCAATAATGATTCCCCCGAGTCTTCTTCTTTCCGGGGATATTACGTTCCTTGCCTCCGCCACGACAGGGTGCTGGTCGGTAAAGCTGTCGATTTCCCGGTGCAGCAGAATCCCCGGCATAAGCCGCTCCTTCATCGATTCCGACATGTGATCGACCGGCTCGTACCGCCCGAGGTAGTCGGCCAAAACATTTGCCGTCAAAGTATCGGGATCGCACCCGAAGGATAAATGGAGGTGGGCCAGAAGATTCAAATCCTGACAAATGGACGCCCGAATGAGTCGATAGACAACTGCTAATCGGTCCGATTGTACCCTGTTAGGTTGCAGATTCAACAGGGTACAGTTGAATGTCGGAACGTCCCGGGAAAAATACGTTGTGCGGACACAGTTGTTGGAGAGGAATTGCGGACAGTGTCCGCATTAAATTGTTGGCGGTGCGTTACCTACAGTTTACTCATGGCCGTCACGAGAACTCTCGCAAAGATATAATTTTCCAGGGGACGATTTTTCAGATTTTGGGCCTGGGCGCTCCATTCTGTGCGACATTCTGCGATGGCATCGGGTGTATTTAACCCGATCGCTTTGGAAATGAGTATGGTCATCATATCGACATCGCGTCGGATTTGAATGTTTTCCATAGTTTCGATTCGAGTCGCGATCTTATCGGCCAGGCTGCGGGCTTTTTCTGTTTCACCGCCGTTCCACAGGGCGAGTAGATGGGCGTATTCGGTGTAGCGAATGGAAGATTTGTAGTTGAATAGCGGACCGTATTTTTTGGCTTCATCCATCATATCGAGCGCTACACAGGCAAAAGAGAGTTTCCAGGTATCGTAGGTGGATTTCGGATTTCGTTTTTGCCGGGCCGCCTGCATCGCGACAGCTTCGGTAACTGCCTTTTTGGCTCCGGCCGTATCGCCGGCAGCGAGTCGGCAGGCCCCTATATCGAGCAAAGCTGCGATATGTGAACCGGTATAGGTATTTTCTTCGGCTACTTTTATATATTTGGTGAACCAGTTGACGGCTCTGGGGTAGTCTTTTCTTGCGAATGAATTTTTGGCCAGGCCATCGTAGTAACTCATTAGTAGAGAAAAATCCTCTTTCGGATCGATATCTTCGCGCAATGGGTAGATTTCCTTGAACACCGGCAGGGCTTCGTCGAACCGGCCGGCGTCGGAAAGAGCGGAGGCGTAGCGGGTTCCGGTTTCGAATCTGAGTGCCGGCATTTCCGGGGAAGATTCGTTGGCGAGAGTATAGGCTTTACTGTGCCAATGGGGAGATTTTTCAAAGCTGCGGGCATATCCTCTGCCCAGCCCCATGTCACGATATCCATAGAGAAGTTCGATTGATTTATCACCGTAAAATTTGGAGACGACTTGCGCTACATGTGATTCATGGATATCTGCCAAATTCTCCTGATTCGCACGGCACAGAACCCTCGTGATCTGAGCGGAACGGCCCAGGTAGCCGCTTAATTTGGTGCGACTGGTGACGCTGAGCTTTCCTCCGTCTTCGGTCCTGACAGCCACGCCGATGTGCATTCCGTCGATGAACCAGCCTTTTTCGGGATTGTCTTTTGAGCGGACCAGCAGCACGGCCCGGCTTTTGGATAGAACCGAACCAATGACATCTTTTCGATAGTGGAAAGCGTCTCCGCTGGCTGCTCCGGCTTTGAATTCGGTGTCTGTTACTTCGATGGTTTCGCAATCGGGATGTCCGATGACTTTTGCGTTGTTGCCGCCCGGTACAAACTCTACGGGATAATACTTTTTGGTATTTCCGAGGAGGCAGGACTTTAGATCGTCAGAGAAAAGGTACCAGAGAGTTCCGTCTTTGTATTGTACACGGATGATCCGGTCCTCGATCTGTTTGCTCCTGGTTTCGTTCCTGGTTACTTTGCCTTTAGAGTCGAGCGTTTCGACTTTATTATCATCTGTCAGACGAAACCGGGGAACAGTTCGAAAGCTGCACTCCCAGGTAATACCGTCGAGTTCTTTGTATAAGTCGGCGCAATTCGCCGCCAGTGGGAAAAGTGCGAAAGTTAGGAGAGCAACGGAGCGGATGATCATTCTGTAGTTTCGATGAAGAGGGATGATCTTGTCAAATACGGTCTGCGTGGATTGTAAAAAAAGAGGCACCTCGAAAGGTGCCTCTCCTGTATAGAAGTTAGATAGGTAAGGATCTTAGGTCTGCTCTTCGATAGTGACTCTTTTGTAGCCGCCTTTCGATTTAAAGTAGAGCATCAGAAGTAGATATATGATGGCCATAGTCGCCGGGATAAACGCGTCGGCACGGAGCGTTTTCCGGTCGCCTGTAATACTGGATGCGGCGACTTTCTTCTCTGCAGCAGTTCGGTTTGCTTCATCTTTCTCTGCGATAGCTCCCAGCTTCTTGCCGTCAAGAGCTCCACTTTCGAGGAACAGGAATTTGCTTTTGCTATCTTCGCCGGTCTTGGGATCCACGGCTTTATACTCAGCATAAACGGCGGGATCTTTTGCTTTCAAATCCTCGGACGAGAATTTGTCCTTGGCGAAACCAAGGCCGACTGATCCGATCAAACCGGCAGACATCATACCGATACCACCCATAATACTCATGGCGACAGCGCCGGACTTTGGAAACCGGTCTCCAACTACGGCAAGCATAGTGGGCCAAAAGAAGGTTTTACCAAGAGCGTATACCGCAAGTGCTCCGAGAGCCATTCCGAAACTGGTGATGTTACTGGCGAGGAACAGACCAAGGACAGCGAGAACCGAGCAGGCTAACAGAATTCCAATCGGGGAAAGTTTGAGTTTCTTCTCGATGAAGTCAGCGCAGAAGCGAAGTCCGAACATGATTGCCGAGGTAAAAACAAAGAGGATTTTACCCTGTTCCGGACTCAAAATGTTTCCGGTGATGTTTTGGATCCATCCATCCGTTCCCAGCTCAACAGCACCCACCAAAGCATGAGTAATGAAAAGAACGAAAAGTAGAAGCGCGCCGAGGGAGAATTTGGTCAGCACTCCGATAATGATCGCGAGGACCACTCCAATGCCCAATCCAACGCCCTGAGGGAGATTGACTCCAAACAGTCCGAAAGCGAAGACAATAAACATACCAACAAGAAGACTGGCGACCAGACCGCCGAGAATTCCCACGTCCTTGAACATTTCGATAAAGCTGAGTCCTTTTTCCGAAGCTTCGGACTTGGGCATCTTCTGACCCATGAACATGAAGCCGTAGACAACGGTCGGAACAAGGAACAGGGCGAGCTGAATCTTCCAGCTCAGAGCGTTGTCACCGCTGCCGAGAGTCCAGCCAATCAATCCACCGAGAACAAGTCCGGCCGGCCATGAGGCGTGAAGAATATTCAGATAGTGAGTCCGGTTGTTCGGGAAAAGAGTCGCTACCAGCGGATTGGCAACCGCTTCGAGTGTCCCGTTGGCAATGGCGAAGATGAAAGTTCCCCAAAACAGGAACTGGAATGCCGTCGCCTGATCCTGACCGGAAGAAGCGGCAAAAGTAACGAAAGCGGAGAGAACGTGGAACAGAAACGCTGCGAACACGAGTTTTCCATAGCCCAGTTTATCGACAACCAGGCCCCCGATAATGATACCCGGGCAAAAGCCGAGCAGCCCGGCCGCTCCAATTTTCCCTAAGTCAGCTCCTGTAAATCCAAATTCCGAGGCCCAGTTCGCGAGGATTCCCCCGCGAACGCCGAATCCAACGCCGGCCGCCAGGATTGCCATAAAACCGGCCCAAAGGAGTCTGCCAGCATTTGGCGTTATACCATCTTCTTTAATATTCATAAATATGTGTGTTTTCAAGAATGTCAGGAGTCTAACATTTCCAGAACTCCGACTGTAAGCGTCCTTCTTACCAAATCACTGATGATCGACAAGTCTGAAATTTTGAAAATCACGTCTGCTTGTTAGTGAGCAGAGCTGGATTCACCGCTGCTCAGTTCCACCGGCCTGTAGCCACCTTTCATCTTGAAATAGACAAACAGGATGATGTAACAAATCAGCATGAAGGTCGGCAGGATGGCTACCGTATAAAACGCCCTCTTTTTGTGAGGGTAACGGGTGTCGGTGACGATCTTTCTCTCGGATTCAGAAAGCGATGTCACTTTGTCCTCATCAAATCCCGGGACCTGCCCGATAAAGGGGACACTGCGTGGTTCACAGACGATTTTCTGATAAATGGCGGGGTGGTTCGCTTTCAGATCCGCATCGATGCCTTTGTCCTGGAGCCCGCCCATAATTGGAGTGCCTAAAATCCCCATGCCGAGGACTCCGACCGCCGAAACTCCGTTCAGGGTTAATGGCCCTCCTTTGGGGAACTGCTCGGCGACAAGGCCGAGAGTTGTCGACCAGAGAAAGGTCTTCCCGAGAGCGTAAACTCCCGCCGCGACGAGAACCATCAAGGCCGATGCTTTGGAAAGGAACAGCAGGCCGATGATCGCAATGGTGGCACTGATAACCAGCAGGCCGATGGGCGAGAATTTGTGCACGATGGGTCCCGCACAAAATCGCAGAACGGTCATTACCACAGACACACCGATGAAAATCCAGCCGGCCTGAGCGGCTGTGAAATCGGCGCTAAGCAGATCCGGCATCCAACTGTCTGTGCCAAGTTCTGTAGTCGCCAGCGGCCCCATTGTAAGCAGGATAAGAATAAACATCCAGTGGCCGAGACTCTTAGTCATGATGCCGGCGAGCACCGCGATGACTCCGGCCGCAGCTGCCATCACCGGATACGACAGAGAGAATCCGGGCTGGAGACTGGCGACAATCTGAACAATGCCGAAGATGAGTAAAAAGGAGATAATGAAAAAGCCGATTGCCCCCACCTGTCCGAGCATTTCCCGGTAGGGGATCTTTGCCTCGACCCGCTCGTTAACGGGGAATTTGCACGGGATAATCATGATCGCATAAATCACCACGGGGATGAAACACATCGCGTACTTGATATGCCAACCGGCATCGCCGAGCATGATGGCGGTGAGTGCCCCGAGAGCCAGTCCGGCCGGCCATCCGGCATGGAGGATGTTCAGCCACTTGGCTTTTTCCTTTTTAAAAGCGGTCGCTACGACGGGATTGATGAAGGCTTCCACGATACCGTTGGCGATCGCGATCAAAAAGACGCTCCAGTAGAGTGCCGTCGGGCCTTTAGCCATAAGCGTGAAACACAGGGAGCCGACGTGGCAGGCCATGGCGCAGAACGCGGCGGTCTTGTATCCGATGTAATCGATGATCAGACTGAAAACCACGATACTGATCGCGAAGGGCCACAGACCGACGCCGAGAATGGTGCCTTTATCCGCCTCGGTGAGTTTGAAATCGGTTTGCCAGTCTCCGATAATGTTGGCGCGCAGGCCGAATACGAAAGAGGTGGCAACGAGGGCTGCAAAACAGGCCCAAAACAGCTTCTTGTTTTCCGATTCTGATTCACTCATGATTACGAACAGTTGGTAGGTTGGTTCAAACCAGTGGTTGTAGGCAAATAAAGGAATCCGGGCAACCAAATTCGGCGCGAATTGACGTGAGATGTTCCTTGCCCGGAAGACGACTCCGTTCTTGCTACTGAACTACTGGCTGAAAGGAATTTGGATAATCAAGGCCTGAAATAAACCTGCTGGCTACCCAGGGTTGGATGGGGGGCAGCCCCTTTCTCTGAAGGAAAATGCTCGGGGGCCTTGGCATCGTTCTGGGCAATCTCAAAAGCATTTGAGTCAAGACCTCTTACCAAAAATAAAAGTCAGGAATTGGCACCAAGTTTAATGGTTACAAGTTGACGACCTACATGCCTGACCTCTTTTCTTATTCGTGATCTGCGCAAGGCAGTCATCAGCATGCCTTCGTAGATCGAAGCCGCGAAAAACAACAAGGCCAAAGCACCCGCGCTTGAAATCCGGAACCCGATTTGATAACCGGGAAGCCTTTATTGAGAGGAATTTGGTTATTCAAGAGAAAAAATCAAGCCGCTTGCGGCCCCCCGGGTTGGATGGGGTGCAATTTATTTTTCACACCTATACTTCATTCTTTTCTCTGGGCATTTCCACTTTTTCCTCGAAACACCCTCTTAATCTAGTGCCATTGATCCCTGACCTATTCGGTATCGTTCAAAATGTAGGAAAACTACCAACATTTTTTTGTTCTGATTCCTGCCAGGATACGCAATGTGACTCTGTTGTTAAATCGGCTTTTTTCACATAATACGTCCGGATACTACACAAATCTAATTTTAAGGACACGGGGACGGTGGCCATTGTAGACTCCGTTGCGGCTACCTCTATTTCGTTTAAGCTACCACTTTTTCCAACTGGCAATGATTTAACCACGATGTCAATCTGAATCCTATTCGGATCAAGTTCTACATGAGTCTCATTGACAAATGGTTTGCAGTTTTCCGGTAAAGATTCCATTTCGATCCGAGATGCATGTTGAAAGAGAACAACATTGGTTGACTCATGATTGTACTGTGGAGTGGAGTAAATCATTCCGTCCAGCCCTGCTACTGACGCCAAGTACTCGGCAACAGCTTGGGTAGGCAAATAATCGGTTGCTTCCTTACCGGGCATAACCGGTCGCGAAATTGAATTGTTTAGGTTTCTCAGAAAATTAGCCCGTTGAACTCGTTGTATATCACTTTCGTTGAACAGGCTTCCAAATACAGGAATTGATTCCAAAGCTGGAACATTTAACAGACGTAATTCACGTTGAATTTTGAATCTAGCCACTATCACTCTGCTGCCGACGGGAGGGCGAACCTCTGCCAATGCGACATCGGGTTTTAACGCTCCGTAAAATACGCTTATCCCTTGAGGGTTCATTCTGCCAGGTCGGGCGTTTTCCGGCGGGGGAGGGCCTATTTGTTTCCACGGTTCGCATAACGCTGATTGAAACATCTTATAGTCATCAAAGAAATTACGTGCCCGATGAAGTTCGTTTAATTCTTCGTTGGGACCGGCCTTTACAATGATTGATTCTCCGTCTGTTTCGAAATCGAAGACCCCTTCAAAGATTTGGTCCAAAGTATCACGAGCGAGTTTTGAAAAGAACCTACCTTTTGTATAAATCTCTTCAGTAAATTGATTCCACAATTTATCCCATTCACCAACTTCATTGATTCCCAAATTATAATAAAAAGCACTTTGATCTGCTGAATCAATTTTTCCTCGCTGTTTTAACACCGAGCATATGTCTACTATGGCTTCTTGTTTAGCACCAGTATTACAAGCAATCAGATCGCCCAAAGTCTTACCTTTGATATTTGTGGAGTGCGGTTCGAATTCCGAATAAAGGAAATATTTGTTAATCACAGTTTCCGTTCGTTCAGCAAGAGATTCTATTGAAATTGCTGCATCATCTTTCTTTCCACAATATGAGCACAAGTTTGGCACGCGGGCCAGCAACTCATCAATGAATTTTTCAGTCACGCAATTTGGGCAAATCCACCTTTGCTCAATTACTTGAGGATTATCTTTCATATCTACTTATGATTGTTTTTATGTCACCCTTATCAAGCGGGAAGCTAAGTTATCTTTATCTTTACGGCGGAAGAGCTAAAAATTGACCTGATTCCGCGAGGTATTGAAATACAGATGTGATATCAACACACGGGGACAGTCCCTTGTAATCTTCGTCATCGAAAGACTCGGAAAGCATAGTTCCCAATCCTCTGCGGGACAGTAGATTACCCGCTGCCGACTCGGCAT
>JARGOZ010000209.1 GCA_029213025.1 Verrucomicrobiales bacterium
TTAGAGCTTTGCAATCGGGTGATTGCCGGTGATCTCAGCAGTCAAATTCAGGCAATTGAATTATGAAATATTTTCCCGGCCCTGCTAATTTGGTTACTTCGATATGAGTGTATTTACGTCAGAACAATGGAAAGCAATCCGCAAGGAGTTGAACCACAACCCCGAGGATTACGGAGTGCCCCGCAGGGTGTATGGATCGGCAGTAGTTGGCAGCTTCAATATACGTAAGCTGGGTTCGGTTACGAAGCGCAACCGCAATACCTGGCATTTCCTGGCAGATATGTGTCGACATTTTGACCTTCTGGCGATTCAGGAGGTGATGAATGACACCGGCGGCTTGCGGCATCTCGTTTCTTTGATGGGTGATCAGTTTGACCTCATTGTATCTGACACAACGGGAGCTTTTCCTGATAAAAAGGGTCTCGACGAACGGCTTGCCTATATCTATAACCGAAACCTTTTCCAGCTTCGAGGGGTAATTACCGATGTAACATGGGATCGCACTCAGGTTCTTCAGACCCTCGTGGAAAACTTCCCGGCATTTGCGCAAGCGATTCAGCCCGTTGCCGGAAAAAAAGGAGTTTCAGCCGGTGAGATTAGAAAGATCAAAATGCCTACCTTTCTTGCATTTATCAGAACTCCCTTTGCCGCAGAATTTGAGGTTTTTGGTCATCCCCGCGCGGAGAGATTCCCGTTTATGGCGATAAACGCCCATCTGAACTTCGGGAAATTTATTTCGGACCGGGAACAGGAATTTGATGCACTGCTGAAATGGATGATTGGCAAAGTGCGGGAGGAAGAAACTGTTCACGCCCGGAATATTCTTTTGCTGGGGGACTTAAATTTGAACTATGATTCCCCGGAACGGGATCACCCCGTGCTTGTGGAGAAACTGCGGGCATTGAATAACAAAGTGGGTCGGAAGGTAAATGTGTGCGCTCCCTTCCTTGATCCCCACCCTCAATCCATGCAGCTAATGGCCAAAACCGGAGGGGCATTCCGAACCAACGCACGTCTCTCGGAGACCTTCGATCAAATTGCGATTCTTTCAAGGGACGAACGCCTCGGAAGTCTGTCCACCAATCAGATGGGCCGGGATCCACGGGGCCCGGATTTTGGAGTGATCGACTTTGTCAATCTGTTTGCTAAAGCAGTCATGGGGAAAGCGAGCGCAGACAGCCTCAGTAAAGAGGAGAAAAAGGAGTTTTTCAAGAAGTTCGAACATAAAGTGAGTGATCATATGCCGTTGTGGTTTCGATTCCGGCTTCCCGATGAACCGGAGGGGCAGGTTTCGCTGGCACCTTGAAATATTCTGAGAGGAGTGTCTTCAGGATTGAGTATACCTGAGACTGAGCTGCAGGGAATTTCGGGACCATTTCCAGCTTTAATGTCAGGTTTCTGTTTTCGAATTGACCCCGAGGCATGTAGTCGCCAGTGGGTCCGACCGGGGAGTATTTCCGGTGCGGGCCCCGCGAATTTTTCAGGAGTTTTAATCGCTATGATCAATCACTTCGCAAAACTCGTTGGAAAACGTGGTTAGGGCTTATATCGATTACTCATGGTATTGGGGAATACGTCGCAGGTAGGTTGGGCTCATTGTTTTTGCCGTGCGCCATCGTGTCCTCTCTTATGAAGTAATAGACCACCTTTACAGTTCGTCTGCATTTTGCATCGGTGCCTTTTTTATGAGGCGACTCGGCCCCGGTGATTGCGGGAAAAGAGTTGTTGCGAACACTGAGTATTTTTGCAAAACTCACTCACAGCGTGATATTTAAAAATATCCTGTACCATGATTTTCTATTTGTTTTTTGCTACAATTGTCGGATTTACACTGGCTATTCCATTCTACCGCAAGATGGGGGGAAGCCGTCTGGGCAGCCGGAACTTCTGGGAGACCCCCGGTGATTTCTGGGAACCCCAGTCGGATTTGCGACCGGAGCATAATCTTCGTCTAAAAGGAGGCGGATTGGTTGAAGATTCCGACATTCCCGATGCCATTAAAGAATGTATTTCGAAACGGTCACTGGCAGTTGTTGAATTTGATGACAGCGGTGATTATCTGAGCAAATTTCAACGGGATTATGCAGGGACCATTGTGAATGAGGGAAGAGAGACAAAAACCGTCTATATTTATGTTCACGGGTGGAATCACAGCGGTGACCCGTCGCGCGAAACCGGAGATCTTGCCAAGTTCGCAGCATATGTCAGGGGGCTGAACCGGAACAAAACGGGAAGCAACCACAAAAATATCGGCGTCTATATTGGCTGGCCCGGTGATGCGAGGGAAGGCAAGCTCGGCAATATACTGAGTTTTCCTGGCAGGCGCGCTGCTACCGACCGGATAGCTAGCCCGAGTCTTGCTGATTGCCTCGGTTATATCCGCAGATTTGCGGTCAAAGGACACAAAAAAGTAGTTCTGATCGGCCATTCGATGGGTGGCAGAATTGTAGAACGACTGGCTACGCCAGTGGTGCAGAACTACTATCACTTCAGGAGATTGAATCCCGATCCCGCTTTGGAAAATCCGCGCAACATGCTGCTTGCCGACACGACAATCCTGATCAATGCCGCCAGCGAAGGGTTGCAGGCGCGGAAGCTTAAACTGGCTACCCATCAGTGGCCGTATTTCGAGCCGCCAGGTCTTATTTCAGTAACTTCTGAAAGCGATGATTCAACCGACATCACGTGGTATTGGGGTAAGTATCTTGAGGAGAAACTATTGCCAACGGTGTCCAGTCAACTCCGCCAATATTCACTTGGCGGAGAGCTGGGAATGGAGTCAGTCAGGCACTATATCAGCTGTACTGCCGGTCACGACAAACGTCTTCTTATCGGCAGAATCCGTCCCGATGAGACAATCCTGGATGGTATACACATTGACACGGAAAACCTTGGGGGATTCCCCGTAAACAGAGGTCTGTTCAGGCCGAGGCGTACAGAGGAGGCGGGAGAACACAGAGTGGCGTCGGGCGGTTATCTGGTGTTTCGAGCAGCTCATCAAATTCTCGATGGGCATAATGGCAGAGGCACCGACAAAGAGCGCGGAGAAAAGCTCGACCTTGAGAAATCCATTTTTAATTCCTCCATGGCTTCATTGATCGAGTTTTTCTCTGCCGACACTGATACACACGGCGGCAAGACGGGAAACCAGTTTTCAGCTATCAGAAGAAAACATGATCTGGATGCGGATTATGATTATATAAGAGACCGTTGGTCGGAATACAAAAAATAAATTTCATGCCTAAAAAAATATATCTGTGCGGAGATTATGTAATTGATCACCTGATTTCAGACGAATCAAAACGCCATCTGAGTTCGGATAAAGCAATCCATCTTGAACAGGCAATAGACGTGGAGGATGGAACGATGTCGGACAGTGTCGGTCCGCCGGTGTCCGTACACAAGGGCGGCGCATGGATCCTTAACAGGTTCTTAAGAGCTTTACCTGACATCGAAGGAACAACGATCAAATTAATAGAGGAGAGAGATGATTCGGAAAATGATACGCCCCCATCTGATGCGGAACATTTGTTACATATGTTGTGGGCGATCAAAAAGTGTCCCCGATATCCTGAAGTCGCAGCATTGGGCAATGAAAGCGAAAACTTTAAAAACGAAAAAGATGTTTATCGTGTCGTGGACACTCTCACCCGGAGCGATGCAAATGACGGTAAAATCAGCGCTCTCTATAAAGATGAGAATTGTCCGGAAGAAGCGGATTTGACGGTAATTTCCGAATATGGAGTGGCAGTCAGACAAAGCCATTGCTGGGAGGAACCGGGCCGCAGAAAGGCGTTGATTTATACTGAACAAAAGGATGAATTGAGAGGGATTAAGACGGTTGTAGTCGTTTCGCGGGATCTTCCGAGGTTTGATGATGAGGGGGTTGCCACATCTCCATTGTGGAAGACCATATTGTCGGAACAAAATTCACTCAGGGAAAACACACTTATTGTGACAAGTCTCGATCAATTCCGGATGAGAGGGCTCGATGTTCCAAAACAGCGATCCTGGGATTCGCTGATAGACGAGTTTTCAAGAGAGTACTTATCCTGTAACGTGATCAACAGTCTGTCGCAGGCGGGCCATTTGGTAATCAGAATCGGTGTAACAGGAGCCATATACTGCTACAAGGATTACTATGACTTCAGGATACTATCAAAAAACGAACTCGGGGATCTGGTTTCCACCGTTGTTGTCGTTCGGGATTTGCCGGAGAAAAATATAATAGCTTTTGATGAAAACGGGAGGAAGCACGAAATTGCCAACAGTGGTGAATCGGATCTGAAGGGAATAGATTTTAGCGGAGATATCCAGGATGACACTTGTTTCAAAATTATTGACATAGTTGCCCGGGTAACTCATCTGTGTACCGGGCCGGAACCGGTTGCCTCTGATTCAACGGAAGGGGAAGTATATATCCGTAACGCTTTTGTGGAAAGGAAGTTCGATTTACTTTACGACCCGATGCCGCGGACGAAGCATATGTGGTATCGGGATGTCGACCGGCAGGGTAATATTTTTGCATCGCGATCCGCGTATGCCGCAAGTTTTGTTGAATCAATCATCTCAAATAGTGAGGATAGTGATGATAGTGACCGTGAGCTGGTTCGATCAGGTATCAGGAAAGCAATTTCGAGAATTCAATATCTTTACGATGCCGGATTCGGAGAAAAGCCGGAGGAATGGTTGAATGCAACCTCCGCTTCGGCATGGAAAGAAGTTCTCGATCTGGAAAGCAAAGAAAATACATTCATTCACACGGTGACTCCTCCGACCGACGAATCGGTTTACGAATGGGGCATTATACGGGACAGTCTGAGGGAAGGCCAAAAACACAACTTTGCCAATTCGAAAGAGGAATCTGAAATTTACTCTGAATCAGAGAAGAACCGGTTAGAATTGGCCATCAACATTGCAAAATACGGCATCCGTTCCGTGATGAACCAGGAAAATTCGAGGCTATGGGAATGCGGACCGGTAGCGTCTTTCGGCAAGATGGCGGTTCTGGGAAAGAAAGACGTTGAAAACTTTAACAGCGTCAGAACGTTATTGCGCGACTATATCAATCGGACTCCGACTTCCCGCCCTCTTGGTCTCGCGGTTTTTGGACAACCCGGCGGCGGAAAATCATTCGGCATAAAAGAGATTGCCAGAGAGGTTGCCGGGGACAAAGTTCGGATCTCAGAATACAATCTTTCGCAGATGAAGATCGACTCCCCTGATCTGGCAGATGCATTTCTGAACGTCAGTGATTCGCTTGCCCAGGGCAAAATACCATTGGTGTTTTTCGATGAGTTTGATTCAGATGACTTGAAATGGGTGAGATATTTTCTCAGTCCACTTCAGGATGGAATCTATTCCCACAGTGGCAGGAGTCTTGAAATAAAAAAGGCAATTTTTATATTTGTAGGAGGAACCAGACACAGTTATGCGGAGTTGTCACGGCAGGCAATGAGTCCCGATGAGGAGGGTGTTTTTGCGAGACAATCCAAACTTCCGGATTTCCTGTCTCGACTCAAAGGATATATCGATATTCCGGGCGTCAACAGAAGTGTCTTGTTGAATGATGATGATTCCAACGAACGCGAAACCCCGTATCTAAGGAGGGCAATTTTGCTCAGATCTATGCTAGAAAACAGAGGGTTAGTTTCTCAACCTAAAAAAGAAAAAGAAAAAGAAGTAGCCAGGGTTTCCGAAGACATTATCAAAGCCTTTTTAACGGTTTCTCATTATCACCATGGAGCAAGATCAATCGAGGCAATTATCGATATGTGCACAGACATGGAGGGGAGGCTCATCAAGAGTGGCCTCCCCAGCGCCGGCCAATTGGAAATGCACACGTGGGGAGCGGAATTTATAGCAAGGACAAAATTTTCGGACAGCACCTGGTTGACTGATTTTCTGTTCAGGCCGGGGGTCCCTGTGAATATTGCTTTTCGCAGATGGCGTTGTGTGAGTAACGAAGTGCTCAGTGACCTGGTTGTTGCCGAAGGACAGACTGAGGAACTGCTCCGTAAATTTTTGGAATTTTCAGAGTCAATTCTGGAACAGATCGGAGAGGAAGATCTTATCGTGTTTCATTTGGATAACGGTCGATGGATACCGGTAAAATTAACCGAAACAGCAATTCTGATCGACTCGATGTCACTTACCAACTGGGCGAAAGATAAATTCCTTAACGCACGGAATGTAGCGTGGAGAAATCATGACCGGGAGCGCCTGATCAGGCATCTCTATAAAAATCTGTATACTTTTCTACACTCCAGAAAAGGGTGGGAGAATAGCGGAAAAGTGGAACTGGATGAACTGTTGGGCAAGGAATCACGGGAATCGTCCTGAAATCACGAAAACGAGGTTCGGGAATTACTGATTCCGGCAGCGTCTCTGTCTCTGATACCGCTCGTCCATTGTCCCGGACTTTCCTGTCTGCGATTGGTATATAAAGAAAGATCGCTTCGCTCACAAATCACACCGCTTCGTGCAAGAACGAGGGAGTAACCTTTACAGAGTCTGCCATATGTTCCAAGATGATCCTCCGGGAGATCGGAATAGAGTTTCAGCATAAAATTGTTTCCCGTTTTATTCCAACCGGTTTGTACACCCTCCAGATACCCGCGGAATAATTGAACCTCGTTCCGCAATGAAACCGGATGAGTTTCAGGATAAGCCTCTTCAAGACGGCTTAGTAACCATGAAATCTGTTGCGGCATAGATTCGGAAAGCGATACATGCAGGGAATCTGATCCTACACTTTCACTGTCAAAGGAAAGTTCGGGCAAAGCTGATTTGGAATATCCGAATTCAGATAAATCACTGCTTGCGCAAAGCAGCCCACTACCGGCAAGAACTTGACTGAATCCCCGTTCAAATTTTCCGAAATCGCCGAGAGGATCAACAGGGAGGTTTCGATAAAGATCATAGAGCAAGTTTGTTCCGGATCTATTTAAACCTAATGCTACACCTTCCAGATATCCGCGAAATAATTGAACCTCGTTTCGCAACGAAACCGGATGACTCTCAGGATAAGCCCGTTCCAACTTGCTGATCATCCATCGGATTGGGTTTCCCGAATATTCGCTTGATAATTCACGGATTCCAACACTGAATTTAGATTGCATAGTTACCTCCTGCATTATTACTGATACTATATTTACCATAATAAATAATCGAGCGTCAACTGCTAATTTGCACCTTCGTAAAGCAAAGTATTTTATGTAGATGTGAACAATCGATGAAGGGTAAGTACATAGTGAAACGCTCCAGGCGCTGAGTTCACCCCTCGCCAGCGCCTATCACCCGAGTACTTCCCTGTTATGCAGGTTTATGCAAATAGAGGAATGTATATATACAAAAAAACCAAAACTATATATCTGCCCTAATAATTATATATAGTTTACCGTCTTCCCCTGTGTGATCAGGGTGGTAAGCCATAGTAGCGGGTCGGCTGCAAAACGATACTTCAGTGACGGGCTGTCGCGGGAGGATTACTATAGTGAATCGCAGGAGGTGATTGGCAGGTGGCACGGCAAGGCTGCCGCAATGCTCGGGCTGGGTGAGAAAGTTACGCAGCAAACTTTTGAACGGCTGTGCGACAACCGCCACCCGGTGACCGGTGAACAGCTTACCCCGCGCAATGACAAGAACCGCCTCGTCGGTTTTGATATCAACTTTCATGCGCCGAAGAGCCTGAGCGTGGTGCAGGCAATGGCCGGTGATGTGCGGCTGACTGCTGCATTCAGTGAAGCGGTCCGTGGCACTATGGCCGATATTGAGGCGCAGACCGAAACCAGGGTGCGAGTCAATGGTGTATATGATGACCGGCAGACCGGCAACCTCGCCTGGGCAGAATTCACCCACTACACATCCCGACCTGTAGATGATGAACCCGATCCACATCTTCATATACACGGATTCGCATTCAATGCTACTTTTGATACTATAGAAAATCGCTGGAAAGCGGCAAAGATCCGCGAGGCGAGGCGTAATATGCCGCTGCATCAGGCTGCCTTTCATGCGCGGCTGGCAAAGAAAGTTACTGAACTTGGCTATGCGGTAAAACGCACCCGCAATAACTGGGAGATTATCGGTGTATCCCCGGAGGTGATCGACAGATTTTCACGCCGGACGAAGGTAGTCGAAGCGGAAGCAGAACGCAGAGGGCTTACCGATGACAAAGATAAAGACGGGCTTGGCGCGCTGACCCGCGAACGCAAGAACAACGATCTTACCAACTCTGATCTAAAACGCATCTGGGAAAAGCGTCTATCTGCTGAAGAACTCACGCAGATCAAAAGCCTTTCCGGCAGTAAAACCGGAATATTGGTCACGCCGAAACAGGCTTTGGATCACGCCATAGAGAAACAATTTGCGCGTGACTCGGTGGTGCGCAAAAACCGGCTGATTGCCGAAGCACTGCGCTACGGCGTTGGCAGTGTCACCCCGCAGCAGATTCTCGATGAGACAGCCAACAGACGACTCATTGAGAAACGCATCGATGGCCAGATATTGTGCACCAATTATGACGTGCTGACCGAGGAAATCTCGTTGATCGCAGCGGTGCGGGACGGCAAATCACGCTGTTTACCGCTCGGTGCTCCCGGCTATCAAATCAAAAGAGAGTTCTTAAGCAAGGAACAGAAATATGCAGTCCGCGAAGTGTTGACCAGCCAGGACCGCATCATCGCATTGCGAGGCGGGGCGGGTACCGGAAAGACTACGACACTCGAAGAAATCGTCGAAGCCATCAAACTCAACGGACGCAATGTCCAGGCTTTGGCCCCGTCGGCATCCGCGTCCCGTGACACCCTTCGCGCTTCAGGCTTCCCCGATGCCAATACCGTCGCCCATTATTTACAGAACGAAAAACTGCAGCAACAGACACGCGGACATGTCATTCTGGTCGATGAAGCGGGCCTGCTGGGTAACCGGGATCTGTGGAAACTGTTTGAAGCAGCCGGACCGCATACCCGCATTCTGCTGGTCGGTGACCACCGTCAGCACGCTTCGGTTTCACGCGGAGACCCGTTCCGGGTGCTGCAGCAATATGCGGGGCTCAAAACCGTGGAGATCACCGAAATCCGCCGGCAGAAACCCGAACACTACAAAGCGGCAGTGGCAGCGCTCGCCGGAGGTGACGTGGAAAAAGGCTTTTCCTATCTCAACAAGATCGGCGCGATCCGTGAGATCGAAGATAAAGCGCAGCGGCATCAAAAGCTGGCTGAGGATTATGTCGCTCTGTCGACAAAGAAATCCACGCCACTGGTAGTATCCCCGACGCGCAGAGAGGGACGGGAAGTCACGAACGCAATCCGCAAGCATCTTACATCCACCGGCAAACTCGGCAAAGAAAGCAGAAGCTTCACCCGCTATGAAAACCTGCATTTCTCGGCTGCGGAATTGAAACAGGCGGAGAACTACACTCCCGGGATGCTGATCCAGTTTCACCAGAATGGCAACGGGGTGGTGCGCGGTTCGAGATATACAGTAGAGAGCGTTTCCGAAGAAGGTAAAATCATCCTCAACGATAAGAACCCACTCAACCTGTCGGATGCAAACAAGTTTCAGGCCTTTACCCCGCGCCAAATTGAGCTTGCGCAAGGTGACCTGATCCGCATTACCCGCAATGGTAAAGCACTGGACGGACGCCGCCATAATAACGGCATGGTGCGGGAAGTGGCGGGATTTACGCAGCAGGGGGATATCAAGCTTGCCACCGGGGCGGTGATTGCCAAAGACGACGGGCATTTCACCTACGGCTATACACAGACCTCCCACTCCTCGCAGTCCAAATCGGTCCGCGATGTCCTTATCGCGCAAAGCTCCGAGCCGAGCCCGGCAGCCAATATCGAACAGTTTTATGTGAGCGTATCACGCGGACGTGAACGCATTCATATCTATACAGAAAACCGGCAGGAGCTGCTGGAGAATGTCAGCAAAAGCTCGGCGCGCATGTCGGGTCTGGAGCTTGCCGGGTTATCCCGGAATGAAATCGAAGAAATCATGCAGAAAGAACTCAATAGCGGTGGCTGGCGCAAAGCGCTCGAACAACGCCGCGCCAAAGCCGAGATGGGCAAACAGGTGGAGAAAGTCCTCGAAACGAGGAAACGCACCGGTTTGCATAAAAGCAGGGAGATGACCTGGGAACAATATATACAAAACCGCAGAGGACTCGGTGACCCGGCGCAGCGACTTCGCGCCAGATCCGGTCCCAACCTCGGCAAAAGCAAAGTCAAATCGACAAAACGCGGTCATTCCCTGCTCAAAACCAAACAACTCAGAAATGAACCTGCCAAAGCGGCAAAAAAACCGCCGCTCACCCCGGAATACAAAAAACCGCAAGCAGCGGCGAAACCGGAAAAGAAAACCCGTGAGCAGCATTTGCAGAGCCTCAAAAAAACCACCGGAAAGGCAGCCGCAAAACCGAGGCGTTTCAGTGCGCAGGCGGTGCGCAAAGCCAAATCAACCGCCGCCTATCAGAGCAAAGCGGTCAAAGGTCACAAGAGCAGAGTCAAACAGGCCAATAAGAACACTCCCGTAAAGAAACCGAATCCGGTAAAAACAAGAAAACCCATCATCAAAAAGAAATAAAAAATCCTTATGAACACAGATACGACAATCGACAACATCCTCGAAAAGAGAAAAACACGGCAAACCGACAACAGGGAGGAAAAATCCTATTCGGTGGTATCCGCTGAAGGGCGGCACGAACATTTTCTGGAGCTGCAATTCCGGGACGGGCTGAAAACCTGTTTTGCCTATAATGATCTGGTCTTCATTAATTTTGATCCGGACGAAAACCTCCTCGATGCCGAATTTGGCGGTTTCATGGTGAGCTTCAAGGGCAGGGGGCTTGGCGGCAAGCTGTTTCATCATTTGAAATCGAAACGCGTAGCATGGGTAAAAGAAGCTGACAGCGAATTTGAAGATAATGATTCGCGGGAAGTCTATATCTCGGAAATTTCCATTACCCCGCCGGAAGGATTCAGCAATGAAGAAGAGTAGCAGGCAGAAACAATCACCCCGTTTTCCCGCGATATGAATCTCTACACACTTTGGCGCAAATCTCAGAAATGGACCATTTCCGCCGTAATCTTTATCGGCAGCACAGCTATGTTTCTGTTCTGGTGGATGAAAGGTGAAGTATCACCTCAGCACCTGCACAACCATCAACCGGTGCAGCTTGTGCAGGAGCCGCCGCTTGACGTGATTCCAACAGTTGATGCCGCTACTGCTGAAATTGCGGTAGCTGAACCGGAGAAAATCCGGCCTGAAGCCAGGGCAAAACGCAAAACTGTATTGGCATCGGTAAACCCACTCAAAACCAAACCGCCGCAACCACCTGTGACCATCAACCCGCAAACCATGCTGATCGGCGGCCGAGATCTTTTTTCTATCGAGAACGGCAAGCTCGTTAAGGTGAGAGAGAACTGGCTGGCGCATGAGGTGAGGACGGGTGACGAGGCAGTCTATCTCACGCATTCCGACCGGATTGCGGTTGGTGGTTCAAAGGACTCGATTCAGATCTATGAAACCAGCGGCAGCTACTGCGGCAACCTCACTATGCCTGGAGGTGGTACGCTCGACGGGTATATTACCAAAGACCTCAACGCAGCCATCTATCTGCGTGAAGGAAATATCTGGCGGGGAATAATCGACTGGCAGCACTGTATCATCACACAGGAAGAACAAATCACCAATACCGGCTGTTTCCTCGGCAAGCCGCTCAAAGCACGCCTGCTGGCAGCGACCGGTAAAGCCATGCTCTACCGCGACCACCGCTACGGATTAGTCCATGTCAATCTCGACACCGGCGAAACCCAAAGCGGCAAGCTTCCGGTAAACAGCGTCCGTGGCCCCGAACAGCGACTGGTCCTCGGTGATCTATCCACCCATCCGCCGCAACTGGTGGTATTTGACGCAGACACGGGTAAAGAGAACTACATTCCGATGGCATCCCGTATCATGCCAAACGGAGTGCATTGGCTGGGTGAAGGCAAAGCCGCTGTGATCTTACGCAACCATATCGGACTCTACGATCATGCTGACGGCAGCCTCAAAGAGTTATACGGAACCGAATCCAGGCGCGAAACGGTTCGCTATATCGCAGCATCAAAACCGGGACAGCCTTATGTGTTTTTCGAGCACTCAACCAATGGCATCCACATGCTACACACCAAAACCAAAGCACTGCATCAGATACGCAGCTTTACCGTCCACGGACTGGAACTGCTGACCGGCGGATATTTCCTGCTCAACTCCGATGTAGCCGAGGCCGACCGGCGTGGCACCTGGCTGGGCCGATTCGGCGAGCCGGAATTACAGCGCATCTTTGCGCAGCCAGTGAAAGGCAGATACGCTTCCACCCAACCAACCCGAAACAGCATCATCCTGAAAGGCGACTCCAACTCGGTAATCGTCCACGCCTTCAACGACTGGCACCTGCTGAATCTTCGTTCGGCTGAAATACAGAAAATCCCAATAACCGGCAAAGAACTGATCGCTATCCGGTGAATCTCGCTCCGCAACCGGCGCCGATCCTTTTGAGAAATCCTGGACCGCTCCCGCTTCCGGGTGTAATCTGCTCACTGTTATGGATAAGGTAGTCACCAAGCGCGATCTGGTATGCCGGATCTCCGGGAAAGAGCAACTCACCCAAAGTCAGGTTTTTCAAGTGATCGAGCAACTCATCATGGAGATCACCGACAGTTTGTCCGAGGGCGATCAGGTGGTATTCCGCAACTTCGGAACATTCCAGATCGGGATCAATCTTCCCAAGGTCGGCAGAAACCCGAAACGTCCGGAAGTGGATATCGTAATTCCGGCAAAACGCGTGGTTCGTTTCCGCCCCGGCAAAGCACTCAAGGAACGGGTGGATGACCTGTAGGCGGCTGTAAAAACTTTAGCAGACGCGTTCCGCCTCTTACGTATTCTTTACAAATTACCTCTTGATAG
>JARGOZ010000210.1 GCA_029213025.1 Verrucomicrobiales bacterium
TTGTTGTTGAGAATATCCGGGAGTTGGCGCGGGGTGAGGATGATTTGTCGGGGAATGAGGAACTTCCTGCGTCCTCACCGTCATACTGACGATTGAAAAGAGGTTTGAAATTTTATAGATTTCGGGGTAAGATCATCCGCTGTAGCTCAATGGAAAGAGTTCCTTTTTGACTAAAAGGATGATGTGGGTTCGAATCCCGTCAGCCCAATTAAAAGCCTTTCAATGGGACGGCTTAAATTAGGGACTTTTTCAAACGGAAAATTGTCTTTGCAAGTTCCAACTACAACAAGGTATGGAGCGGCTTTCAGAATAGCAAAAAGCCGAATTGCCACCATGAGCAAAGGTTGAACGGATATTTTACCAGTTGATGCTAACAGGAATTGAAACTGGTGGGCTTGGCCTTCTTTCACTATAATTGCAGAACCATCCTCAGCCTGTTTGTGTGTAATTTTTATATCAGGCAACTCAAAGGCAGGGTAGTTATCGGGATACCCTCCGATCCATTCAAATGGTATTTTATCCCCTTTACCCAAAATGATATCGGGAAGAAAATGCTCAAACGTATCGACTCCGAATTCCCCAACTGCGAAGCAATGTCCGACCTTCGCAAGTAGCCTGATAAAGGCAGGTATTGGCATTAAATTTCTCATCTGGACTTTCCCGTCTTCCGAAAGATTCTCGACTCTTTTCCCGGCATCCGGCAAGTAATTGAGAAATCTGTATCTCAGTTTGGTCTCCTTGCTCACTTGCCCTGTAAAGCACTGAGGTATAGAAAATTCCGGAAGTATCAAAAGGTGTGGATGGTCGGGGATCGGTGTATCAACCTGATTAACACCCTTGTCATTCTCGATCCATACAGGCAATTCAGTTGGTCTTTGACTTTTTCGGCGAGTGGGAAATTCGAGATGGGTCCGAAGTCCTCCAAACATTCCCCTAAGGCACTTGAGTTCAAATTCACTTGTGATTGCAGCACATTTTTCGCAACTGGACTTAGGAAGTGTCCAAGTTCCAGCCAATCCTTTCGGAATAATATGCTCCTTTGAGAACGGCCCAGTGAGATCTCCGCAATATACGCACTGATTAACTGGATTTATGGCTTTCATCTTTTTGGTTTTAAAAGCCAAATGTAGTATCCCTCATGGAATTTTCAGATCGTCTCTAAAGGTCTTTATGCTCAATTATTTAGCTTTCTTTAAATTAAACTTGAGTCTAGTATCATCGTTCTTTCAACAAAAAAAGCCCGGTCACATCAACAGGCAACCGGGCTTCAAATCCCCACCAGCTTTTACCGCTTCCGGCCTAACCTCTCACTTGGTCCCGAAGCCGGTGTGCCGCCTGTCGGCATTTATCCGAACAGAGCTGTGTTGTCTGATGCCGGAAAGTTTTCCACGCAATAGGGACACTGACAGACCGTACCGCCTGATAGCCCTTTAAGCCGTCAACTCATCTAGGCTGGTTGTTTATATCCCCGACAGGAATCGAACCTGTATCTAAGGTTTAGGAAACCCTTGTTCTATCCGTTGAACTACGGGGACGGAGTGGGGAGAGATTACGATGCATTGATTTGAATCTCAACCCCGTTTCGGTTATAAAGAGGCGTTCTTTTGAAGCTGCCGCAAATCCAGTCCGCCTTCCGTTCTTCGCCCGCGATCTCTATCCTGCGATCGGCGAATGCCGCTTATGTGATCGATTTTCTCTACGATCAGTTTAAGTCGGGGCACCGACTCACCATTCCCGACCCGGAGCTGCGCGTCGCTCTGGTGGAATACCAGGAGCTGGTCCGCGAAATCGATCCGGATGCCCTGCCGGAGAAGGCTTCTAAATACCTGACGGACTGGACGGATAAACAATATCTGAACCGGTTCTTCCAGCGCGGGGAAACGGGCGGCGACGCGACGTTCCAACTGACTTCGTCCACAGAATCGGTGATCCAGTTCCTCGAAGGGATGATCGCAGATGAGATGGGTTTCGTCGGCACGGAATCCCGGGTGCGGATGGTGATGGAGGCTCTCAAGGGGCTGGTGGTGCAGTCTTCCGCCGATCCGGCGGAGCGGATTGCGCATCTCGAAGCGGAGAAAAGGCGGATCGAAGCGGAGATCGATCTGATCCGGAACGAAGGCGCCGTGGCGAAATTGAGCGACGTGGAAATACGTGAGCGTTTCGGCGTCATCGTGGATATGATGAAGCAGGTCCAGGGCGATTTCCGCCATGTGGAGGAAAGCTTCAAGGAAATCACCCGCGAGCTGCAGCGGCGGCAACTGGGGGAAATTGACCAGGGCGAACTGGTCAGCTACGCGCTGGCGGCTGAGGATGAATTGAAAAACGGCGATCAGGGTCAGAGTTTCGAGGCGTTCACCCAGTTGATTTTTTCCCACCAAAGTCAGAACGAATTAAATGATCTGATTGAGCGGACCCAAAATCTGGTGGAGCTGGATTCGCAACGTCAGGGCCTGAAAACCCTGGAGAAGATGCCGGGCCTGCTTCTCGCTGAGGCGCAGAAGGTCATGGAAACCACCCAGAGGCTCAGCGGTTCGCTGCGACTTTTGCTGGATGAAAAAGCCTCGTCCGATCAACGGCGGATCCGCAAGTTGTTGGGCGAAATCCGGGAACTGGCGGCGGATGTTTCCGATACACCGCCCGGGGTCAGGGAAATCGGGTTAACTTTTGACGAAGCTTCGCTGCCGTTTCGCTCGCCGGTGTACCGGGAGTTTTACCAACTGCCTCGCGAAATCGCGATCCAGCCTTTCCATGCGGCCGAAGAGGATGAGGCGGCGAAAGAGAAGGCGTTTCAAAAGTACGCGGCGCTGGCGCGGCTCGACTGGGACGGCATGAGAAACTCGATCCAAAGACTGACCCGGAACGGGGATCAGGTTAAGCTGGGGGAATTGCTGGATCGATGCCCTCCGAAATCCGGAGCCGTCGAAGTGGTTGGTTATATTCGGCTCGCCAAAGAGGGCCGGCATCTCATCGAGCCGGAGCACGAGGAAGTCATTTTTCTGCCGGACGGGAAAAAGCTGAAGGTGCCACGAATCGTATTCCTGCCGTAGCGAAGAAGGGTTAGTCGCTCAATTTACTGAGCTTCGCAGCGAGGAGTTCTGATCCGTTTTTGATGTGCTCGCTTTCGAAGTTCGGGAATTTCTGATTCAACATGTCGTAGCAGGCTTTCGACTCTTCGTATTTTTTCCGGGCGGTCGCTTGATCGCCTTTCGCTTCAAGCTCAGTCGCCTCGAGTGCGTAGGAATAGGCGCGGTACCAGAGCGAGGAAGGGTCGGAATTACTTCGTTTCAGTTCGGCCGCTGCCTTCTGTTGGTCCGCTTTAACCGCAGCAAGAGTGGCCGTAATGAGCGGCGGCACAGGCGGCTCGCCAATCGTCATTACCGCCAGGTTTTTGCTGAGTCGGGATTCTTCGTTGTCCCATTGAATCGCAGCACCGGCCGATTCCGGAACCGCACCGGAACTGCCAATTCTGGGTGCTCCGATAGTAAAATCCCCGATCGCGGGTTGCGGGTAGCTGTTGCCGGCGAGGCTGCCAATCGCAGGCAGTTCGATCCCGGGATCATCGACTGCAGGGGCATTGGAGGAAACCGGCGTTTCCGCTGACTTGATTCCCTGTTCCCAGGAATTCTTTTTCTCCCTGAGCTCATGAAGTCTGTCCTCGCTGTGTGAGGGGCGGAAACCGGGATGATCATCTCTCAGGGTTTCCATGATTTCGATGGCCTGATCCAGCTCGGAAAACGCATTGCGAAGATTGGCGTTTTTCATGTCGAGGTCGGCCTTGTTTTCGCGGGATCTGCTTTCGAACCAGAGGTCCGAAGCCGCGTCATCCTGTTCCGGATCATCCTGCGGCAGGTCGGCGAGATTCACCAAAGGCGTCTTTCGCTGAAGATCATTCAGAATTTCCGCCGCAGCGAGTGAGGCTACGATAAAAAAGAGAATAAAGAGAAACCACGCTAATGCTCGATCCATACACACTTAATAAGGAAGATATAACCGGGTTTGCAAATATTAAATTTATCGTTATTTATGATTATTCAAATAATCAACGTCCTTACTACGGTGAATTGGGAAAAATAATTGCGCCAGGTGAGGTGAAGATTTCGTCCGAATTCCCTGTGAATATCCGAGTTTCCGGACCGGAGTGAACGGCGTGTGAGGGCCGCGCAGCGGTTACCTTTCACTACTCCCGGAGGCCTGTTCCAAATGGGCTCTGTGTTCCTCAGCGACCTGAATATATTTCTCCGCCCAGTGGCGGATGGCTTTCCTTTCGTCGGCGTCGAGCGGCTTGATGATTTTAGCCGGGGAACCGATCACGAGGCTACCGTCGGGAACTATCGTTCCACGGGTTACCAGAGAGCCTGCTCCCACGATACATTGCGAACCGATTTCCGCGCCGTCCATGACGATAGCGCCCATTCCTATAAGTGACTCATTACCAATTAGGCATGCATGAAGAAGCGCTTTGTGTCCGACGGTGACATATTCGCCTACCACTGTGCCGGTGTCACTACTCATATGGATGACCGTTCCATCCTGAATATTGGAGCCGTTACCGATGACGATCTTTTCTATATCCGCCCGCAGCACCGACTGGTACCAGACACTAACATTATCACCTAAAGAGACGTCGCCTGTGATGACGGCTCCCGGTGCGATGAATACATTTGTTCCGTAGTGAGGATTTTTGTGGAGATGAGTGCAGATCATTTGTTAATGTAGCCCAATTTCAAACGCAAGGTAAGGTCACGCAATCGCCTTGCTGGCTGGATTCAAGTGAGATTAGACTGAAAAAAACACTTTGACCTGAGAAAATATTCCGATTACAGGAGACGCGATGAATAAAGGAGAACTCGTAGATGCAGTCCAGAAAGTCCTTGGTGATGACACCACAAAGAAACATGCTGAAGAAGCTGTTTCCGCCGTGCTTGAATCAATTGCCAAAGGAGTCAAAAAAGATGGATCCGTTCAAGTAATCGGTTTCGGAACTTTTGAAGTTCGCAAGCGTGCCGCTCGTAAGGGAATCAATCCCAAGACCAAAGAGCCAATCAAAATCAAAGCATCCAAGACTGTGGCATTCAAGCCTTCGTCCGCTTTGAAAGGTTCTCTGTAAGCCGCCCGACCCTCAACTTAGTAATTAACCTTTAAATCCAAGGTGCGCCGGTTTTGCCTGCGCGCCTTTTTTTATGTCGTTACGGAAGATCGACTACGACCGCTGAACTGATGTTGCCGGTCCTGTCTACGCTTCTGACAGCCACTGCTGTAACAGATTTTCCCACAGCAAAGCTGCGGAACATGGCCGGCACGATTTTCGGGGGCTGAAACCGGCCATCCTGCTTTTCGTTGATCACGAACTGGAGGACGTCGCCCTCTCCGGCCCGGAAACGGGTCAGAACATCGCCGTTGCGCTTTTTGATCAAATCAACCGACGGAGGTGGCGGCGGGGGTGAGTTCAGCCACGGGGTCGGCGGGATGACCGCCGGAGCCTTCCACGGACCCTCGCTGAGGGCCTTTGCCGCCGGTTTGCCGGGGTCCATTAGGTGTTTGGCGCTGAACAGGCACACACCCCGCGAAACGGACGGATTGTCCCTGACAAAGGAGATTTGGTTGAGCAGTTCCCCGGTTTGCGCCGTTTCGCTGACGCCGGAAATATTGAGTCCCGGCCAAATGTGGCGCTTCTTGAAGTTTTGCCCGTTCCACCACAACAGCAGGTCGGAAAAGCTCTGTTTTTCGGATCCAATCGGCCAGTAAAGTTGCGGCATCAGATAATCGACCCAGCCTTCGCGAATCCACAGTCTCGCATCGGCATAGAGTTCCTCGAACTGATCCATCCCGGCGACGCCCGGCGGGTTGTTGGGACGCCAAATGCCGAATGGACTGATGCCGAAATAGACACCTGGTTTGGTGTGCTTGATCAACGGTCCCAGTTCTCTGATCAATTGATTGACCGAATCCCGCCTCCAGTCACCCACGGACAAAGTGCCACCACCCTGACGGTATTCTGTGTAGCCGGTATCATCGGGAAAGCCCTTGTGATTGTTGTAGGAAGGGTAGGGGTAAAAATAGTCATCAAAGTGAACACCGTCGATGTCATAGCGCTTCACGACGTCCAGAATCACATTGATTGTGTGATGTTTGGCGTCCTCCTGAGAGGGATCCATCCACCAGTAACCTTCGTCACCCAGTTTTACGACCAGCTCCGGTTTTTGTTTGATGATCGACCGGTCGCTGATCGGGCCGCGGTTCGCTTTGTGATTTGCGCGGAAAGGATTAAACCAGGCATGCAGTTGGATGCCCCTTTTGTGCGCTTCCGCGATCCAGAAAGCCAGCGGGTCGTAACCGGGCGAAGGGGCCATACCCTGTTCCCCGGTTAAGTAACAGGACCACGGTTCCAGTTCCGAATGATACAGAGCATCCGCCTGGGGGCGAACCTGGAAAATGACGGCGTTCATCTTCAGCGCAAGAACTCTGTCGAGAATCGCAATTGCTTCCTGTTGTTGTTCGACAACAGACAGATCGGGGCGCGATGGCCAGTCGATATTGTCTACCGTGGCAACCCAGGCAGCGCGCAGTTCACGATCAGGCGACGGGAGTTTTTGATCGGTCGACATTGCTGTGCCCTCGCCGATCTTTTTCTCTTCCGGACCGCCGCATCCAGTGAGAAAAAACGAAAATATTGCTGCCGGGAGGGCAGGGCAAAGCGACAGTAAGGTTCGGTAAATCATTCCGCAGGATGTAGCGCCGGAATAACGAAGCTCAGGGTCAGGAGGTCAACTCTTCCCTGATCTTTTTGGGAAGCCCGGCGACGACCAGATCATAGGAGTGATCAGCCAGTTCCCGGATAGTCTGAGGCGGGATAGAGCCATTCAGTATCAGGGTGTTCCAGTGGCGTTTGTTCATGTGATAGCCGGGGAGAATCGCTTCATATGTTTCCCTGAGTTCAACGGCACGGTCCGGGTCGCATTTGAGATTGGTCCGGCCGTGACCATCGCTCTCATCAAATCCGAGAGTGGCGAACATCTTATTTTTCACCTTGTAGACCAGAACATCGGGGCCGAAAGGCTGCTCCTCTGTCGTAGCAGGTTTTGACAGGAAATATTCCCGAATCTCGTCCGCGAACATAGCAAATCAGATCTATTTCAGTGCTACGAGAACCCGAACCTGATCGATTTCCGATTCGTTGCCCTTCAACTTCAAATTAAGCGTGCGCCCGTCTTCGCTCAGCAGGATCTGATCGCCGAGGGAATCGAGACCGCGATTTCCGGCCGCTTCAGCGAGATGCACAGTTGAAGCACCCACCATTTGATCGCTTTCCCAAAGTCGCTCAGAACTGAAAATGACCCCGACAACCGGATGATCAAAAGTCATCGATGCTTCAATCTCTTTCTCATTTTCCTCGGATGACCAAAGTTGCAGAAGATAACTTCGCATTTCCCCGCTGTCGGAATCGAGTGACCGGCCTTCGTTCGCTTCTCCACTGGAGGCAAAGAATCCCGGGCGAAGAGCGTCTACTTTCATGGGTTGCTCCGGTTGGAAGCGGTCTCTTTCGACGAAAACCCTGAGTTCCCCGGAATCACTGTGGCGGGAACTTGCGGATACTCCGGGAAGTTCTACGACGATGTCGCCGGTATTTTTCTCGATGCCGGAAACCAGTTCCCACGCCCTCGTAAATGCCCGCGGATTGTAAGGGACATCGACAAATTTCTCATGCGAGTGATCGGCCTTTACCGATTCGAACTCAAAGACATCCCGGCAAATCTTACCGTCGGTCAGGCAGATTCCGGTTTCCCCGGAAAAGACAACTGCTTCGGTTGATTCCGGCGAGCGGGCATCCAGACCCACGGTGATCGCGCCTTCTGAAAAACGAACATTCTTCGCCGAAAGTCCGATTCCGATCTTGCTGCTTCCCGGGGTTTTCGGGGTCCCGTTTGTGGCCAGAGCAATTCCATTCAGAAGAACGGCCTGGCCTTTTTTATCGACTTCAAAGACCGCGGGTCCCTCGATGGCGAGGGTTTCCCCGCTCGCCAGGTTCAGCGAAACGGCACCGGATTCAAGACGGTAGGTGCCGTTCCTGAGACTCCCGTCTTTGCCGGGAGGGGAATCGATGGCCCAGATCGCATCATCGGTTGCTTTGCTGATTTTCGCGACGGTCGACGTGAGACCACCTTCAAAATTCGAGGTAATCACAAAGGCACCGATGGCAACTGCCGCAGCCAGTGCGGCAACGGCAGCTCCGCGGGTTTTCCAGCTGCGACCGGGGAAAGGAATCACATTTGTTTCCTCCCTTTCCAATTCCTCGAGCTTTTTCGAGAAATCTTTCACGAAATGGTCTTCGCTGGTTTCCGCCCACATTCTGGTCACCAGAGAGTCGACGAAGGCATCTTCACTTTTCGCGGGGGAGACAATTTGTGCGATTCGCTCGTCCTCAAACAGGCTGGAGCGCAATTCAGCAGCCAGTTCCGGGGCGTCGAGCAGAATCCGGGCGGCTTCATCGGCGGTTGACTTCGACAGGTCGCCGTCTCTCACCATGTGGATACGGTCCTGCGCAGTCAAATCACCGAGTTCGAAAGACTCTATAAGTGCGGATTCTCCGGAGGAAAAGGGATCGGAAACGGCATGGCGGATCCATTCGGAAAATTCCAGTTCCTCCCGCAATTCTCTGGCCAGGGCTGGATCTTTGTCCATGATCTCACCGAGACGCACCATCTCCTCATCGGAGGCTTCTCCGAGGGCTACCTGCGTCAACAGTGTTCTGGGGTCAAAGGAATCCATTAGTTAATTTTACTTAAGCACTTGAGAGTTCAATGCGTTTTTCCATACATTTCCGGAGAGATGTCCGCAGTCGTTCCAAAGCTTTTCTCACGGCGGGAGCTTTCATCCCCAACGATTCAGCGATATCAAGAGCCGACGAGTTTTGTTCGTACTTGGCGTGGATGAGACTGAGGCTTTTTTCCGGAAGTTCCTGTATGCAATCCCGCAGAGCGTTAACTTTGGCGAGACCGCGATCATTCAGTTCCTCCGCTTCCTCCTCCGGAACGGATGAGGTGGAGAGGAGCACATCGGTCAAATTGTCGGAGAGGATTCTCTTCCTCCGGGCATCTTTGCGGCGTTCGTTGATGACCAGATTCCTCGCTATTCCCCGGAGCCATGCACCAAAGTCACGATCTCTTTCGAACTCATCCAGTCGATTGTAGGCAACGATGAAGGCTTCCTGGGCCACGTCATCCACCCACAGAGGATTGACACCAAGCGACCGAACGAATCCCCGCAAACTGGCGTGGTGTTCGCGGACTTGCTCGACAAACAATTCCTGATCCGACTTTTCCATGTCTTTCTCTCTAGATAAAGTAGTCGCCAAACCGTGATCCGTGACAGTAATTTTACCGATTGTGACAAAATTTATCGGACTGTCGCTCTTTTTTCCGCCCAACTCGCGATGTATTGCGCCGTTTCTTTGATCGGAGTATGCCAATCATTTTGCGCCGGTTGGCGGATGAGTCGGGTTTTCGGATACCAGGTGGACTGTTCTTTGCCGATTTCCCATCTCCAGTCGGGCACGAAGGAAAGCAGGCACAACGTTCTCTTCCCCAGGGCACCGGCGAGGTGGGCAACCGCTGTGTCAATAGTCACCACCAGGTCCATCGCCTCGATTATGGCAGCCAAATCGGCGAAATCCTTCATTTCACCATCCATTTCGATGAGACGGTCCGTTAAGCCTGCTGCCGCGATTTCCGCGGTAAACGGAAGATTGTGTAGGTGGAAAAAATGTAGATCCGGAAACCTGTCAGCAAGGCAAAACACAGGTGCAAAATCGGATACGGACAAAGAGCGATTCGCGTCCCGGGAGTTGCTAGCGCTGCCCTTCCAAATGAGACCGATTTTCCTGCCTGCGCACTTGTTGATCCGGCTCCGGAACGGCAGGGGAGGCGGCTGGAGATGGCGCTCCGGTCGGCCAATCGTGTTTTCATCCTCTTCTAAAACCGCCGGAATACTGAGCAGTCTGGTCCATTTGGAATACTCATTGGGATCTCCGGGGTAGAGAACTTTGCCGAGGTGAGGGTTGCCGGCCAGCAGGCGTCGGAGAGGGGCTTTTACATCGAGGAACACCTCGGCGCCCCGGTTCACCAACCGGGCAGCAAAGCGGATGAACTGAAGGGTGTCGCCGTAGCCCTGTTCATCGATCACAACAATTCTCGTTCCCTGAAGATTTTCGCCTTTCCACTCCCGTTCGGGAGGCATTGAGCGAAATTTTTCCGCCAAAGTGGCGACCCATTCGTATTCCCGCCAACCGTTCGCAAAATCGCCCTGCAGGAGGCGCAACATTCCGAGCGTGATGTGGGGACGGTTGTAGTTCGGCGATCGACTAATCGACTGCCGGGCGAAAATTTCCGACTCATCAAACTGCCCCAGTTCGTAGAGCGTTGCGGCGATATTGGCGAGCAAAACCGCGTGACCGGAATTCAGCTGGTGAGCCCGTGAGTATAAGCGGATCGAGTTTTCAAATTCCCCCCGACCGAAAGCCTCGTTTCCTGCTGCAAAAAAACGCGAAAAGTCGCTATCATTCGCCGATGTCTTCATTCCAGATTTCCGGACTCGAGCGAATGAAATTTTCCATCATGGAAATGCAGGCTTCCTCCTGCAAAACTTCCACATCCACACCGCGGCTTCGCAGCCAGTCTTCTTCACCCATAAAAGTGCGGTTTTCCCCGACGATCACTTTGGGGATGCCGTAGAGCAGGATCGCACCACTGCACATACTGCACGGGGAGAGAGTAGTGTAAATCGTGCATTGCCGGTAGATTTTTGCCGGTAGACGACCTGCATTTTCGAGGGCATCCATCTCGCCATGCAGAGTCGGGCTGCCCTGTTGGATTCTACGATTGTAGCCGCGACCAATGATTTTCCCATCGTACACAAGGACACTGCCGATCGGGATACCGCCTTGTTCAAGACCGGCAAGAGCTTCACTTACGGCTGCTTGTAAAAATTTATCCATATCTGTTCGAAATCACCGGTGAGGTTGATTTTTTGCAAATTTTTTCTGTCAATCTGCGGTTAATTCGATATCAATGAATACAGCAAAATCAATTTCAGGCCCCTGAATTCACTGTAATTTGTTGACTTTTGCTAAAGTTTAAGATAAACGAATCAAATATGAGAACGTTTTGCGTGATTTTCGGGGCGGTGATTATGGTTTTTTCCGGGGTTTGTTTGATCCAGTATCAAAAACCAATCAGAGAGGCCGGCTTCAAGCAGTTTCCGAAAGTGAGCCGATGGTTCTCGAACATCGCCAGTTCTCAGGATGAATTTTCCGTCAGTTCCTCGTTCTCAGTTGAGCCGAGGAGCTTGCTTGATTGATCTCAGGATCGATCAAAAAATGCTACCATAACCAATAAAAAAGGCTGGCGTGTGCCAGCCTTTTTTTGTCGGAGTGTCTCAGGAATCCTTCTTTTTGTCCTGGAACTTCGCGTCTTTAAACAACTTAAAGAGCTTGGGTGGAATCAAAGCATTGCAGTAACCATTGCCGGGATTGTTCTCGTAATAGTTCTGGTGATAGTCTTCGGCACTCCAGAAAGTGTCGACTTTGCGCAGCTCGGTGACGATATCTTTCGAAAACTTGCCGGTAGCGTTCATTTTTGCGATCGACGCTTCAGCGGCTTTTTTCTGCTCGTCATCATGATAGAAAATGATCGAGCGATACTGGATTCCTTTATCAGCCCCCTGTTTATCTTTGCTGGTCGGATCATGGATCAACCAGAAAGCGTCGAGCAGTAGATCGTAATCAATTTTCTCAGGATCGTAGTTCACCTGGACGACTTCGATATGCCCGGTGTTGATCGCTTTGTTACATACCTCCTCATAGGTCGGATTTTTTGAAGTTCCGCCCATGTATCCCGATTTTACGGATTCGATCCCGTCGATCTGTTCCAGAACAGCTTCGACACACCAGAAGCAACCTCCGCCGAGGGTTGCCGTTTTTAGATTCTCAGAAGTGGTCTCTTTCATCTTTTCCGTGGTGGTTTTCTTATCTTTGTCTTCTTCGAGTGAAGCCTTCGAGTCCGCACATGAATTGAGGGTGAAGGTTGCGAGGGAAAGCAGCATCGCCGCCCGGGCCGCCGTTATGATCTTTGTCTGAGTCATACATCAAGTTTTCACGAACCGGCAGAATCTCAAGGGCCACATCTCCGCCTCTGCCAAACGGAAACTCTCGTCTCAAACCGGAATTGTCGAATTTTGGGTATAAATGTCTTTACAACCCAATAAGAATCCAATAAGAATGGCATTATTATTCGAAACAAGACGGAAATTAAATGGCTAGACCAAAAAATGCGGCGGAGACGATACAGCTCACGCTGTCGACTACGCCGCAGGTAAAACAGCTGTTGGAAGAGCTGTCATGTTCCGGATATTATGGCAAGAATGCTGCTGAAACGGCGGTAATCCTGCTGACAGAGAAAATCAGAGATCTACAGGCAACCGGGCAGGCACCTGCTCCTCGCTACCGGGTTACTGAAATTCAAAATGACGACGACCACCAAGACTCTTGACCACACACACACCTCATGTACTACGACAACAACTCCGAAAAAACCGCCGGGATAGAGAATGAAAGAATTCTCAAAACTATATCTGAATCTCCACTCGAAGCCTGTTCAAACGATCCGTCGGTGAAAGCGGCGTTTGAAGAAAGCCTGCGTCTCCTCGCGGAAGACATTATTGAGTATAATCCGGGTCTGGCACATATTCTACTAGGCCTCAGCGACGAAGGCAATACGAACGATTTTAACGGTTGTAACTGACCGCAAGACTTTCTTTTATCATCACAAAAAGTGCGCGTCATCAAAGGTTTTGGTGACGCGCATTTTTTGTGTAGTGACAGACTCAACAGGGTACAGTCCGGGACTTAACAGTCTCTAACCAATGAAATTATGCGAAAAATGCGCA
>JARGOZ010000211.1 GCA_029213025.1 Verrucomicrobiales bacterium
TCCACGCAACATACCCTGAAAGGGTTACGCAACCCCTTCGGGGTAGATTCACTTTTACCGGATTATCCCGGGGTAGCTGTCGCAACCCCGGGCTTTGTTGCCAAATCCCTTTGGGATACATTTTGCGTCAACGTCTATCCAGTCCCGGACTCTAATCCCTTCCCGACCTGCTGAACCGTGCTTTTTCTCAATACAGCTCTGATTCTCGGCACTCTCGGAATCCTTATTCCGATCATCATTCATTTGCTTAATCGGCAGTCGAACAAAATAGTCGAATGGGGCGCGATGAACTTTCTTCTCGAATCCCTCGCGATTCGCAACCGGCGCATCCAGCTGGAGGAAGCGCTGCTGATGGCGGCTCGTTGTCTGCTCGTCGGTCTGGTTGCGCTGGCGCTGGCGAGACCGTTTATCCCGCCGGGTTCAACGATTCCGTGGATGATTGTACTGCCGCTTTTGCTCATCGCCGTGGTCGGGATCGGAGTGGCTGTCGTGCTGCACAACGAACCGAAATGGCGGTTCTGGATCGGCCTGATCTCGGCGCTGATTATCGCTCTCTGTGTGCTTTTAATCCTTTTTGAAAAGAAACTCAATCTGTCGCGTTTCAATCCCTCGGCCCGACAGGACATAGCTCTGATTATCGATGGTTCGACCTCGATGATGATGAAAACCGATGGCCTGAGCAACTTCCAACGGGCCGTCGATGAAGCCCGCGCCATCGTGAAGCGAGCTCCGCGGGGCCACGCTTTTTCGCTGATTTTGGCGGGACCGTCTCCCAGCGGCAAAATCCTCGACCCGACTACCGACCGGACCGAGCTGGACTCCGTTCTTGAAAGCCTGAATCCGCTGGACGGTCCGATGGCGACCTATCACGCGCTCACGCTCGCCTCTCTCAGCCTCGCACGGGGCGATAACCCGGCCAAACAGATCATCATTTTCACCGATGAACAGGATGTCGGTTGGGAAACCGGAAAAACGGCACGCTGGAATTTTCTGCGCGACGCTTTCAAAAATCTGCCTTCCGAACCGCAGATCATGATCCGCAAAATGCCGCTGCCGAATTATGTGCGAAATCTCGCTGTTTCCGGTGTGCAGCTGTCCCGCAAAATTGTCGGTGTCGACCGCCCTGTGGAAATCGCCGTAACCGTGGAGAACACCGGAAACGAAGCGGTCACCCCCGGGGCGCTGATTTTAAAAGTCGATGGCGGTCGCGACTACTCTGACAAGTCACTGGGCCAGCTACAGCCCGGCGAGAAGCAGACAGTGAAGTTCTATCACCAGTTCTCAGAGAAAGGCGGGCACTCCATGACCACGACTCTGGAGGTCAATGATGACATTCTGGAAGACAACATCGGTTCGGCCGCTCTGAATGTCGCCGGGAGCCTGAAAGTGCTACTGGTCGACGGACATTCCTCAAACGATTTCTTTGACCGGGCAGCGACCTTTCCCGCGATAGCTTTGGCCCCTTCGCGACTTACGCTGAATCCTTCGCTGGAGCCGAACAAGCCGCCCGAATCGATGGAGGACGACGATTTCTACGCCTTCGATCCCACTCTGGACCCGATCCGATTTCTGGTCGAACCGAAAGTGATCGCCGCCACTACCGTTGCCAATATCGAAGACTTTGAGCAATACGACGTCGTCATGCTTACCGATGTGCCCCGACTTCCCGCTGCCACGGCGGATAAAATTTTACGCTTTGTCGAAGCCGGCGGCGGATTGTTTGTCGCCGCGGGACAACGAGCCGTTCCGGATTTCTACAACAACTGGTCTTTCGCCCCCGACATGCCTCTTTTGCCCGGCAAACTGGCAGAGGACATCAAAGTTGATTCTACCGGGACCGGTTTCACACCGAGCAGTCAGTCGCTGACTCATCCTGCATTCTCAAAAGTGGCTGATCCGGGGAAGAGTGATTTCCATCAAACCATTTTCACCAACTACCGGCCTCAATCCATTCCCGAAACTCTGAAAAATGAATCATCGGTCGGAGCGAGACTGAACAATGGGGAAATCCTGCTTACATCCCGCAACGCCGGTCGGGGAAAAGTGGTTCTTCTGGGGGCTTCAGTCGATACCCGATCCGGAAATTTTGTAACCCGACAGGCGTTTCTACCCTTCATCCATGAGTTGACCTATCAGCTGGCCAATCCGGCGGCTTATGATTTGAATCTCGATCCCGGCTGGGAGGTCAATATTGGACTGGCCGCCCGGAAAGGCCGCATTATCGGCGAGGGACTTACGGCGGAGTATTTCACCAGTCACAACGCCGCTACACCCGCATTGGTTCGCCAGGACCGTGCCATTCAATTCAACTGGGGCAATGGAAGCCCGGCACCCGGCATCGGCCAGGATAATTTCAAAGTCCGATGGACCGGAAAAATCCAGGCCCCGCAATCCGGCTCCTATCGGTTCACCGGTGAAGTGGATGACTTTTTCGAACTACAGATCAATAACCGGCGTCTCGGGGCGTTCAAATATCCGGGTGGCAGCGCGAAGAACATCTCTTTGGAAGCCAATAAATGGTATGATTTCGAAGCCACTTTCCGGGAAGCTTCCGGGGAAGCCAAAGCGATTCTGTACTGGGAAACCAAAGGTATGGGCAGGCGAATTGTTCCGCCCCAATCGTTCCGGGTATTTTCCTCCCCGGCGGGTGATCCTATCACCGGGAGGCAGTCGAATCTGACCGAATATAGCGTCGATGGACCGGGTGATATAAAGAGAACCGCAAAAATCAGTTCCACCGAAACCGGCTCGGTGCTTAAGCTCGAGGGTGATATTGCTTCGGGGCTCTATCATTTGAAGGTTCCGGCCGGGCACACTTCGTATTTTCCGGAATTTCTCCGCCCCGGGCAACAGGAAATCCCGTTCACGGTGAAGAGAGATTCCTCCGAGAGTTACCTGACCAAATTGAGTGCGGCGGATTACAAATTTCTCGGCGAGTTTGTGACCCTTTCCCAGCCGCAGACGCTGGAGGAATTAATCGGCTTTTTAAACGGAAATCAGTTTGGCCAGGAACTGTGGAAATGGCTCGTCATCGGTGCGTTTTTCTTTCTTCTCGCCGAGATTTTTCTGTCGCGCTGGATCGCAAAGAGTCGCCGGATGGGCGAAGAGATTTCTGTGGATTTTGACAGCAGGACCGGACCATCCGACTCGTTCCACGAACAACTGGTAAAAATGGGCAAAGCCTGACCGAAAAATAATGAATCCGGAAGATTTCAGCCGCGACGATCTGCTGCGAGATGTGAGCCCGCTCATTCTCGGCGGATGTCTGTTGCTGTGTGGAATACTCTGGCTGAGCACATGGTTGCTTCGCAAAAAATGGTCCAGCGCGAAACTTCCGGTCACGGCGATCGGGTTTATCCTGATCTCAGCGACTTTTTGGATCGCATTCCAGCTTCTGGGCCACTGGTTTGCTCTCGCCACCTCCTGGTCGCTGATATTTCTGGCGCTTCTCGCCGGACTGGCCTGGGAGGCGATTCTCTGGATCTATCAGTTCGAAAAAGGTCTGGTTACACAACGCCGCGGGCGTTGTTTGCTGGCGCTCCGTCTGGCCACTCTGACCACTATCATCACCATCCTCGCCCAACCGGTTCGCTCCTTCCTCGAAGAAAGGGAGATCAACCGCGAGATTGCTGTTTTGCTCGATGATTCCGAATCGATGCACCTTTCCGATCAGCGACTTTCCTATTCCGAAATTCTCGACCGGGCGTCAATCTTCGGCAGCGAAGTGGTTGCCACCAAACGCCCTCGCCTTCGAGAAATCCGTAAGCAAACAGGGAACATCAAAATCGACATATCCACCGAGATTGATGCCATCGCCGCAGCCCCCTCCGCAGCATCCGGTCTGGAATCACGCGCGGAAAGTTTGCCGGAAGTGTTTGAGAAATTGCGCACGAAAACCGGGGAACTGGAAGCGCTGCTCACTGACGCGCTTTCGAAACCTCTCTCCGGAAACGATAAGAATCAGCTGAATCAATATTTGAGCCTGACCCGAAACGGCATCAGCGACCGTCTCAAGCTGGCCGAAGATTCCGTCGTAAAATCCGATCCCGCTGTCTACATTCTGAAACTCAACGAAACAGTCGTGGAGTTGGATAAAATGTTGCAATCGATCGACAGCCTGACGGCGAGAGTTGATGAGCAGATCTTCCGCTCTTTTACCCAGGCTGAGAGGGATGAAGTCAACCGGCTGGCCCTGAAACCCAGAGTTGAGTTGGCTACCAAAGCGGCAACAGGTCTGAATGGCGGGTTCAAAAAGTCGGCAGACGGCAAGCCGGCCACATTGCTCGAAAAGCTCGGTGAAAAGTACAATATTCGGTACTACAAATTCAATCGCGATATTGAAGAAGTCACCTCTCTGAGTGACACCGGCGAAACCGAAGTGAAAGCAAAGGCCGTCAGGGCACAGACCGATTTGACCGGTGCGGTGGAACACGTCCTGGAAAACAGTTCTCCGGAGTCCCTCGCCGGAATTCTGTTATTTAGCGACGGGCAGCACAACACGGCCAATCTCCCGGAAGACAGCCTCCGACAGTTGGCGATCCAGAATTCCCCTCTCTGCGCAATACCGGTCGGAGGCAACCTGGGGCCGGTCGACACCTCAATCCTGAGTCTGAACGCTCCGGAATCCATCTACCTCGACGACCGGGTGGTGATCCGGGCGGTAGCAAAAATGGACGGTCTCCTCGGCAAACAAATTCGCGCCCAACTGGTAACCAATGATCGAATCGTAGATGAGCAAACCATCAACGTAACCGACGTAAATTTCCGCTCTGAAGTTCGCTTCGTTCATACACCGGAGGAAAAAGGTATTATCGATTACCAGGTCAGGCTGGAAGCGGATCCCCGCGAGATCTTTAAAAACAATAACTCCTGGGAATTCAAAGTGGCAGTGACCGATGACAGAACCAACGTGCTACTGGTGGATGGTTACCCGCGCTGGGAATTTCGATACCTGCGGAATTTGTTCTACGGCCGCGATAAATCGGTTCATCTCCAGTATGTGTTACTCAATCCGGATTCAATTTCGGGAATGCGGACTCCGCCTCCAGTCGCCGCCAGTGCCACCCGGAAGTTCGGCGATGCCGAAGCCACCCAACTCCCCCGAAACGCCGACGAATGGCAATTGTTCGATGTGATTATTCTGGGTGATATCAATCCCAATCAACTTTCCAATCTCGACTGGAAAGCCATCGAAGAATCCGTCACCAGACGGGGCGCTTTGCTGGTATGTGTAGCCGGTCCGCGCCACATGCCGCACAGTTTTAAAAGCGATGTATTAAAAGATCTGCTCCCCGTCACCTTTCCCCCGACAACCAGCGACGCTTTTGACTCTCCGGAAGAAGCCTACCGCATCGCTTTAACGACCTCCGGAAAAAGCCATCCCATCACATCTCAATCGACAAGTCGCTCGCTGAATCAGGAGCTTTGGTCGGGTTTCCCGCTGCTGCGCTGGCGCTGGCAAAGTGGCGGAGTCAAAGAAGGCTCGGAAGTGCTCGCCTATGCCGAACCCCGGAACGGATCTCAACACGCCACCAATTCGCCGATCGGCTCCTCCCCCGACTCTATCGAGGCTGCCATCGAAAGATTGACCCACCAAAAGGAAATGGAAAAACAGAATGCCTTGATCACTACGATGAGATCCGGTCTGGGCAAAGTGGTGATGATGAATTTCGATCGGACCTGGAGATTCCGTTATGGAGTGGGCGACACCTATCATCACCGTTTTTGGGGCCAAATGACGCGCTGGGGAGCCGGCCCGAACTTGCGATCCGGTAATGAAACAATCCGTCTCGGAACGGACCGTCTTTCCTACACTCCGTCCGACGACATCACGGTTACAGCGAAGGTCCTTGATGACTCGCGCAAACCAATCACAGATGCCAATGTCTTTGCCAATGTCTACAAAGACGGAAAACGCCTCTCCAGACAAAAGCTGAGCTACCGCTCCGACACCTCCGGATTATATGAAACCACTTTCCCCGGATTTTCCGATGAAGGCGAATACAAAATCGAGCTGGAAGGCTCGGAAATCGATAAAGCGATCAAAGCAGACGGAACACTTCAGAGCCTCGAAACCGAATTACTGGTTGTCACGACAAGGAATCCGGTTGAGCTGGCCGAGTTAACCGCCAACCGCGATTTCCTTACCCGCGCCTCCCGACAGACCAACGGAAGAACAGCCGAACTGTGGGAACTGGACACCCTTCTAAACGCCTTCGGCGCGCCCAAAGAGATCCTGACCGAACGAAGAGATGTCACACTCTGGGATACCTGGCCGCTTCTGGCAGCATTCCTTGGATTCCTCACCGCCGAATGGATCATCCGGCGCCGCAGCGGACTTGTTTGACAGTTTGTTTTCCTGCCAATTACGAAATATCAGCGGCACTACCTACGGGTGGGATGATTTCGGTCGTATGCAGACCCGGACAATGTCAGATTCACCTACCGCCGGGCTGGCAATGTCCATACTGTCACGCACGATGGCTCCACCTACAGCTATGATTACGAATGGCGCAAAGTTCACGGTCCACTCCGCCCTGACAGCATCGAAGTCATCGAGAAATTCTATCGCTGCGGCGATCTGGCTCAGGGATTCACCCGGCTTCACTGCAAAGACTGTGGTCACGAAAAGTTATTGGCGTTCACCTGCAAAACTCGTGGTTACTGCCCTTCATGCCACCAGCGGCGCTCCCTTGAAACCGCTGATTGGATCGCCAAAGACATCACCTTCAATGTTCCCCATCGCATGTATGTCTTCACCATTCCCAGAGTCCTTCGAGCCATCTTCCGCAAACGCCGCAAACTCCTGACTCACCTCTTCCTGCAATCCATAGAAGCCCTGAAACTCTGGATGCAAAGCACCCTCGAACTACCTCATGGGCAAATCGCCGCGATCGCCGTCGTCCACACCTTTGGCGACTATCTGGGATTCCATCCCCACATGCACATCCTGGCCGCCAACGGCTTGATCGATGCGCAAAATCGCTTCCACCCTTTGGATGGGAACGAAAGTGTTGCCTCACTCAAAGAAATTTTTCGAAATCTTTTCATCAAAACCCTCGTCAATGAAAAGCTCATATCACGAAAAAAGGCCGATCAACTCCTTTCCTGGAAAACCAGTGGATTCACCCTGGATGCTGGCGATTCAGCCACCCTGCCATTTGACCGCAAAGCCCGTCGTCAATTTGCTGAATACATGCTTCGCGCCCCATTCTCCCTGGAAAAAATCCACTGGAATGAAAAGACCAAACAAGTCATCTACCGGTCCAAACGGTCGTGGCACACCAAACAAAACTACCAGATTTACACAGCCGCCGACTTCATCGCCGCCACCGTGGAACATATTCCGCCGAAAAGCCAGCATACGATCCGATACTACGGTCGCTACTCGAACAAACGTCGCGGATGGGATGCCAAAAACCGAATTCAATCGCCTCAATCAACCACCATCGATATCTCCACGCGAAAACCCGATTCACAATCTTCAGAGAAAACCTTATTCATCCTTCCCTAACCGACGCTGAAAAAGAAACACAACGAAAAACCCGATTGGAAATCCCTGATCAAACGAATTTGGGGAGGCGATCCCACCACCTGCCCGTGTTGCCGGGCGCGGATGGAAAACGTTGGAACCATAACCAAAAAAGCAGAAATCGAGTTCTTTCTCAAGCTCTGGGGGATGTGGGAAGGCATCATCTCGCTGCCACCTCCACCCGATCCCCCCTTCGATATCGAGACGATGGAACCCGAAGTACTTCCACTTGGCTGGGAAATACCGGAACAACACATGCCGCCTCCTGACGAATGGTGGCATCAGCACGATTCTGAGGCATGGAGAAATCCGGAGTTGCCATTGGATGACGGGAAAATTCTGGTTTTGGACGCTGAACCGCTCCCCGCAGAGGAGTTCCCGGTATTCTCGATTGGCTGATTGCCGATCGGGTTGGATCAAAAAACGTCTCACCGCAAAGACTCTGGAAAGAGGTTGCCGGGCTTTCGTGTCTGGACTCAAGAAAATATGACCGAAAACCAAATTAGAAGTCAGCCAATCTTGACTAATCTTGACTTTTCACTCAAAAATCCATAGAGGTTTAACAATGAATGAGGCCAAAATCGAATTTCCCACCCTTCCTTCCCCTGCACCCCAACCAACCCGGGGGCCGCAAGCGGCTTGAATTTTGGCCTTGAAAAACCAATTTCCTTTCAATCAATAATTTTGGCCTTGAACAACCAATTTCCTTACAATAACCGAGACGATGCCGCTTTCGTCGGTATCGAGTTTGGAAAACAAAGATTTAGCAGCATTTTCGAACTCTTCGGGAGTCACCGCTGATGATTTGTCGGCGTCGAATTTTATAACGACTTTTTTGATGATTGTCGCTACAGGCTTTGCAGCCCAAAGGATGTTTATCTTGGACTAAGTATAGTCAGGTGCATTAATCGACCGATTTATGAACCGACCAGATGTACCAGCTTGTCGATTTTGGCCAGAGCAGCCCTGATGTGATATCAGGTTCGGCGCGGTTTTGGTGGCGATTACAGAGCTGAAGGCTTTGTGACGAAATCAAAAAAAAGCGGCGCACCGGTTAGAGTGCGCCGCCATTTGTCTGAGAATGAAGGTTGATTATGCTTGCTTAAATAAGATAATTGAAAGCCCTAACGCGAGATGGAAACCTGCCCCAATGAGATAGCAGCAGTGAGCGGGATCAATGTGGGCACCAACATAAAAGCCCCCGATCATAAAAGCTCCAACTCCGTGAACCCATCTTTCACTACCTGTCCGCACGAAAGCTAGAAGTAATACGGTTCCCATAAACAAAGAGCCGAAAAAGCAGGCGCAATCATACGCGACTTTTGTTGGAGATGCCTTCCTAGCGATCGCAAAAAAAGGCTTGTAATAGGGTACTTTTCCCGGGGATTTCGCGAGGTCAGGTGTGATTAGGGAATTCTCGGAATTAGAGAACCCTTCTGTTTGTTCAGTTTCGGCGAGCCCCAATGTGTAAATTGAAAGGGCAAGAATGATGGCGATTCGAATATCTAAATTGATTTTCATGCTCCCAGCGAACAACCGGGAAAGCTTGGAAAAAACGAGAGGTTCCAGTTGAGGTCATAAGGCAGATCTGTCGACGGGAGGCTTGTGAAGAGGCTTGTGAAGAGGCTTGTGAAGAGGCTTGTGAAGAGGCTTGTGAAGAAGCTTGTGAAGATTCAGCTTCGTTGAGGTCGACTGACAGGATTTTCAGATCGTCGCCATCGTCCAAATCTGCAGGGGCAGCGACCTTTTGCCGCACAATCGGTGATGCGAGTAATCGATGCCAAAGGTCACGACACCGAAAACGAATACCCCTAAGAAGTAAAAGGCGAGAGAGGACTGGTCTGAGCTAAAACATTTGAAAGATAGCTCGCGACTTCTTTCGGTGAACGATTCCGAGCATCAATTCTCTGTAGATCCTCTACGACATTTTTGCCGACCCCATGGGGTTTACAGTCTTCGAGCAGAACTGGAATAATGCCCAAATCTTCCCTAAAAGCAAGCGCCAGTTCCCTTTCTGCCCAAGTTGATCGACAACTCTTCTTTGATGCGAAGAAGACAAGAAAATGAGACTGGGCCAGTTCCTTCATGACCTCAGCATTCCATCTCAGGGCGCTTTCCAATTCGTGGCTTTCCATCCAGACCTTATGACCCGCGGTTTTGAGATGGGCAATCACCGGATCAACCATTTCGCGATCATGAATGGAGTACGAGATGAAAATCTTATGTTTGCCACATACTTGTGAATTTAACCTACCAGTTCCACCTATGGCTGAAATCAGTTTGTCCACAATGACATCATCATCGATGTCACTACGAAATTCAGGGGAACACTGAATTTCCAGTTCGTCTTTTTCTAATTCAGACATTTCGACTCTCAAATAATTGCCCTCTGTCATCGCTAACCGACAATAATCGTTCAATCCATTACTCACAGATTGCCATCTGTATTGACATGTGGTCTTACTAAAGACCCGAAGTAGGTGACCAAACAATGGAGTCCGTTGCCGCAAACCCAACCCCCTAATTGAATCTCCGATAGAAAGCATATTAATCCTTGTTAGATCCTCACCCTCCTCCCTTAACTTTCCAAGAAGGAAATTAGAGCAGGTAGTCGGGAAAGAGAAAGATTGTGGTGCAGCAGAAGAACGCAACAAGACATCAACGAGAGAAAGATCCCTATCTGCGTTGTCTTCTGAGTCGAAATAAAGAGGCACCTTACTATTAAGAATCAACAATCTAAATTTGCAGTCTCCAAGCGTCCGTTCCCCAAAACAATCCTTCAAATCAGATTTGAGATGGCGAGCCCTGTACATCTTATGTAGGAACCCGAAATAAATGAATTCTCTGAAAACATTCACAATACCTGTTCGTGGCGGTCGTGGATCCCAATTAATCCAATGGCTAAACTTTCTGGTATCAACACCGGTTGCTAGGCCAGCTGCTAAGATTGCGCCTGAACCAGTTGCGGCAAAAGCGGATATGCAAGAGCTCAACGCCATTCCCCTTGTCTGTAATTCAGAAGACCATTTATAGAGGAGTTGGGTTGTAAACCATGCATTTCTCAGCCCTCCTCCGTCAAGTGCTAATATCAGCCTGGTTTTGGGAAAGACCATACTGCTTTCGGGAAGGGCTGAAAGTGCCAATCTCGATTGGCCAGAAAGCAAAGTCTTGCATTCGATTTCCCCCAATTCAGTGTCATCTTCTATATCAAGATCTACATCTCCGTTGACGGGGAAATCCACGCTTACTAAATCGATCAAACCCGCCTTTGAAAGGGCTCCTGATTTAGCGGCTTTAACGATTTTTTTCGCGTCCGCTTGGGAAACTTGAAATTTAATCTTCGTCGGCATCAGTTTGGACAAAGTTTATGTATAGTCCGTCGTCACAAAGTTTTCTCAGCTCCTTCATTAGGTCGTCTCTTCGCTCAGGAGCGACGGTAAGCGTAATTCCGCTGTCAAGAACTTCCGGCTCATCGGCTGAAGGATCAGAATTCGTTCCTAAGATATCTTTCAACATTCGCGCACCCCATCCCCCCTCCTCCTCAAGTTGTTTCGCAAGGGCCTTTAATTTGTAATTCGTAGGGGGAGAACATTTTTCAGGATTCGGGATATAGCGTCCTTCAGTTATGAGCACAATCAGGTTGGCAATTGGGAGCAGGTTAGAGTGGTACACAACTTTGTCCGGAGCCCCATTAACACCGCGATACCCCTTTAGGTATCGCTGCTTTTCAAAGAATTCGTCATGTAGCTCAGAATACCAGGCAGGTTCGTTGGACGATGCCCCTGCCAGGCATTTCACCCAAGAATCTTCATCAGAATCCCACACGATTAGGTCGCCATCATCCTGCCTGCCATCAAACCTGATTTTCGCCATTATTAATGCAATGCAATACGCCCTGACGCTTTCTCTCGCCTTCCCAAACCCCCGCGCCCAAGGTATAGGAGATTGACCTATCTTTCTTGAGATTTCTTTGAGAACTGCCGGCCTATTGCCGGGGCAAACTTCAAAAAAGAATTTTGTATTTTTCAGATCCATTTAATCACGAATTTTCGAGAGAAAAAACCCAGATTCTGACCTCTTGATGGCGGGTATTGGTCAGAATTTCTGCCGGAAAAGCTCACCACCAAACCACTCGGACATATTGGCTTCCTTGGTTGAAAACCTAGTTCTAGAGTTTGAATTTAGAAATGGTAGCCACGATATGGCGACATGTTTTTCTCAAGGTTTAATAATTAACCTTAAATTCGCCAAATCTGGCCTAGGGCAGGTTTCCTAATATCGGCACGATAAACGAGCTGAAACGAAACCTCCTCACCTGCTACTATCAAACGTAAATTGAAAAACAGGAAATTTGAGAAGATTAACCAAAGAAAGGTTTAAAGACAAGCTGCCGCCCTTGGTCACGGACGAAGTATACCGTGATTAGTCGACATGCCTGAGGATTGGGGTTTTGATCGCTTTAGTAAATTAGACGTTCGAACCGAATCCAACTTAAATTTTAGTTTAATAATCATTTCTTCTGTCTTTTTGTCAACGAAGTAAGTGCCGAGGAAGGCTTTAGCTTTTGACTCATATCCGCAGAGAAATCCCGCGTGAAATCCTAGGCCCAAGCGTTCAACTGGTAGGAAATCGTTTTTACAAGGGCAAAATTCAAGCCACCTGCGGCCCTCGGGTTGAATGGGGTGCAGGGGAAGGAAGGGGTATTTTGAGGCTCGATACGTGATCGAGGCTGGTGTGATGAGGTAATTTCGATTTCATCGTTCGAGCACACCAAATTGGCTCAAATGGTTTAAAGGTATTCCGATTTTCGGCGAAAACGGCTGATTTTGGGCAAGAGTCTGCCGTAAACCTCTACCAGTGAGGTTCCGGAGACTGCAACTACCCCTTCCGCACTTTCGGTCAGTGAGTTACCCATCAAACCACGATGAACACAGGAAGTTCTTCGGCTGCAAGCGGTTCAGACGCATAGAGAACCGGAGTTGTTCCGTCATCTAAGTCCAATTCCGGGGCTTGCCACTCGGGACCGCCCCATTGCTTGCATTCTTCGGACGCGGGGGTCCGATTTGCTCGCTCCAGGGGCGGGATTTCGAGTTGTTCCATTTCCAAACCCTGACTTTTCAGAATTCCTTGTAGGGTTCCCAAAAAACCTTCAAAATATGACCGAGCCCGCTTTCCAGGTGGAATCCGGCGCTCCTCGCTTGCAACCGTGTCAAAAACGCATCCCGGAAATCAAAGTGCCAAAAACTTCCGGGTTGATGAGTTTGTGACACAAATTTTCCCGCGTAGTCAGCCATCAACGAAGCCTGCCTGACCTCTCCGAACTCATGAGGAGCTTCGCTTGGGGACAGAGTATCAGAATAATTCAAGTAGTTTTTTCTAAGTATTTTCAT
>JARGOZ010000212.1 GCA_029213025.1 Verrucomicrobiales bacterium
CTGCACAACCCGGCTGATATGTTTCAATCCGGGTGATTTAGTGCTGAACAGTTACGATTTTTTTTGATAGTCTTTCTGGTTAACCGGGGCTCCGTCTATTCGCCAGGCCACAACTTTGCATGGTTCGGTTGGGCGAATTGCCTTGGGGAGAGGAAAGGCATTGCTTGTAGGTACAGGCTGATATTGCCCCGCGAGAATTGCATTTTCCGGATCAAAATCCTGTGATTTCTCGAGTTCCTTTTCAGGAGCTTTTTCATCTATCCCTAAAAATTTTATTCGATATTGCCGAACGGCTTCCGCATCGTCGAACTTCCGTTCTTTTGTCAATCTTGGTTCTGCAGCTTCCAGGGAAGCTGCAAACATTTCGGTAATATGGTTCAAGGCGGAGAAGTAGTGTTTTTCATACCGTTTACGCATGTCTGACCATGTATTCCGAAGCTTTCGGTTTGTAGGTTCAGCCTCCGGAGGGAGTTCGGGAAGCCTGGGAAGAGAATCAGGATCTGATTTTTCAATAAAGGCTTCCAGCTTCGTAAGTGTTTTTTGCTCTTCCCGCAGCGCCAATACGAGAGCTAAATCCCCCTTAAACGTAGCATTTTCAATTCCCCTGTCGATTGCTTTGGAGTAGCTGTCTGCCAGTTGTTGTACGCTTCTACGGTACGGAACCAGGATTTTTTCGACTTTTGCCTCTTCAAATTTTTTGATTAGTTCCGTCAGGATCGGTGGAGCATTTTCGGGCAGGGAATTCTCTTCTCCTTTTACAACGATTGGGATAAAAAGAGCCGTTAAGAGAAAAATAATACAGGCGCACAGCTTACGTTTAACGGTTCGATTCGCGGATTGAAAGAGTTGGTTATTTCGAATAGAGGCAAGCGTTGTCATTTTTTCAGTGCAGTTTAGTTGATCAGAAATTTCGGATTTTCATTCACAAGATAAAAAAGAACCCGGGCCATTTCCGCCTGGTCTTCTTTCGTGGCCAGACCTTCACAAATTCCTCCAAAGACACCCAAAGCGATCTTTTCCCCGGGTCGACTGCCCCGGAGGCTTTCTTCAACCAATCGAAACGCTGACTCGCCGGTGGGGTAGGGTTTATATATTTTCACTTCGAAGCATTGCTGAACCCGAATCCGTGCCTTTTGTTGTTCGTCAAGGGCCTTAAAGGTTTCACCTACCTTGATCAACAAATACCAGGGGCGGGAGTCTTCCCGAAACAGTTCCGCAGTCAGCTCCTGAGAAGCTTTTGCCGTTTTTATTCCCGCCTTATGAAACTCCTTTTTCCACTTTATCAGATCGCGCGCCGCATCCGCTCGAGCCTGGTTGCGTTTTGCTTCGTCCATAGCGGAAAGCGTGGTCCAAATTCTTGTCACAGCAGGTGAAAAAGGGAAACTGAGGTTTTTGTTGTCCTTCAGGCTGTACAGACAAACCGAGTAGGCCACAGCAATTGGAAAGTTTTTTGCTGAGAGACTCTGTGATATCTTACGATTCGTTTCCCGCAGTGACTCAGCGGCTTGCTTTCGTTTGGTGGTTTGAAATTCTTTGATTCGTTTCCGGGCATCCTCAACTTTTCGGTTTTCATTTGCCAGTAATATAGAGTTTCTATTTTCTAACGCCCTCACTCGATTGAGATCTTCTATTGCAGCAGCGAGCGCATCTTTTGCTTGAGTTTCCCCCCCAAGAATATTCCGGACTTGCTCAAAGGGACTGAGGATGTCTTCCGCAAGCCATGAGACCTGTTTTGATTCTTCCGGAAGTAATCTCCTGCTGAGTGAGAGTAGCTGATTGCAGGTGTCGCGAGCGGATTCACCGACATCTTTCCTGACTTTGCCGTCCCATTTTTCGTAAAGCTGCGATCCAGCAGATCGAACCAGAGGAGTCAGGATAGATAATACTTCCGCTGATTGTAAAACGGGTGAAGAAAAGTTAATTCCCTCTGCTGTGATCCCTATTTTCGCTCCAAGAGAAGTGCCGTTCAATTGGGTGATTTGCTCAGGTGTCAGAGCGGAAATTTTGATCCATTTGATTTTTCCAGGCGCATAGCCAATTAATACAGAGTCCCCACGAACAGACTTGATCCAGGATTCCAGGTGATACTTTCCGTTTAGATAGAGGTCGGTTTTGGGAATCGTAATCCATCGCCCCTCGAAAAGAACCTCCTTTTCCTGCTGAAGTCGATTTTTGATTTGCATCATTGCCTCAATCTCGTCACGAACAGGTGATTTTCGTTGAGGGAAACGATTCTCTATTTCGAGGAGAGATTGAAGAAGGTCGGTGAACTCGTGATATTGGGCACTGCCGGTGATTGTAAGCGTGTTCAGTTCCGGGTATTCAACATATTGAATCAAGTTTGATGCGGGCACGCGGACTTCGCTCAATTTCTCTGCCGGAATATAGTTTATTACTTTCGGGAAATGCTGCAGTCTTCTGTATTCTTTTACATTGGCTACTGAATCTCCAGCTCCGGCAAAGGGACGGTAGACGATAATCCCTTTGATTTTCCCCGGTTCAGCCGTTGCCGTAATGTTGGAGTAAAAGAGTAGAAGTAATGCGGGCAATAGATATTTCATAGAACTTGAGAAATGCGTTCATTCAATTCTTGAGCTTTTTAGGTCGAGTCTTACGCATTTTCTTAATTTTTGAATAAGCAGTCTTCTCACCGGTGACTAATGAAGCGGTTATCCCCCGCGTAACACAGAAAGCAGCAGCCATCCGCCGAATGCCATTGCGATGATGACGAACAGTTCCTGAAAGAAAATTCCACCGATTCCACCGAGCAAAGCGCCCATTTTGGGGTCTGTTCCGTTCCCGGCGGCAATCGTAGCTCCGGCTATCGCAAACATGCCGCCGAGTGTCAGTCGAATTTTCATCGGCATTTTTCCAGCTCGACCTCTCCAGGAATACGAACCTCCTGAAGATCGCCGGGAGGGTTTGTCTATACCGGCTGAACGCCGGGCCTGTTCGACTTCCTGTTGCGATACGTTCGGGTCGTTGATGTTGAATCCACTCATAGTAATTTTCAGTTTTTCAGTCAAATCAGAAGTATTTTTCCTTCCGTTGAGTTCTTGACCGTTTTTTGGACTGACTTACAGATTTTCTTATTTATTTCATTTCCCTGCCTCTTTTGGTTTTATAGAGAGAAGCATCTCAATTCCGGGGCGGTGGTCCCCACCCTGGGCGATGGCGGAAAACGATGTTCCCGGGGAGAGTTGTTCGAGTTTGGACTTCAGAACCGGGAAGTTACCTGATAGATGGGTGAATTGACCGCTTATGCTCTCTGTCAGCGGAATGTTCCCTGCGTTGTGAAGCCTGCGGATTGAGCTTTGCGATTGAGTTGAATGCTCTGCCAGGCTGATTTCCCGGCCGTAGTAGTAGGTATAGACACGATCACCTTTTAATACGTGGAAATTGTCTCCGCCGCCGTAGGTGATATCCCGGACTCCGGTGCGAATGGTTTCCGGGAGTTCAACTACACCTTCGTCTCTCCAGCAGATCAGTTCACCACTTTCTGTGAGGGCCAGGGCAAGCCGGGCGCTGGAACTGACCTGAATGAATTTTTCGTTGGCATAGGAAGTCGGGAATCCAGGACGTCCATGAGTTACGAGGGCTCCACCCTCTAGGATGGCAAGGATCTTACTGTTTCCGAGTACCGAAGCCCGTTTCACTTTTGCGCCATCCGGAAGGGGGGCGGGGACAAAACGACCTTCTTCGCTATCCAGCCAGAATAGTTTTCCGTCTTTTCGAATGGCGACGGAACTGAAAACGCCCATCTCAAGTTTCACGATATCCCTTAGATCTTCTCCATAGTTTCCGTTGCCGACTATCTGACCATTTGCTCGAAGTCCGGCCCAGGCCCAGTGACGTTCCTCGAGTCCCTTCCATACTTCGTGGACAGGAATGACCTGAACAAAGTCGTCGATGCCTGCCGCATTGGTAAGGTCAAGAGGTCGATCAGGATTACCGCTCCAGCCCTGCACGCTTCCTGGAATTACGGTCGATGAAGTTACCGGTTCGATATGCATCAGTATCTCGACCCTCCCGGCAGCGTGGGCGCTGGCGGAAAAAGGTATGCCCTGGTCGAGGTTCTCGAGTCGGCTTTGTAAATCAGGAAAGCGTGGTGTGAGCAGAGAATATTTTCCATCCGGTTTTTCAACAACGTAGCTCTGACCTGCTTTCTGAACCTTTCGAACCGGGTGCTCAAGTTGCTCGAAAATTCGATGAGTTCCCAGCCTGCAATCGTAAGTATAGCTGATCTGGTCTTTTCTGACGAGAAAATCAGAACCTCCCATCAACACCACATCATCAATTCCCTGGCGCAATACTTCGGGCACTTCCAATTCGCCTTCCGCGCCCCAGCCAAAGAGTTTGCCATCGCTGGACACTGCCAGTGCGTAGCCTAAATTGGCAGTCGCCCGGACGATCTGACTGTCCCTGACCTGCCGGGGTGGTTCCGACCGGTTTCCCCAATCACGCAACTCCCCGTTTTCGAGGATGGCGATGCCGGAATCGGCCCTGAAAACCCAGGCGTCTCGAACCGGTTCACTGCCATCCAGCGGTGTCGGCGAGAAGGTTCTTGCCTTCGGGTCGTAACAGTGAACGGAACCGTCTTTTCGAATCACGGAAAAATTGACGGGACCGGGAAGAAGTCTCGTCACATCGCCCAAAGTTTCCTCGCATCCATCGCTGATGATCACTTCGCCATTGGCGCGCAGCGCAGCCCAGGCAAACGGGGCATCGATTACCTGGTGAATATCGCCCTTCATGAACACCACATCGATAAAATCGGTGATACCTTCAGCCAGGGACATATCGATGCTGCGTTCCGGGTGCCGGCTCCAGCCGCGCAGCTGACCGTCTTCGATCGAGTAGACCTGCCTCACCGGGTCGCTGTGATTGCATCGCACCGCATACGGTTCATTTTTCGGGATTCCCGAAATCCGATCACTGATGCTGGTATCCGGGACGAGTGGGGATTTTCCCGGTTCAGTAGGGCTTCGGAAAATTCTCTCTCCATTGACGCCCTCCATCAGGATTCCCTGGAATGCGCTTTTTATGTTTTTGATTGGCGGGAGAGAATCCGGGAAAGGAACCACTTCACCTGTCTGGACATAGAAATACGAAACGGTGCCTTCTTTCCTTATACCAATAATGTGATTGTCCACTGGAACGGCCTGATCGACTCCCTGCTGAATTTCATCAGGCCGGACAGCGGCAACTTTATCGCCCCAGACCAGGAGCGCGCCTATTTCGGTAAGGGCAAAGGCATACTCCGGTGTTACACCCACATCGCGAATTTTCGAGCGGAGAGCCTCGTCGGGAGGCGGCGGCCATGAATTCGGATTGGAATCGTGATAGCGCGTTCCCCAATGACGCAGGGAACGGTCTTCCAGAATGGCCAGTCCATTGATAGGCTGGACGGCGGCTTCGATTACCCGTTCTCCGGATGCAATGGGTTGGAACGTTTTTTTACTGCCATTGTTTTCATACCAAAGGACAGATCCATCTTTGAGAATCGCGCCGAAACTGTGGCGTGCTTCGATCAGTTTCGCTACATCTTTCAACTCCTCACCCACGCCACTGCTGGATACGACAGAGCCGTCCGATCGCAATGCGGCCCAACCGAAAGTTTTAGGTTCATCCCAGGTCTGATCGACGCTGATGACCTGGACAAAATCATCGATGCCTTCGGCTTTGCTCAGATCGATGGGCGCATCGCCTGTTTTCATCCAGGCGTGGAGGCGGCCCTGGACTGGAGCGGGGAGTTGCTTGCCTGCCTCGTTAGTTGGAACAGGCTCGTCGAATTCACGGTCTTCCGCTACCGGCTCGATGTGGAGAAGAAGCTTATCCTTACCCCGGGCAAGAGCAGAAAAGGGAAGCCCCGGTTTAAGTAGCTCCAGGCGGCGGCGCAAAGGTTCGTAGCTCTTGTGCCGGGTCGACAGGCTTCCATTTTTGTATTCGAGCAGAGGAGCATCGAGAGCAAAATGAAGTCGACGGATCGGTGACGCGGGCTGTAAAACGACCGGATCGACCCGGCCGGCATCCTTGTCAAAGAGATAGACCCTATCCCCTTTGCGAACGAAGAAGGAACCTCCACCTTTGTAGACTACCTGATCAACGCCGCTGCGGATCGATTCCGGAACTTCTATCTCGCCCTGTTCACTCCAACGGAAGAGATTCCTCTTCTCCGTCACAGCAAAAGCGGTTTCCAGGTTTGAGGTGATACTGACGATTCGGGAGGTCGCGACTTGGTCCGGAGGCTCCGGCCAGCCCCAGCTTCCGAACCTCCCGTCCTCATAGATGACCAGGCCTCGTCTGCTTGTTGTCCATGCCTGAGCCACCCGGGAGCCTTCCTTGAGGGGAGAAGGCTCGAATTTTTCCGCATTGGTTTTGAATATGTGGAGAGAACCATCCCGACAGATCGCCCCGCAGGTATTCAAATTTCCTCGTGTGAGCTTCTCCACCTTGTCCAGTTCCTCACCATAACCGTGGTTGGATACCAATTGGCCGTTGGCCCGAAGGGCAAACCAGTTGGTTTTTGTCACCGTATTGACCAGGACCACATCGACGAAGTCTGTATAACCTTCGGCCCGGGAGAGGTCGACGGGCTCCTGTTTTGTGTCCGTCCACGCAAGGAGGCGGCCCTGGACTGGAGCAGGGGACCCTGCATCACCTTTCGCCACCGGTTCGATGTAGAGCAGCATTTCGACCCTCTTGCCGAATCGGTCGACGGCCGCAGCAGCATGCCGGGCGTTTTTGGGCAACTGAGTAAGTCGTTCGGACAGCGCTTCGAAAGATCCAACAGGAAAATGAAAACTGCCGTCCGCACCTTCGAGGAGGTGATGAATTCTGGCCTGCGGGTGCAGTCGTGTTACCGGTTCTCCATCAGGCAAATTGTAGCGATGCAGTTTCCGCTGAGTGATCACGTAGTTCCACACCGAGCCGCCCTTGCGCACGGCGAATCCCGACATCTGGGGCCCATCCAGTTCGTCGATACCGGTTCGAATTGGTTCCGGCAGATCGATCTGGCCATCTTCGCCCCAGACGAACAGATCTCCACTCTCCGTAACGGCCAGCGCATGGAGCCCACTGGCCTGTACGTGAGCGATTTTGGCGCTCAAAACTTCTATTGGCGGTTCGGGCCAGGCGTTCGCGCCTTCGTATTTGTCGCCCCAATATTTCAGCGACCGGTCTTCAAGAATAACCAGCCCATGACTCCCGGCAAAAGCGCCGTCGACGGCCCGTTCCCCGGCTTCCAAAGGAGCGGTTTGCGGACCTCCTCCACCAAAGTAGATTGCCTGCCCCTGTTCGGTAATTGCCCCAAAAGATATGGCTCCCGGAATCAATTTAACCACGTTTTCGACCGATTCGCCGCGACCGTCGCTGGAAACGATTTTTCCGTCAGCCCGGAGCGCTGCCCAGTCCGCGGATTCAACCTGTTTTCCGGAGCGGCTCACAAATTGAACCACCTGTACAAAATCGTCGATTCCCTCTGCTTTGGAGACATCGAATTGAAGATCGCTTTCCGGCGAAGCCCACGCGCGGAGTCGCCCCTGGACTGAAACGGGAGCCCTATCCGGGATCACGCTCCATCCGCGAAGCCTGCCGTTCGCGATGGTGTATATCTGGGTGGCTTCGCGGTCGTGACGTATCGAGACGGGTTGGTCAGACGGAATTTGAGAAACCGTACGATTGATCTCTTTTTCCAGCAATCTTTCCTGACCTCGCAGGAATACCCGGCGACCACCCCCGCCGTTTTTGATGAGAAGGCCGCCTGCACGAAACTGCAGATTTTCCGCCTTTTGGAAGTCTTTGGGCGGGGACTCCACCGAGCCGGTTTCGAAATCCCAAATCCGGAATTCTCCATTTCTCAAAACCGCGATTTGCGTGGACGTATAAGCAACCGCATCCTCGATGTTTGACTCGAGAGCTGTCGGCAGCGGAATGGTTCCTCTTTTATCCCAGACGAACAGCTGCCCTGCTTCGGTTAAGGCAAAACCGCACTTGTCGGTTACTCCGACACAGCGGACGGGACCTTCCTGTGCTTCTGCAGGGGGCAGTGGCCATTGCTTCGGGATGTACCTGCCGCCTCGATAGCCTCGATACTGCAAGCTTTTGTCTTCCAGAATACAGAGGCTGTTACCAGCACCCAAAGCTGCGTCGAGAGCCCTTTCCCCGGGGGCGAGGTTCCACCGGATCGCTTGTTTATCGCTGCCATAGTAAATTACCGAACCGTCCTCGAGAATGGCTCCGAAACTGTGGCGGCATTCGATCAGACGAGTTACGTTCTCCAGATCTTCGCCGAGCCCGGTACTTGAGACGATCCTGCCGTTCGAGCGAAGCGCGACCCAGCCACCTTTGTCGTATTCCGGCGAACCGGGATATTCCACGGCGATCACCTGAACAAAATCGTCGATGCCTTCCGCGCGGGAGAAGTCGACCGGGACTTCGTTGGTTTTCATCCTGCTTTGGAGGCGGACCGGGACTGGAGCGGGGAGTTGCTCGCTAGTTGCTTTTGATGGTTCGGGCTCGTCGATTTGACTGCCTTCTACCGCCGGCTCCCCGACTCCCACCTCTTTCTCCGGCAGATCCCGCAACCCTATCGCCAGTTCCCCGGATATTGCAACTTCGGTGCAACCCTCAAGGGCGTCGGTGATGGCGGGATCAATCATGCGAAATGGTTCTCCCTCTTCCTGAATGAAAAGACGCCACCGGTTTCCTTTCAATCGGACCGCAAATTGAGGTTGTCCGGCTGCGCCCCTGAAGATTGCTTCCGCGTTTATTGTCGATTCTATCTCCGACCTTGCTTCCAATGTAAGTTTTGCGGGATTTATCGAGTACTGGAGCCGCCCCCCTGAGGTCACGAAAAGCGCCTTGCCTTTTGGCCCTAGTCCAGCAGACAATAACCTCGTGGACGGTGCCGGGAATCCCTTTGGTTCGACATTGGAAAAGCTCCAGGACTTCCAGTAGCCCTCCCGGTCTATGGCAATTCCCAGATCCATGCCGAGGTGGATCTGCCTTACGTTCTCAAAGTGAGGCACTCTGGACAGGGCAACGGCTTTCTTTGGATCCGCTCCGCTAGCCGTCTCGAATTCGGGAATGGGAACCATCTTCCGGTTGCTATCGATTCCAATGAGTATCCCGAAAACGCCCGGTTCCACATCAAGAAACGGACCCGGATGATGAGGGATCCATCCGCGATCAGAATAGGAGGGCCGAATCACGGATCCATCATCTCTCAAAGCGTAGGGCCGAAAGGTGGAGACCACCTTTCGCACCGCGGATGCTTCATATTTCATTCGAACATTCCATTTCCAAAACCAAAGAGTCCCATCCTTTCGAACGAAATAGCTGGTCCTCTCGGCATCGGTGAGAGTTGCCGCGGAGGTCACTCCATCAAAATTGTCCGGCAGTTCACTAAACTCGACATCATTACCCGGCACCAGATCCACCAAAACAGGTCGCCCGTTGCCTCCGGCGATGGATTTGAGGGCCATCGGTTGATTGCCATCTCCGGTCGAAGTTCCCCTGGGAGATACGGTAATTTTTTCCTTTTTCCCGGCATCGACATCACTGCGGAAAAATTCATGCCAGGCAAACCACCCGGCTCCCCCCATAATCAGAGCCGCGAAAACCACGATAAACGCCACGGGCGATTTCCCGGCCTTATTTTCACGCGCCGGTTCCGGTCCGGTCGCCGGCGGTGTAGTCCGAATCTCATCCACATCCGTGCGCACTTCGGCCACGGTCTGGTAGCGGGCCTCCGGTTGATCGGCCATGGCGCGCAATACCACTTCATCGAGCCGGATATCGAGCTGGACCCGGCGGGAAGGCGGCGAGACAGCTCCGCGCGGTACTTCCCCGGTCAGCATTTCGTAAAACATCACACCGAGGCTGTAGATATCCGCCCGCTGATCAACCTCGCCGCCACTAAGCTGCTCGGGCGCACTGTACCACGGTGTGCCCATGACGGATCCCGGCCGGGTCAAAAGAGAGGACTCTTCGGCTGCAGATTCCTCCTCTCCTTTCACGAGTTTGGCGAGGCCAAAGTCCCCGACTTTGATCCGGTGCTCCTGGTTGATGAAAATGTTGGCCGGTTTGATGTCGCGGTGAACGAAGCCTTTGTCGTGGGCGTATTCGAGAGCGTCACAGATCTGGCCAACCGCTTCCAGAGCGGATTTGGTGTTCAATCCTCCTGACTGAATCAGCTGATGAAAATCGGCTCCATCAACGAATTCCATGACAAAATAGCAGTGCCCCTCTTCCGTTTTTCCGAAATCGAAAACGGTGACGATATTGGGATGATCGAGCTGTGCCATCGCTTTGGCCTCCCGTTGAAAGCGGGTCACAAAGCTGGAGTCGATTTTAGCCAACTCCGGTGACATAATTTTAATAGCGACCCCCATTCCACCCGGCCCGAGGATGCGATGAAAGTCGTAGCCGGGAAACATCGCATCAATCGCAGCCAGCTCCGGTGGTTTCCATGCGCCGAGATCCAGGGTCGGCATTTCTGAACTGTCGGGCTCTGCGGAGGCCTCCGCAGCGAACTCGAAAGCCGCTCTCATAATGTCTTCCTGGTCGGGATCCTTTTCACTCATCACCACGAACTTTCCTGGTCCTTGATCGAAAAGGGGGAAACCTTACAAACATAATGCTTCGAATTCATAAAGGTCGAAGGTATCAGTTCGTGTCCTAAAAAACTGCCTGAGAGATGGTTGAAATCAAGTATGCGGTAAAACAAAGACGCTATTATGGTAGCGTAAACTCGTCATTCAACAGGGTACAGTCCGGTAGTTAAGAGGGTACAGTTTTCTCTACTGCCGCCCAACTTACTGAGTTGCGTTACCATTGTGTGAACAACTTTTTTATAGGGTCCTGCGACTTCCATATTCCCCGAATTTACAGTGAGGCTGCCAAATGCCTGATTTCTTCACTCAAATCGTCTTCAGGTCCGAGTGACTCCGATACTTCTGCTCGAATTAAATCCCGGAATTCGTGTCGCATTCGGTGGATTGCGACATTTACGGCTCCTTCGGTCATACCCAGTTGTTCAGCAATTTCCGCAGCGGGCCTTCCCGGTTCCCCGGTCAGTATTCCGCGGGTTCCTGCAAACAGTGCCTGCCTGCCTTTTTTTGCATAGTCGGCCTCCAGAGATTCGAGACACCGTTCGAACACGCTGGTAGCCCACTCCTTATCAAAGATACGGGCCCATTCTTCGTCGGAATATTCAGCGCCATCGCTTTCGAGCAGTTCCAGGCTTGTTGTTTCTGCATCGCCTCCGCGTTTTTTTGCATTGGCATGTCGCCGCGCCTGTTTGAGATGATTCTGAAGCCGGCCAAGCAAAAAAGTGCGCATTTTTCCCTTTTGAGGATCGGCTTCCTTTAGCCAGTCGCGGTGTGCCAACTTGACGAAAAAACTTTGAACTAAATCTTCGGCATCAACTTCCGACCACCCTTGTAAACGAACAAACCTTTCCAATGGTCGGCGATACAATTGGTGAATTTCCTTCCAGGCTCGATTCTGCAGGCCTGGATCCGTTCCGAACGTTTGTCTTAACAAGGTCCAACGAGTCGGTTGAAATTGATCACTCATTTTCATGAAACTCTTAATTGGGAGACAGCAAAATCAAGTATTCGTTGGGGTTTAATCGTTGACGCTCAATGTCGATCAAACCAGGGGCTACTGATTCGTAGAACAAAAAGTCCGTCCCTTGTCGTATATTAGCCGGGAACAGGTCGAGGAAGTATCTGCGCAAGAATGCCGTATCAGTCCTCTGAAAAGCTGAGTTGCCGGGTCCGCTACCTGACCTCCGGCGCGGTGCTTGGCAGTGCTGCTTTTGTCGATCAAATCTTTGAGGCCAACCGCCAACATTTCGGCAAACGCCGGCAAAGCGGAGCCCGTAAAATGCGTGGTGGCCACTGGGGAGAACTCCGGGTCCTGCGGGATCTGCAGATCGAATAGGGCATAGAGCAAAACATCGTTTCTGCAAAAATCCCCAATCACCTGTCTCCACCGCGCCCAATCCAGCGCGGATCTAAACTACTATTGCCATCCACGAGCTTTGCCTGACGGAAATCACCACAGCCGGGTGAAATAAGCCGTTTCCGGGCCTGCTGCCTCTATTTTCAACATGGCAGATTCATAGTTATCTTCTATAACCCGGAAAAATCCAATAGTTCAAACAAATCGGAATTCGATATTCAACTACTTGTGTGTCCCCTTTTTTATCACGCGTGTTGATTGTGAGATAAACTGGCGAATCAGAAAAGTCATTTCGACTACGGCGCGGTCAGGGCTTGAGTGCCTCGGCTTGTTCGGTCCGCTTCGCTGCGGGGAGTGCCTCGGCCAGGATTGGATGCAAGTGCCAATCTATTTCCGTAACATCGGGTTTATCGCGAGGTCGATACACGACTGAGCAGTAGCTTTTAGACGATGAGACCCCCTCTCCTATGATCTTTCCCTTGGCGAGGAGTTCATAAGGATCGATCTGCCAAGCTACTTCGACGTGGCGCACAGTAGACGGAAGGGAAAGTCCGACGCCAGCTACGTCATCCCAAGATTTGGGCCATTGTCCAGTTTGGGAGATGTATTCTCCGATAGCCACGGTCGGATTATGGGTAACATACATGTTGTTCTCGACCCACCGGCCCCAGAGAGCAAGGACCACAAGAGCAACTATGACTCCGAGCGCAATTCTTACCACGAGTTTTCCCCTAGAGTTCATCTTCTAGACCGAACGTCTGAACACAGCCGATCCCGGCACCAATGCCGAGAACCGCTCCATCTACAATAACTAAAATCGAAGCCAAGTCACGTCAAAAACTCCAAGAATATAGGGATTGGCTGCTGTGATTTGTTGAACAGAGCCGCTACGCGGCGAGGCCTGATGAAACCATATCCGGCAC
>JARGOZ010000213.1 GCA_029213025.1 Verrucomicrobiales bacterium
GGCGACCCGTACGGGACTCGAACCCGTGTTGCCGCCGTGAAAGGGCGGAGTCCTAGACCGCTAGACGAACGGGTCGTAAAGCGTGGGCGAATATCATTTCGATTTTCAGGAACGCAAGGGGAAAAAGAAAGAGTTTTTTTATTCGCGTTTTTTGGGTTCCCCCACAAGATACCGAATGTCTATCCTCATTGATGTCACGTGGTTGATTGCGGGATTGCTTGCCCTCTATTTCGGTGCCGAATGGCTGGTCAACAGTGCTGCGAAAATCTCCCTGAAATTCGGGATTTCCCCCCTCGTGGTGGGATTGACAGTGGTTGCATTTGGTACCAGTGCCCCGGAATTGTTCGTCAGCTTGAAATTCAATTCAACGGGGAACCCGGACATGTCTCTGGGAAATGTGGTCGGGTCGAATATTTGTAATATCGGCATGGTTTTGGGGATTTCCGCCTTTATTTGTACGTTGTTTGTTAAGAGGTCCCTTCTCACCAGGGATATGTCGGTTCTGGTGGCCTCCAGTCTGTTGTTTTCCGTCCTTTTGTGGGATGGAATATTCACCCGGTTGGAGGGCATTCTGTTATTTTCGATTGTAGTTGGTTACACGATCTTTCGGCTCAAGGTTTCCCATCTCGCCAGCGAAGATGCCAAACTGATCGAGGAGGAAATCGGAGGTCCGGAAGAAGCGTTTTCCGCACCGAACTGGAAGCTTGCCCTTTTTGTGATTCTCGGTCTGGTGGTTTTGTATTTGGGTTCCGTGGCTCTGGAAAAAGGCGGCGTTTCGCTGGCTCAGAATCTGGGAGTTCCGGAAGCGTTGATTTCGTTAACCGTTATCGCGTTCAGCACGTCCGTCCCGGAACTGGCCACGTCGATTGTGGCCTCGTTGAAGAGAGAAGGAGATCTGATTGTGGGAAATATTGTCGGGTCCTGTTTGTTTAACCTGCTGTGCGTTATCGGTTTCACGGCTATCATTAAGCCGATCGATATCGTCCACGTCCATCGGGAGGATCTGTTTGTCATGCTGGCATTCACGATTCTCCTTGTGCCCATGATGATGACGCGGCGAAAAATTTCGCGGATTGAGGGAACGATTTTGTTGCTCGGCTACATCACCTACTGTGGTTATCTCTGGTTCGAAAGGATCGATCACCAGGTGCCCCACGCATTTTAGAATTTCAGTTCTAAACCTTTCTTGACCTTTTAGGGAAGTCGATTAAAACGCACGGAAACTATGCGTAAATCGACGAAAATTGACTTCTTTCATGTTGGTCCGGACTCTCCCGACATCGAACCGCTATTAAAAAAATTACACGGCCTGCCTAACGACAGTTCGAAGCGGACCACCCAGCCTACAGATGACTGGGTTCGCCTTGCTAGAGGCCAACTCAAGGAAGGTGGTGTGGGGTATTTCGGAGACATGATGAGGATATCGATGACTCCTCCCGGGTTTCGGGCCAACCTGGAGGGAAAAGTTCGGGCAATCATCTTTAATGCGGACGAGGGAATTGCTGAGTGCTCGGCATTTTACTACGATTTTCAGACTCGAATCCTCGCCCTGCAGCGCAATTCAAAAGCTGTTTCTGTTGGGCAGATGGCTCATTTTCTCAAAGAAGTCGGCGAATATGATCTCGATGTGGAGATTTCACCGATTCTGAGACCGTGCGATGTGGGAAAGGTGAAAGCACTGACTCAAATTAGAAAAATTCATATCTCGGCCAATCTCATTGATGTAATGCCGACAATTGATGATATTGACGGCAATACCAAAAGTGTGATTCAGAACTCCATGATTGCTGAATCCTCCTCCGTCGAAGTAGTGTTGAAAGCGGGGAGGGAAAAAGATGCTACTCTCAATCACACCGCCGTAATCGAGACGATCGAATCGTGGCTCAAAATCCACGATAACTTCAGTGACGATGAAAACGAAATTGTCCGGAAAATCGAAGTCTTCGGGCAGGACGAAACCGGAGAAAGGATCGAGTTTGACCTACTGAAGGACAAAGTGTATTCGAGAATGGATTACGAATGGGTTCCCGATGACAACGAATTATGGGAAAATCGTTTAAAAAGAATTCAGCAGGCCTGGGATCTTAACCACGCCAACCTGGAGCGAAACTTACAGGCCAAAGCTGAGGCTCAAGTACCTGAATAGATATACAGGTAGGAACCGGGCTTCAGTTTGCCGAGAACATACTCGAGATCCTCAGCGTGGACAGCCGGACAGCCATGGCTGCAGCCGAGTCGGGGAACGCCTTCCTTTTTGAGATTACTAACCATGGCTTTGTAGGAAACATACCAAGCTGAATGCATAACGATAGCGCGGCGAAGCGCCTTGTCATTGATACCTTCTTCAAGGCCGTGAAGTTTTAGAGAAGCTCCGTGGGATCCCCGGTACTTTCTGCCTACTTGATACAGTCCGGGACTGCTCTGGAGAGATCCCACCCGGTTTGACAGATTCTTTGCGTAGAGCTTTCCGCTCCTCGTTCCGTGGGCAACCAGATGTCTCGTTTCTTTTCCGGTTCGTGGGTTAAATATGGAGAGCCGCCTGATGTAGGAGGGTTTGGTGAAGTCGGCTACAGCCAGGACATCCAGTTTGCCAAAAGCCACACCGCGGGATTTGAGAGCATATTTTGCAGCGGAAAAAGCCGCTTCCATATCTTCTTCGAGGGAGAAGTATTCGGATTCCCCGCCCAGGTGAGCAATGATTTTTTGTCGCGCAGCCAGTTCAGACTCAGAAAGCCTGGGTAAAGGCAAAACCGGTTCGGGCGGGATCAAAAAATTTTCCGGTAACTCCGGTTTCGAACTTAGGACTAAATCTTCCTGTCGCGGAAGATTTACAGGCATTACCGGGGTCAGGGCCGACTCATCGATCATTCGCTTAACCGGTTGTTTGATCACATCATTCCCATCAGCGGGAAGTGTCAGGACGGCAGTTGAAAGTGTAGACACGATCGTTTCACCTGCCAGGTGGACAACAGTTGAGCCCATTATTACGAGCACGATGACGGTGGGAATCGCCATCAGAGTACGCTCTATGGGGGTGTTGGTTCGGGGGACCATAAAGGGGAGGGGTTATTGTTAGGGTTTGGTACCTTTAAGACGGCTCTGAAGCCAACATTGCGAGTAAGAAAATAGACAAAAGTGTAGAGAGTCTAAAGAATCTATAATTTTTGTTAATTCCAAATTTATCGCATGGATATTCAAAGTAATTGCTAAACTCAGCGATTACGGGACAACCGAAAATGCCTCCGGATCAGGAGGCTTGCAGGCTTGTCCGGAATAATGACTTCTGCCTACTGAGGCACAGGTGGAGGTGGAATCCGGGCTGAGGAGCCTTCTCCCCCGGAGATACTGATTGGAGGAGCCGGTCCGGCGGGAGGAGTTGCTGGAGCCGGTTCGAGGGGCATGGGGATTGTATCCGGCTCGCGGGGGATGGTGATACCGGGAGGAGGCGCTGGTGCTGTCGCAGGTTGTGGGTCAAGGGGGTTATTTGATGAAATAGCGATCGGGTTTCTTGATTCACCACCGCCCGAAGGAGGGAATTGGCGAAAGATACCGCTATTGCTTCCAGTTCCTGATTGAAAATTAGAGGGATTTTGAGGATTCATCCCGGTTGAGGGCACCGGGGAATAAGGCGAGGGAACAAACTCAACGACATCAGAATCGCTTTGGTCGATCCCTCCCGGGGCTCCGGGCGTCATCCTTTGGTCGCCGGTAAACGACGGGGGAACGGGTGACATCGAATCCAGAATTTTCGGGAACCCGGAAATCGTATCTCTCTGCATCCAAATTGTTCTGAGAACCTGTCCGTTGGTTCCGGAGATATGAACCGAGCCGACGAGCCGGTGACTCGCATCGACTAATTCCAGTCTCCAAACCGTTTCATTGGAAAATTCCCGTAGCTGGAGAAAATAATCACAGCTGTCGAAACCCAGACGGGCTTTCCGGGCTTCCGCTTCAGCTATGGTAAAAGCGGCCACGCTGTCGACACCTATTGCCGTAATATTGAAGTATCCATTGGGTGCCTGATTCGGATATCGTCGACTGTCGGGGCCACCGTCCTGGACGACTCCGGCCGAGGCGCGGTAATGATGAAGCAGCCCGGGTGACTTGCGGTCGAAAGCGACAATGTCCCATTGAAGAGGTTGCGGCTGTCCTCCGGTTGCTTTGATTTCTGAAATCCACTCGATAGCGTCCGGACCAAAGCGTTGCTGCACCTGTTCAATGGCATTTTGAGCGGAAATGGTCCGGAATTGCTGTGCCTCCAGACTGCATAACGCCATTCCGAAACAGCTGAAAAGAAGGATTGATATCTTCGGCGTAATAGCTCTCATCGATTTACAACGATCCACGGCACTTAAACATTAGAATCAGGCGTCATCAAGGGAATCATATCGTCGGAACGTGGCTGCATTTTTTGAACATAACGGCTAGGATGCGGGATATGAATAGATCGGTTCTTCTAGTGATTGCAGCGCTGGCTGCGTTTGGTTCCACCTCTTCTTTTGCCCAGAAAAAGGACAAAAAAGTAAATCCGGCTATGGCAGAAGTGGAAGATGTGGCCGGACTGCCCCGGGTGTTGTTGATCGGGGATTCCATTTCGATTGGATACACGGTTCCCGTGCGCAAATTGCTCGAAGGAAAGGCCAATGTGCATCGCCCGTTGGTGAATTGTGGACCTTCTACAAAGGGATTAGCTGATTTGGATCAGTGGTTGAACACAGGAGGTGCCGGCAAAAAGTGGGATGTGATTCACTTCAACTGGGGGCTGCACGATTTGAAATATATGGGACCGAAAGGTCGAAATTTGGCAGATCCGGAAGAATCCTCCAGTCAGCAACAGGTACCTCCGGCCGAATACGAAAAAAATCTCCGAATTCTGGCCGGAAAATTGCAAGCAACCGGAGCCAAAGTCGTCTGGCGAAATACCACTCCGGTTCCTCCAGGTGCTAAAGGCAGAGTTGTCGGAGACTCCGTGAAATATAATGAGATTGCAGAAAAAGTGATGAAGGAACTGAAGATACCCACCAACGACCTGTTTACGATTTCAAAACAAAGGATGGCTGAAATGATGAGACCGGCCAATGTTCACTTCACGCCGGAAGGGAATGACATTCTGGCTGCGGAAGTGGTCGCTGCGATTCTACCGCTCCTCAGTGAATAGGAAGATCGTTCTCGACATTTTATCTGCAAACCTTACATTTCGGGTACCGTGCAAGAATACGCTTATATCCATGACGAGGACAATGTTCCCGAGACCTTTCGGGAGATGCCCTTCCTTGAATCCTTTTCCAAAGATCATCTCGATCAGGTTCTGCATGCCAGTGCGATTATTGAGTGCGAATCGGGAGACGTAATCATCAAAGAAGGGGATGAGGCCTCCCGAATTTACATTCTGATTGGAGGCAGCGTTGTTGTTGTAAAGGGCGAGGATGAGATCGTTGTTATGGACACTGTGGGAGACATTTTCGGAGAGCTGGCGGCACTTGATGATGAAGTCCGCTCCGCATCCGTGGTAGCCAAAGGAAAAGCCTTTTGCCTGGCTGTGGATCAGAAGTTTCTGGAACACGTGATGCCTAAAGAATCCAATCCGGAGTTCTATGCGTCCCTGTATGAGTTTATCGCCAAGCTTACGACGAAGCGACTGAAGGCCACTTCGGCTTATCTCGCTCAGGTGGACGAGGAATTGCGATCCCTGAAACGGGAACTCAAGGAATTGAAGAAATAAAAAAACTGCCGGGTTTCGCCGACAGTTTTGTTTCCGTGCCTTTGCTGTAACTTCGGTTAAGCGGCAGATCTGTTTGCTTCATCCTTTGCCTCTTCCTCTTCGATTAGAGGAGAGAAACCGGCGAGGCTGGCCTCGATTCCGGACACAAGAGAAGCAAGCTCGTCAAGGTCGGTGTTAATTCTCTTCATTTGCGTGGTGACTTCCTCCCCGAGAAACTCGCGGACTACGTCATATGTTTCGGATTCGATTTTTTTGACTTCCATTTCAGCTCTTTTCAAAATTTCACTGGCACTCATTTCCGAATTGATCAGAGCGGTCAAACCGGCCACCGCTCTCTGGAGATCGTCGAAATACTCTTTTTGGTTTCTTGCGATCGGAGTGTAATCCCGATGTTCCTGTTCCTCCCTGGCCGATGGCTCGATCCACTTAATGATTCCAGTGTTGGGAACAGTTGCGCGATTCTCAGGTTTGACCTGATGACTGGATGTGGTGTTTGGCATCATATGAGCGTTAGCGTTAGGTTGGTAAAAGAGAAATCACGTTTGCTACTACCCGAAGCTGGAAAAATACGAAATCGTTCCGAGTAGTGACAGGGTTACCAAAATAGCTAAATATCCAGTGATCATTATGATTTCTTAGTGATTAACTATTCTTAATTAACTTTTCTCAAAAGTTCAAACCTTTTTTTAGAGAAAGTGCAAAAAGGCGCAGAACTTTCGTCGAATTCTTTTGACTCGTTGGCCCGCAGGGGCGTGAATAACTTTTGGCATTAGACCGGCAGGAATGGGGATCTACGATCGTGAATACATGGCAGACAGCAGAAGGGGAGCGGGATTTAGATCCTGGTCAATGTCGACTTGGCTCCTGGTGATAAACTCGGTTGTCTTTCTTATCCAGCATCTCATTTTTGATAACCGGATTCAAGGTCTGGTCAACTTGTCGAGAGACACCCTTTTCAGCGGGCAGGTTTGGCGGCTGGTTTCGTTTCAGTTTTGCCATGCGGATGTGGGCCACTTTATCAGCAACATGCTGTTTCTGTTTTTCCTCGGTCGGATGTTTGAACAGGTGCTGGGGAGGAAGTGGGTTTTGTCTCTGTATTTGTTGGGTGGAGTTATCGGCGGGATTGCTCACATTGGCCTGTTTTCCGGAGCCCCTGTGATTGGTGCCTCCGCCTCAGTGATCGCTCTGGCCACCGCAGTCATTCTCACCATCCCTGAACAGCCCATCTCTCTGCTTTTCCTGCCGGTGCAGTTTAAAATTAAATACTTCGGATGGTTTCTTTTAATCGGTAATGTGGCCGGTTTGCTGATGACGTTAAACGCCTCCGGGGGAATCTCCTACATTTCCCATCTTGGAGGAATGGCTGCCGGTTGGGGATTTGTAAACCTTCTCATGCCGCACCTTCGAGCCCGGGAAAACCGGAGTTCGGAAAGCCGCAAGAGCCGTTCAAAAATCGCCGAGGCTGCGGAAAAACAAATAAAGAAAAAGAGACAGAAGGAGACCGTTTATCTAAGTAAAAAGGTGGACGCCATTTTGGAGAAAATCAGCGAAGAAGGTATGCAAAGTCTGACTCCTGAGGAAAAAAATGTTCTTGAGAGAAGCAGCCAAAAACTCTCGAAAAAACTCGACGACAAATGAGATAATTTGTAATTTTGAACATTTTTCTAACTTTGAAATTACATTTTTTCGAAATTCCCTGTTGTTAGAACGGTCATGTTCCTTACTGTACCGGCATGATCGAATTTGCGGTCCTAGGGAGTGGTAGTTCAGGAAACAGTGCAGTCGTCTGCTGTGGGCAGACTAAGATACTGGTGGATGCAGGATTGTCGGCTCGACAACTTGCTGTGAGGATGGAGGAAGTGGGAGTTGATCCAGACAGTCTGACGGCTATCCTTCTTACTCATGAGCACGGCGACCATGTCCAGGGTCTCGAGGTATTTTGCCGGAAACGCTCTATTCCGGTCTATGCTACCGTTCACACCAGTCACATTGTCCAGCAGGACAAAATCAAAAAGGCTCAGATTTCGTGGCGCAAATTTGAGGCCGGTTCCAGTTTTGTTGTGGGGGATATTGAAATCGATACCTTCAATGTTCCGCACGATGCCGTTGATCCGGTGGGATTCGTGTTTCGCAGCGAAAGAGGGTCGCTGGGGCTGCTCAGCGATGTAGGTCATGTGACCCGTCTGATTATCGAGCGTCTGAAAGGTGTTGATTCGCTTTTTTTGGAGTCAAATTATGACGACGTAATGCTTCAGAATGACGAGAAACGCCCCTGGTCACTTAAGCAACGGATCAGTAACCGGCACGGTCATCTGAGTAATAAGCAGACTGCCGAATTATTAAAGGAAGTGGCAAGCCCGGATTTGAACCGGGTTATTCTCGGCCATTTAAGTTCCGATTGTAACACGGCGGAAAAAGCTCTGGAATTTGCCAAAGATGCCCTCAACGAAATGGGACTCTGCGAGGTGGAGGTGGAGTGCGCTGAGCGAAAAAAGCCCACTTCTTTGTATCCCGCCCTCAAGGGGATTCCGGTTCGTCCGATTGAAAAAGATATAGCCGAAGTCGTGGCTGCTGTGGAGGCCGATCTGGCGAAAACTCCGTCTACCTACCCGGCGGCCAGCGTGGTCGAAGCCAAGACGAAAACTCCGGTTGTTTCCCACCGATTCGCTGATGATGAGGTGTGTGAGCCGAGTGTGGAATCGGATCTTGTGCAAATGGAATTGGCGCTTTGATTTATTGGGACAGATGAAGATCTCCGATTCGATGCTTGACATTCGTCAGGCAAATCGAAAAACATTCGGGAGAGCCCCCCTTTATCTTATACCCGAATAAATCAAAACTATGTCAATTAATCTACTGGATCTCATGCGGGGTGCTGTGAGCAACAAAATCGTTGGTCAAGTGTCCGGCCTCCTTGGCGTCGACGAAGCAAGCGTAAACAAATTGGTCGGAGGAGCATTGCCTTCCCTGCTTGCCGGTTTTATTGGAAAAGCGTCAACACCGGAAGGCGCTGAACAACTCGGAGCTGTTCTCGATCAGGCCGATGGTACGATCGTCGACAATGTCGACAAAATTTTGGGCGGAGCCGACGGGGGAAGTGAACGGCTTATGGAAATGGGGAAAGGTTTGATCGGCGGATTATTCGGGGATAAAGTCGACGGATTGCTGGATCTGCTGTCCGGAGTGAGTGGACTGGATAAGGAAAAATCCGGCTCCCTGATGGGGCTCATTGCGCCGATCATTTTCAGTCTGTTGGGTAAACAGAAAAAAGCACTCGGGTTGGATGCATCCGGTTTCGCAAAGCTTCTTCTCAGCCAAAAAGATCTTATCAAAGGAGTCCTGCCTCCGGGATTGTCCGGTGTTCTCGGTTTATCCGGATTTGACGGAGATGATAACGTTGCTGTCGCGGCGGAAAATTTGAAAGACGCTGTGGTCAATGCCGCTTCCAATAAGTTGGAAGAAACCAAAGAGGCGGCGGATTCCGTGTTGGATGCAGCGGCGGAAAAGACGGAGGAAACCAAAGAAGAACTCTCAGCGGCGATAAGTTCGGCGACCGGTAAACTGGATGACACCAAAGAAGCGGCCGCCGCCGCCGCAAACAAAACGGCCGCCACCGCTGCTGCTGCAGCATCCAGTGTATCGGCGAAGATTGACGACGCGAAAGACGCCGTTTCCTCACAGGTATCCGCCGCAACCGATTCATCGAAAAAGGTCGCCGAAACCACTGCTTCTTCGGGAGGCGGTTTCGTGAAACTTCTGGTGCCGATTATGATTCTCGCGGTTCTCGGAGTCCTCATCTGGAAAGTAGTACTTCCCAAACTGGGAGGAGAATCTTCCGCTGCAGCCCCGGTTTCGATAAAGGATGTCGGTCCTGATAATGCGGTAGCCGCAATGAACAAGGTGATTTCCGAGACAAAATCCACCCTGAAAGGAATTAAGGACATTGAATCGGCAAAGGCCGCTGTTCCGAAAATCGAGGGTATGTCCCGGCAGGTGAATTCGGTGATTGGAAAAGTCGGTACTCTTCCCGAGCCGGTTCAGAATCAGCTCAGGAAAGCGGTAGCGGATTTCGCGCCTCAATTTAACGACCTGGTTGAAAGAGTCTACGGAATTCCCGGAGTCCAGGCGATTCTTGAGCCGAAAATCGATGAACTGGTCTCCAAACTGGAGAATTTTGGTTAATTTATCCAGGTAATCAGCACTTTTGGAAATCCGGCGGGAGTTTTTCCGCCGGATTTTTTTGTGTACCGAATTCTGCGTCTGGATTACCCGGTGGTTCTGTGTTTAACTCACGCCCTCGCAAAGTTAACTCATTCCCAAACGAATTTGACGACCTTAAAACCATCTCTGGAAGAATTCATCGTGCTGGCAGAATCAGGAAATCTGATTCCGGTTTGGACGGAGTTGGCGGCTGATTTCGAGACTCCGGTTTCGGCCTTTTATAAACTGAACGAAGGCAATGCGAATCCGTGTTTTCTTTTTGAATCAGCGGAAAAGAGTGATGAAATCGGCAGGTTCTCATTCCTGGGCACCGATCCGAGGCTGCAAATTCGATCCAAAGGCAGGAAGATCTCGGTGAAAAAGGGTGAGGAAGAGGAATTCCGGACCTACAATTTACCGAAGAAAAAGGGCGATCCGATGCATGAACTGGAGCGCCTCATGTCCGAGTATCGACCCGTGGAAGTGGACGGGCTGCCTGTTTTTTCCGGTGGAGCCGTCGGTTTTCTCACCTACGATATGGTCCGCTTTTTTGAAGAGACCGTTCCTAAAGCGCCGCGGGATGAATTGGGCCTGCCCGAGATGGCTTTTATGATCACGGAAACCGTGGTGATTTTCGATCACCGGTTCCGGAAAATTCAGGTGGTCACTAATATTTGCACCGACGATTTTGAGCATCTCGAAACGGCTTATGAAATAGCCAGAAACCGGGTCGATGACATTGTCCAGAGACTGTCCCGACCAATCGAGTTTCCCAGCTTTTCTCTCATGACCGAGCCGGGAGAACCGGAGATCGTCAGTAACACAACCCGCGAGGAATACGAAGGCATGGTGGAGCGGGCGAGGGAGTACATATTCGCCGGTGACATTTTCCAGGTTGTTCCGTCGCAGAGGTTTGAGGCGGAATTCACCGGTAAACCGATCGATCTGTACCGGTCGCTTCGGCATGTCAATCCATCTCCCTACATGTTTTGTCTTCAATGGGGGGACGAGTTCGCACTGGTGGGGAGTTCTCCGGAAGTCCACGTCCAGGCTATTGACGGCCGGATTAAAATACGCCCCATCGCCGGGACCCGCTGGAGGGGGAAAACCGAGGCGGAGGACGAAGCGCTTGCCGAGGATTTGCTCAACGATCCGAAAGAGCGGGCGGAGCACCTGATGCTGGTTGATTTGGCCAGAAACGATGTCGGTCGGGTTTCGAAATTCGGCACCGTTGACGTGAGTGAGCGCTACATCATCGAAAAGTACAGCCACGTGATGCACATCGTCTCCAATGTCTTCGGGCAGCTGCGCGAAGGACAATCAGCTTACGATGTGATGCGGGCCACTTTTCCGGCAGGAACGGTTAGTGGCAGTCCGAAAGTGAGGGCGATGCAGATCATCAATGAGTTTGAAAAATCGAAGCGCGGTGCCTACTCGGGAGCTGTCGGGTACTTCGGCTTCGACGGGAATCACGACAGTTGTATAGCATTGCGGACCGTCGTTTTGAAAGATGGCAAAGCCTATGTTCAGGCCGGGGCGGGGGTGGTTGCCGACTCGGTTCCGGAGAACGAATATATCGAGACCGTGAACAAGGCCAAAGGCATGCTCCAAGCCATTGAACGGGCCCGGCACCTCGGAGATCCCGGAGAATAGCTACCCTATCTAACAGGGTACAGTCCGGGACTCAACAGGGTACAGTCCCGGACCCAACAGGGTACAATCAGGAATCGCCGTAGGACGATTCTACCCGCTCCGCCACATCCCGGTAGCCGTAGTCGACTGCGTAGATTTCTTTGAGACTGGAGAGATATTTTTCTTTGTTCTCCATTCTCTCATACAGAAGAGCGAGGTTATACAGGGCGTCTTTCTTGGTGTCGTCCATGGAAGTTAACTCGGAGATCGCTTCTTCAAACTGGGTGGCAGCAAGGTCTGTCATCCCCATTTTATCGTAACACTTACCGAGCATGTTCATGACTTTGAGTCGCAGGTTGGGGCTGGTCTTGGCCTGTTGAAGGTGTTTGATCGCCTCCCGGTATCTTTCGCCCTGAAAAAGGCGGTCGCCGAGTTCGAAGCGAAGTTCGGTATCGGTCGGGTTTCGGGCGACGCGGTCTTCGGACTCTTTAATCAATCCGCCGAGTTGCGATTTCTTCAGCTCGGCAAGTTGAGCTTTGTATTGTTCCGCATCGGGATGTTCCGGATTCTCTGCGATAAATTTTTCCAGTTCCCGCTGCTGATTGCGGCCCACTTTTTCTTTCATCAGCGCGACTTTTCTTTCCAAAGCCGGGTCATTCGAACTGAGGTGGAAAGCCCATTCGTAAAAGCTGCTCGCGGTTTCGAAATCTTCGAGCTGCTCGTAGGTATTGGCGAGTTGCTTGACGACTTCGATGTTGTTTTGATCGGCTTCATATTCAGCGGTAAGGCGGGTAGCCTGCGTCTGAAGCATCTCCGGAGTCATCGCTGCCTTGCCCTGCTTTTCCAGGGAGTTGGCGGCGTCTTTATCCTTCAAAAGATCACGCCAGTCGCCTTCGGAGTCCCATTTCTGTGAGGCGATGGAGCCGCGCGCTGTGGCATCCTTATACTTTTTGGAAGCCTGGAGGTCGGTTCGGTCTTTCTGCACGATTTGACTGAAAATACCGGCGGCTTTGTCGAAAGCCTCGTTTTCCATGTAATAATCGCCCAGTTTGTGGAAGAATTTGGTGTTTTCGGGGTGCCCCTGAATCACCGTTTCGAGTGCGGCACCGGCAGTCATTTTCAGACCGGCAGCACTGGCTGCTTCGTACAGCAGTTCGTTTGCCTGGGGGTTGTAAGGATCTGCAGCGAGTACTTCTTTTTCCAATGCGACCAGAACGCCGAGTGGATCTTTCTTAAGTTGGCCCTGGATTTTCGCCACCTTAATAGCTTCACCGCCCAGTTTGATTCCTTTTTTACCCTCCGTGT
>JARGOZ010000214.1 GCA_029213025.1 Verrucomicrobiales bacterium
AACGAGCATCGAGGCCGCAGGAACGAGGGAGCCGGAAACAATCCACCCGAGAATAACAGCAAGAAATACGATGTAGAGCGCAATCATCGGGTAAGAATTTTGCCGGCGGGTTTGATAACTCTGGCGGAGCGTTTTTTGACTGTTCCGGTAAAGGGGTCGAGACAAACCACAGCGGAGTGCAGACCTTCGGTTTTGTCCTGCCAGGCGGTGCGGTCCCAGTCGCCGAGGACAAATACCTGGTCACATTCTTCAAAAATGTCCCAATCTTCGCCGATGTGATCGAGTGTGGATGCGGGGCGTGACTCTGCTTCGGCGAGGGCGTCGAGTGCCTGGTGCCAGTGATGTTCCCCCGGGATGCGAAAGATCTGTTTCCCGGCGAAATTCATTCTCACGACGACCGGCAATTCTCTCTGTTGGAATCGAACGAGCAGGCCGCTGGCGATGCGCAACATCCTTTCAAAACGGTCGGGTTGATTGAGTTCGCCGGGAGGCACAAACTGGTGAAGAAAGATTCCGTGGCACTGGGGTTTGGGGCGCGGGGGATCAAATTCGCGCACGATAATCGCATCGGACCGCGAGGAGGCGGGCCAGTGAATCGATTGCAGGGAATCGCCGGAGCGAAATTCCCGGAGGGCGCGAAATTCGGTTAAATCATCGGGGTGCAGCTCGGAAAAAAGGGCGGCTTCCTGCTCGAACTGAAGCAGGATGCGGTCGACAAAAGGCGGCAGGAGGGGATTGGGGGCGATGAGGATCGATTCATCGCCCGGAGCGGCCGGTTCAAAAGTACCGCCCAGAGAAGCTTCGAAAAAACCGAACGGCCAGCGGGAGGTCAGGGTGTAGCCGGGAACCCGGAGGCGACCGCGGCGGAAAACTTTTCCGGGATAGGAGAGCCGGGTGCTGTGACCGGGGCCGGTTTCCGCGATGTGAATCCCTTTTCCACCGTGTCCGGCCAGGGTATCGATCAATTCGATCTCCCGAGAAGCGGGGTAGGTTCTCCTGTTCTCAAACCGGGTTTCGATCTCGAATGTTTCACCGGGGAAGCCGCGTTTCGGCAGGCGTCGGCTGAGGCGGAGGTCTGTGAGCTGCCGGACGGCGAGAAATCGCGCGATACCGATCAGGACCAGCCCCATGAGGCCGAGGATAACAGCGGGGCCGGAATAGGTAAAAACACCGGCGGGAATCGCCAATACCGAAAGCCAGAAAAGCGTGGCTCCGGACGGGGAAACGACGACTTTGGGACGTTCTTTCATTGCCTCAATCCACCTCCACCTGGTCGAGCACCGCATTCAGCAGGGCGATGGTATTTCTCCGTTGAAAAGAGCGGTCTTTGCTGCCGAAATCGCTTTGGGAAGGATGCAGGCGGTGGGCGAGAACCGGCACAAAGGCGCGCTTCACATCATCCGGAAAGACGGCGGAATGCCCGTGTAACCAGGCGACCGCCTGTGCCATTCTCGTGAGGGCGATTGTGGCGCGGTTGCTCAGTCCGGCTTCGATTTCGCGGTTTTTCCGCACTGCCTCGGACAGGCGCACGATGTATTCACAGATCGCGCGGGAGACTTTTAAGGCGTGGACTTCCTCTTTCCAGCGAATCGCGTCGTCGATCGATGCGATCGGTTCCCGGCGCGAACGGTTGCTGTCGCTGAGGTGATATTCCAGCATTTCCACCTGGGTAACAGGTTGGGGGAGAGTCATCTCGATGGAGGTGAGAAAGCGGTCGAGTTGTGGTTCGGGAAGCGGAAAGGTACCGGTGGAAAAGCGGTTGTTCTGCGTGGCGACGACATGGAACATGGCGGGCAGCTTCCAGGTTTTGCCGTCGATCGTGACCTGGCCTTCGTTCATACACTCGAGCAGAGCGCTTTGGATTCGCGGGCTGGTGCGGTTAATTTCGTCGGCGAGGAGAAGGTTGGTAAAGACGGGGCCTTCGATAAATTCGAATTTCTGCTGATCCTGGCGAAACATGGAATAGCCGAGCAGGTCGGATGGGAGGAGGTCAGGAGTGAACTGGACTCTCTGAAAATCGCTCGCAAAAGCGGTAGCGAGTGATTTGGCGAGGGTGGTTTTGCCGACGCCGGGAGCTCCTTCGATGAGCACGTGACCGCCTGCAAGAATGGAGGCTATCAATTCAAAAGCCGCCGTTTCCGAGCCCTTTACCTCGGTGCAGAGCCGGGTATGCAGTTTTTCGATGGAGGGATTCATGAAGGTCCTGACAAACTACCTCATAATGGATCGAGGAAGTCAAGCTTCACGGGGCGGCGAAGATGCCGTTGTACCCTGTTGAATCGTGGACTGTACCCTGTTGGGTCGCAGATTGTACCCTGTTGGATCAGGGACTGTACCCTGTTGGGTCGGGTTGTCCCGACCGTATCCAAATACGGCCGGGTGTCCCGGGGGAGACGGAGTAATTCTCCGTTAAATTAGACTCCGAGTTCTTCCTGAACTCTTTCCTTGAGAATCTTTCCAGGGCGGAATCTGACAACTTTTCTGGCGGGAATGGTAATTTCCACCTCGGGTTTGAGAGGATTGCGTCCTACTTTCGGCTGATGAACGGCCGTTTTGAAAGTTCCGAAGTTTCGGAAAACGACTTCGCTTCCTACGGAAAGATTTTCGGTGATTTCCAGCATCAGCTGTTCGATGACCTCCTGCACTTCGTGCTGGGAAAGGTTTGTTTTCTCGCTGATTCTGACTACTAGGTCTCGTTTTGTTACGGTCATGATTAGTTGTTGATGTGTTGTTATTATTTCGAGGGTTAACGCCTCCTGATCATGAGCTTCATATGATATAAAGAAATTAATATTCGGGCATCCGCCAAGCGCATTTTACGAAAAGTCGCCTCCGTATATACGAAAATTTCGTATGGCTTATAGGGGTTTTTCGTATGGTTGTGCTGACTGAGTTTGCGCCCATTTTACCGCGTAAAGGGTGACTTCGTGATTTCCGGGCAGTTTGAGTTTGGTCCGAATCGCGTTGCGGTGGGCGTCCACGGTGCGCAGGCTGATGCCCAGTTGTTTAGCGATCTCAGCCTGTTTTCGACCGTTACCGATCAACTGGAATACCTCACATTCCCGGTCACTGAGTTTTTCGAGTGGGGAAAGGGTGACCTGATGATCTTTTGGCGCGAGCAGTTCGAGAAGCCGTGATGACATCGCATCGCTAAGGAAGATTCTGCCGTTCAGGACCGTCCGGATTGCGCGAATGATGTTTCCGGCATCGTTGTCTTTCATCAGGTAGCCTTTCCCGCCGGCCTGAAGAACCCGCTGTGCGTAGACGTTTTCATCGTGCATGGAGAGGGCGAGCATAAGCAGATTCGGATTGGTAAAATGCAGATCTTTGATTAATTCCAGGCCGCTGCGATCGGGCAGGCTGATATCGATGATTACCAGATCAGGTTCACTGGAGTCTAAAATAGCGAGAGCTTCCCGGGTGCTGCCAGCCTCCCCGCAGACGTTGAGATCGGGCTCTGCGGAAATCAGAGCCTTAACCCCACCACGACTGATTGGGTGATCATCTACGAGTACTATTCTTTTCTCCACCATCTACTCTTGCTCGTCATCCGGGGAATCCGTTGAAAAGACGCAGGTGAGTTTGGCTCCGCCGCTCTTCCGGTTTTCCATTTTTATTGTCGCTCCGAAAGTGTTGGCCCGGAATTTCATGGTTTGCATGCCCATTCCGTCTGATTCGGGATATTTAGCTAGACCAGTGCCATTGTCTCTGATAGTGAGGGTCCAATTGTGGCCTTCGGAACTCAGATCGACAGAAATTTTGGTCGCTTTGCCGTGGTGGATCGCGTTTTTTATCGCCTCCTGGCTGATCCGGTAGAGTTGCATGACGGTATCTCCATGGCACTCCGGTCCGGGATCCCCGTGTTGAAAATCGCACTGGATATTATACACAGACTGCATCCAGCGAAACTGCTGTTCGAGCGAGCCAATCAGTCCTTCTGATTCCGGAAAAAACGGGGCGAGACCGCGCGCCATGTCCCGGGCCCTCTGATTTAGCTGGCGTGTCATCTCTTCGATGACGGCCACATTGTCAGCTTCCTTACTCAGACCGGCATCCCTAAATTTTTTCTGCAGCGAGTGAGCCTGGCATCCAATCCCGAACAGCTGCTGGCAAAAATCATCGTGGATATCGTGGCCGATCCGTCGGTAATTGTCCTCGCTTCCGCACAATATGGCATTTTCAATTTCGCGGCGTTTGGAGATGTCTTCGAGGGTTCCAATGACGCGAACAGGTTTGCCGTTGTCATCGCGTTCAAACAGGGTGCATGCGCGCACGGTGGCGAATGGGCCGTTCGCCGTGCGAAACCGGTATTCGCATTTCCAGAGCCGTTTAGCGGGGTCTAGCGATGCCGCCCGGTATTGACCGAGAATTTTTTCGCTGTCGGCGGGATGTACCCGGTCCGACCACCAGACGAGAGGATCTTCAAAATTGGGATCCACACCGTCGGCAAACTGCTTTTTAAATGCGTCGTTGAACTCGACTTTCCGGTTGATGAGGTCCATGTCCCAGAGGCAGTCGTGACTGGCTTCGAAAGCGAGGGCATAGCGTTTTTCGCTCTCTTTGAGCTTTTCTTCGGCGAGGCGGCGTTCGTGAATATCGGTTGAGGTTCCAACCCATTCGCGGATCGATCCGTCATCATTCGGAACCGGAACCGCCTGGGATTCGACATAGCGGTAATCTCCCGTTGCAGCACTGAAGATGCGTCCCAGAGAGGTAAAGGGTTTTATGTCCCTGATCGCATCGAGCCAGGCATTTTCGATGACTTCAAAATCATCGGGATGTATCATTTTAGCCCAACCCCATCCCTGATGTTCCTCAAAAGGTTGCCCGGTGTAGGCTTCCCACGAATCCTGAGGTGAAACAGCCCCTCCGTCCGGACCGGTTATCCACACAACCGACGAAGACGCTTTGACGACAGAGCGGTATCGTTCTTCGCTCTCTTTCAGTTTTTCTTCGGCGAGGCGGCGTTCGTGAATATCTATGGTCGCCCCGATCCATTCACGAACCGAACCGTCTTCTCGAATAATAGGCACCGCCCGGACTTCGAAGTAGTGATACTCCTCTGTCGCCGCACAGAACACCCGACCGTAGGTAACGAATTTTTCCTTCTTCTGAACTGCTTCGGCCCATTCCTGTTTGAGCCTCTCAGTATCTGCAGGGAAAAACATTTTAGCCCAGCCCCAGCCACGATGTTCTTCCCAGGGCTGCCCGGTGTATTCCTCCCAGGATTCCTGGTATTCGTCGAAACCTCCATCCGGGCCGGTTGTCCATACGGTAGCGGACGTGGCTTCGAGGAGGGAGCGGTATTTTTCCTCGCTGTGTCTCAGCCTGCTTTCATTCTTTTTTGTGACGGAAATATCCCGGATGATCAGAGTATATACCGATCGCAATTCCAAAGGGACTTCACCGATCGAAACATCTACAGCGAATTCTGTGCTGTCTTTTTTAATGCCAATGTCTTCGCGGGAATCCGGGAACCCGGAAATGTATTCTGCCGGAGTATATTTACGAAATACCGGAAGCAGTTTGCCGATAGGTATACCGTTCAACTCATCCGCCGGATAGCCAAAAGTTGATTCGGCGGATGTGTTAGTTGATTCAATCAATCCATCGGCATCGATTGTGATAATCGAACTGAGAGCTTTTTTTAGAATCATCTCATTGCGGTTGCGGCTTTCCATGAGCGCCTTTTCCGCCTGTTTCTGCGGTGTTATGTCGGTGATGAAACCTTCCAGAGTCTGGCCGTCTTCATTGGAGTTTATCAACCGGCCCTGCTCCCATACCCATTTGGACACCCCGCCTTTGGTCCGGAGTCGGTAGGTGAGTTCAAAGACCCGTTTCTGTTCAATAGCGGCCTCGACTTCTTTCCGGACTTTTTCGCGATCATCGAAATGAATCACTTCTTCGAATGATAGTTCCTTATTGTGGATCAATTCCTCCGGCCGGTAGCCGGTCAGTTCGAGGCAACCTTCGCTCACGAAATCCATCGTCCAGTTTGAATCATTACTGCAGCGGTATGCCATTCCCGGCAAGTTGTGCAGCATGTTTCGAAGTCGCTTATCCTCTGTTATATTCTCCTCTGCCATATTTACTCCCTCGTTAATGCTTCCGTTATCCCGTAGGAACAAAAGTTAACGTAAATTGGAAGGTAGGAAAGAGTATTTGGGTTGATCAGACTCTTTACTATATTCCCTCCATAATCACTGCAATTACCGGAATCGAAAGGATTGATCGAAAAGTTAGCCCGATTATAAGTCGCACGTCGTTAATAGTTTGCAAGCAGATATTTATTCGGTTTTGATTGACATTACCGCCTGGAATTCTATCTTTTCTAAAGGCGGGGCAGATCGGTGCATGGGGTGAGTAATGGAAAAAAGCATCCCATGCAATATCGAACCGGAGGATGCAATGGACAGGTTAAATATGGTAACTCCAATAGTTGCGGGTCGGGAAGAAGTGGCTCCGGTTCGGCTTACCATTCTGTATATCGAATACCTTCAATCCGATTATATACTTCTGACAAAAAAGCTGACCGGAGACGCCTCTACTATTTCCTTTGTGACCGACTACGCTTTTAATCTGGCTGAGGGTTTAGACAAGATACAGGAAAAAAGGGACCGGGACGGAAAGGACTACGATTTGATCCTGCTAAATGTGTACCTGCCGGATGCTGTTGGTAAGTCGGGTTACCAGAGAATCTCGAAGGTCGCACCTGATGTGCCGGTCATTGTGCTGAGCGAGAAGTCTAATCCGGGCCTGGCCTGTGAATTGATTAATCTGGGTGTGCAGGATTTTCTGCTGAAAGACTACATTACCATTCCTGCACTTGTTTCCCGTTCGATTTGTACAGCGATTGAAAGAAAACAGCGGATTGAACATGGAAAGTCTCTCGAAAATCAGTTAATCCAGGCGGAAAAGCTGGATTCCCTCGGGCTTATCGCTGCCGGAGTCGCCCATGAAGTAAAGAATCCGCTGGCGATTATCCAAATGGCAATACCCTATTTGCAGGGCTTCGCCGGAGAGATAGATGATCCGAATTTTGTCGCTGTATGTGAAGATCTCGAACAAGCGACAGAGAAAGCGATAAAAATCATCAAAGGAATGGTCGAGTTCTCGCGGGATGATGTGATACACCCCGTCCCTGCTCAGCTGAAAAAACCGGTGATCGCCGCGTTGAATCTTCTTTCCTACGAAATCAAAAAGTCAGGGACTACAATTTCCCATCAGTTTAGCGACCTCCCGTTCCAGGTTTGTATAGATGAAAGCAAAATCGAACAGGTCGTGATCAATTTGGTAAACAATGCGATTCAGGCGATGTGTTCCGCGAATACCCATGAGAAGGCGGTTCATATATCCTCGTGGCTGGGAGGGCTGGAATCTTTTCAGGACATTCCCGAAGTCGTGAACTGGTTGAGCGATTCCTGCGTTACCGAAGTCGGCGTTCTCGAAATAGTCGACAACGGACCCGGAGTCTGTCCGGAGAAAATTTCAAAGATTTTCAATCCATTTTTTACTACCAAAGCAAAAGGCAAGGGCACCGGTCTCGGTCTTTCTGTCGTTATGAAAATCATCGGTCTGCACGATGCTTTGATTAAAGTAAGTAACCGGGAGGACAAATCCGGATTTAAAACATCGATTTATTTTAAAGCGTTACCCAATAACCCCAAATCAGAAACCGATCAGCCAGGGGCTGAAACTATAGAATCATGGACAAAAAAACGATATTAATCGTGGATGACGAACCTGTGTTTTCCAAAATGGTGAAACTGTTCCTCGAACAAACCGGGGAATTCATTGTCGAGTGCGAGTCGGACAGCAATGCCGCTGTGGGAAAAGCGAGAGCAGTAAAGCCGGATGCGATACTGCTCGACCTGATCATGCCTCATAAAGACGGTGCTGAACTCAAAGCAGAGATGGATGCTGATCCGTTCCTGAAAGATATACCGAAAATGTTCCTCACTTCCAATGTGTCGAAAAACGACACCACCGAGGGCGGTCTCGTTATCACCGGTGATGGTCTAATGCTGCCCAAAACATCGCAACCCGATATGGTCAGTCGTTGCCTCAGCGAATTGATTGCGGGCACGATCTGACCGGGTCAGTTCGCCTTTGCTTTCTTTTTTTTCGGCTTCTTCGGTCCCTGGTAACCGGGCGCTTTGGGGCCACCGCCTCCGTAGGGTTGGGCATCGAAGTCGTAGGTAAGCGATTCAACGTGCCGGGGATCGCCGCCGGCAATTAGTTCCTCCGACAAATGGGCGGACAATTGCAGCAACTGATCGCTGTATTTTTCCTCCCCCGCCACGTTGACCAGCTGGTCGGGGTCGTTCGACAAATCGTAGAGTTCTTCAGCGGGGCGTTTGTCAAAACAAAGGGCGTAGGACATGCGGTGGGCATCGTCTTTGTCTTGGTTGTCGATGATATAGGTTTTGGTCGGGCCGTTGTCTGTGTCGGCATACCAGTTGCCGGGCATGGCGGCTTTCTGCCAGTTTGGCGTTCCGTTTGGCCAGCGACTGGTTTGGTAGTTCCGGATGTAGAGAAAATTGTCGGTTCGCAAGGCGCGGGAAGGGTAGCCGCCCATATCGGGGGCTTCCTGGCTGGGCACGTGGCGCTCTTTCCCGGTCAGAATAAAGGCTCGTAGAGCTGCATCCCCGCCTCCGGTGAGAGCCGGCAACAGGCTGCGCCCGGTCATTTCCCCGGGGATTTCCACGCCGCAGGCATCCAGAAAGGTGGGCGCCAAATCGATCAGGCTCGCATATTTTTTGAATTCCTGTCCGGCTTTCACCTTGTCGCCCCAGCGAATCGCGAGGGGAACCCGTGTGCCGCTGTCGTACAGATTGCTTTTGCAACGCGGAAACGGCATCCCGTGGTCTCCGGTCACTACGATGATCGTGTTGTCCAGCTCGCCGATGGCCTCCAGCTTCGCGATCGCTTTACCAACGTCGGAATCGAAGCGTTCGACTTCGAAATAATAATCCGCTACGTCGCTGCGAACTTCTTCACTGTCCGGGAAGCAGGGGAACAGCTCGATCTTCGAAAGATCCATCCCGGATTCTTTCCCGGTGCCCGGTTTGTAGGCGCGATGGGGGTCACTGGCCCCGAGCCAAAAGCAGAACGGGGCTGATTCCGGGCGGTTTTCGAGAAACTCATCAAATCCTTTCCCGGGTTTTCCGGCCGGGTGATTTTCAAGAAATTTGCCTTCCAGTTTTCCGGGCCCGAACGACTTCCGCCACGATCCGGTGTGGTACCCTGCTTCGGCAAGCAGATGCGGATAAACCTGCAAATCCTGTCGCAAGGTGCCGTACAAGTTGGCACCCGGGCCGAGGCGCCAATGCCACTGACCGGTCAAAATCGAGTTCCGGCACGGGGTGCAGGATGGCGACGACACGTAGGCGTTGTGAAACAGAGCGCCTTCCTTGGCAATCCGGTCGAAGTTGGGAGTTTTTACGACCGGATCGCCGTAAATCGAGGCGTGAGCGCCCCAGTCATCCGCGATGCAGAACAGAATGTTGGGCTTTTTGTCGTCAGCCCCGGCGAAGGAAATCGTCAGAAGAAACAGGATGAACAGAACAGAATTTTTCATGGCACTGGAAATCTATTATCCCGCTTTCGGCGAAAAAAGGGAAAGAGGTTTTTTGCCGTAACCCCGGATTTCCCCAACCGACAGAAAAAATTGGTTTTATGCTTGGAAATTTCCTGAAACCTTAGTTATTTCGAAGGAACAATGTCATGGAAAACCGGTTAAGAGAAATCGTCGAGAACCTCGTTGATTCGTACCACGAAGTGGGCGGAATCAACAGGGTCGATTCGGGCGGCAGCCTTCCCTCAAACCGGAAGATCACAGCTGCGTGCGACAACCTTCTTCAGGTCATTTTCCCGGGCTATCACGATAAAGAACCGGTTCCGGCTGAGGAGTTGGAAGTGATTACCAGCGAAAGGATTGCCCATCTCATGGTGGTTTTGAGCGGGGAGATCGCTAAAACACTCCGGTTTCGGACCGGGCAGGATGAAAAAGACCGCCAATCGGATTTTTCCCCCTCCGCCCAGTCGGTGGTTTCCGAGTTTCTCGGGCGCCTTCCGGATATTCGCCATCTGTTGCGAACCGATGTCGAGGCCGCTTACGAGGGTGACCCCGCCGCGAGGAATTTTGAAGAAATCATTCTCGCCTACCCCTGCATTACCACGATAGCGATTCAGCGCTGCGCTCATGCCCTGTTCAAGCTTGATGTGCCCTTGATCCCGCGGATTATGACTGAATATGCCCACAGCCTTACCGGGATCGACATCCACCCCGGAGCGAAAATCGGCACTCATTTTTTCATCGACCACGGTACCGGCGTCGTCATCGGGGAAACCTGCACAATCGGAAATCACGTCAAATTGTATCACGGGGTGACTTTGGGAGCCCGTAATTTTCCCAAAGATAAGGACGGCAACATTATCAAAGGCAATAAACGCCATCCCGATGTGGAGGATGACGTGGTGATTTATCCGCACGCCACGATTTTAGGGGGGCAGACTGTCCTCGGAAAAGGCGCCACCATCGCCGCCAATGTGTTCCTTCGTGAGAGCGTTCCGCCCAATTCTTTTGTGAGTACAAAAGGAGAGGAACTCATTGTCATTGATAAGGCGACGAAAGAGAGGATTATAAGCGAAAGTTAAGAATTACCGGATATTTCTTAATGTCTGACCCGATGACAAACTCCAAAAAAGTGATGATCCAAATCGGTTATGATGAGAAACTGACTCATCATGCTGAGCACCTGCTCCGGGGCCTCGGAATGGATGCTGTGGCGGATAAAGTGACTGTAGTCTGGAACAAAAGGCTTCGCACCACGGCGGGCAGGGCCTATTCCAACCTCGCCAAAATCGAGCTGAATCCGCGTCTCCAGCTTCTCTCCGAAGAGAAAATGGAGCAGGAAATCAATCAGACTTTCCTCCACGAACTGGCTCATGTCGTCGCGCACGCACGAAATTTGAACCGGAGAATTCAGCCTCACGGCCCGGAGTGGAAAGAAGCCTGTGCCGATCTCGGAATCCCCGGGGAGGAACGCTGCCACTCGCTGAACCTCGGGCGGACGACGAGACGGAAAAATTTCGCCTACATCTGCCCGGAGTGTGAAGAAGTCATCTACCGGGTCAAGCGAATGAGCCGCTCCGTTGCCTGTTACCAGTGCTGCAAAAATCACAACAGCGGCAAATACGATCATCGCTACAAGCTGATCGAGAAACGGCTCGTGTAATTCGTTTCCGGAAAAAAAGAAGCGCGTAGTCACGTTTTCAGGGGCCGTTTCTTTTCGCAAAACGGGCCATGTTGTCGGTATGAGATTTACCATCCTACTGTTCTTCATTTCAGTCCATTGCGTTCTCGGTGAGCCCCTCGCCAGAGATCAGTTCAAAGGCATCGCCGACAGGCCGGACCGCACCGCTGAGCTGCAGGAAATTATCGCCGGCAATCAACCGGTCCCCGGTGGCATTTACCGGATCACCAAAACGTTGGAAATACCTCTCGCGGAGAGAAAGGCGGTTATCATTCAGCCGGGGCAGGGGGCTGTCACCATCATTATGGACGGTCCCGGGCCCGCTTTGCTGCTCACCGGATCCCACGAAGGCTCCGCAGATCCCAAATCATTTCAACCCGCCACCTGGAATGAGAGAATGCCGACGATCCAGGGCATCGAAATCGTGGGCAACCACTCGCAGGCGGACGGTATTGAGCTGCGGGGTTGTGTGCAGCCAGTGATTTCGAATGTGGCGGTGCGCTGGTGCCGTCATGGAATTCGCCTCGCGGTGCGGAACCGGAATGTGGTGATTTCCGACTGCCATCTCTACGAAAATTCGGGAATCGGTCTGTTTCTTGACGATGTCAATCTGCATCAAATCAATGTGTCAAATTCCCACATTAGTTACAATCGCGGAGGAGGGATTGTCGTGCGGGACGGCAATGTCCGGAATCTGCAAATCACCGGATGCGATATTGAAGCCAATATGCCGGGCACAGTAAAGAAAACCGAAACCGCCAATATATATATCGATGTATCCGGATCGGAATTTGAAAAGTCAAAATCTATAGCGGAAATCGCTATTACGGGCTGCACCATTCAGCACAGCGCGAACTACGGTTCCCGCGTCGGAACCATAGCCGAAGGCGGTGCCAATATCCGTCTCCGGGGCAAGGAAATATGGCCGATCGATTCGGTGACGATTTCCGGTAACGTGATGAGCGACACGACCACCTCAGTCGATATCGACAAGGCGATGGACGTCACCATTTCCGGTAACACATTCTTTGCACCCAAACCGTCGAATCTGGTAGTGACCAACAGTCAGAGGATTCTCGTTAGCGGAAACACATTTAATCCGCGGCAGTTTGAGCGTCCCGGAACGATTCGTTTTGAAAATTCAAAAGACTGCGTTTTGGCCAACTGCATCATGAATGATTTCATAGTGAAAGACGGGGCCGTCATTCTCCGCAACTGCGAAGGATTCCAGGTGCGTGGCAACATCCTCACCGGCTGCCGGAGCGGTATCGTTGTCGAAGGAAGTAAAGATTCAAAAATCCACGACAACCTGTTCCGCCGTTTTGAAGGTGAGAAAACTGTGGCTGTAGATAAAGGCAGTAAAGAAATTGATGTGCGCCAGTGACGGGTAATCGTCCCGGCACCGGCAGTATTGAGAAACTGTACCTCGCAGTTTCATAAGAATTTAGGAAATTCCCTGTACAAAAGCGGTC
>JARGOZ010000215.1:0-282 GCA_029213025.1 Verrucomicrobiales bacterium
ATCGAACTAACCAAATGAGCAGGGCCGGGAAAATATTTCATAATTCAAGTGCCTGAATTTGACTGCTGAGATCACCGGCAATCACCCGATTGCAAAGCTCTAATGTGTGGTTTCTGTCTGCCGGTTTTCGATAATCTGACGGAGCGCTCTGATCTGTCGTTCCAAAGAGTCCAGGGTTTCCAGTAATTCCCGGTCAGACATTTGCGCGGCCCGCCGACCTCTGTCCATTCTACGGATCGTATCAGAAAGATCGCCCCTTCGACTCCGGTGCGTATTACGTCC
>JARGOZ010000215.1:303-12659 GCA_029213025.1 Verrucomicrobiales bacterium
ACGATCTCCTACCGTTGGCACAGGAGTCACAAGGGTAAGCAACGCATCCACCGGACGATGATCAGTGGCCTGGCTGTCGTCATCAAAATCAACGAGGTTCGCGATATCGTCTCCGGCACGTCCCAAAATGCGGGAGACTCCGGTCCATCCCACGGGAGGATTTGATACAAATACAAAGTCCAGAATCGTATTGAAACTGTCTGAAGCCTGAGTCTTCACCATATTTTCCGGTGCGAGATGTCTCCAGATACCACCTGCAATCATCGCGTCATAGGCAGGGTCACGTTTGTCAGGATCAAACAGCCCGCCATTGAGATCTAGATCCATATTAAAGTCTCCCACAACTACAAGTGGAAGCCCTGAACGATTCATCTCTTCCGCTGCCCACCGGTTGAGAAACACGGCCTGTCGCAATCGCATCTGCCGATTGCCCCGTGCCAGATGATTGACAAGGAAAAAAAACTCCTGGCCTGTTATCTTCCCTTTGAACTTTGCAACCAAAGCCGCCCGGTGGTCGGGATTGCCCTCCTGCATTTCGTGAAGCTCAAATGTATCAAGAAGTTCCACCCTTGAAGTGTCAAACAAAATCCCCAACCGGTCACTTCCTCCCGAGGTTCCGAGGATCCGTTCAAAATCCCCCTGCTCTCCAATTTCGGCACCTTGCTCGAAGGATTTCAAAACGCTTGAATTCATTACTTCTGACAGACCCCATATTGCAATCCCCTCTTTTTCACCGAGCTGGTTTTTCAGAAATCCCGAATCGGAATCTCCCGATTCCATATTCCAACCGGCAATACGAATCGAAATATCCTGAGCAGGAGTGAAAGTTACAAAGAATAAAGTGATGAGAGCAATAAATACCTCCCGACAGTTAATACGTGTTCCGATGTTCATCTCCAATGTGACTATTGAAAAGTTACCGGAACATAACAATATAATTGTTACTTATTAGTGTATCGTTTCCGACAATATTGAATACTCCCCGGTCTGGAATTGGTTTTGAAGCGAGTAAGAGAAATCCCCGAAAAAATAAAGACTTATACATATTAATTGAAGACCCCAGAAAGAAACAGGTTTAAGCCCGGTTGGGAAACGGAGAATTGCCGGAGGCCATTTCATCCTTCCGATGTTGCGCAAAGAAATCCGGAGTTACCACAAAAAAAACTAAAGGAGCCTGCCTCCTAAAGAATGCTCCCTGCAGTTTCAGCAATCTCCAACGTGTTTTTTACCCGGCTTAATCGAATACAAAATATTTCGCTCTGCAGTATTTCTTATACTGAGCAGTTCGTGAATCTTCACAGCTGAATCCATTCCCCCGCTCCATCTTTCCATCATCGCTGATCAGGTAGAAACCACCGGATATTATTGCGACAGATTCCGGCCGTAAATTTGACAAATCAAAATCCATTTTTCGAGGCTGCTCTCCAAATCCTTTCCAACCGAAGATTGCGAAGTCTTCCGCCAAACCGGCGATTTGCGGCAGCTCTTCGGGGATCGGAGACATCGTCGCGGCTTTAACCAAATCAACATGATCAACCGGCCCGGCTACGATTACGAATTCCCCCCGCTCGACTGTCCAGTCCATTGCCCGAATCCCTCTCTTTCCCAACGCAAGCCAGGCGCCATTTTGCGGATGTAATTCGCCGCCCGAAAACGATGACCGCAAATTCGAAAAACCAAGCACCAGAGTTTTACCGCCGGAATTGACTGGAGAACGAAACCCGATAAAACACCGGTTCTGCCCATCCACCGCAAACCCTTCAATGTTCCAGCCCCCTGCATTGGCATACTCATCTCCTGGAAGCGAATTCAAGGGTTCTGCAATTGACTTCAGAGGTTCCTCCAGATCAGCCACGATATCCCTTAGATTGGTAATTGGATTTCCCAACAGCTCCAGGCTCTGCCCTTCTGACGGAACATTGGTAGCAACAATCAATCTCCGGTTCTTTCGCTTTTTGGCCGATCGGAGTTTGTTGGCATCATCTTTGTCCCTTTTGACTTTCCGGTTCGAATGAGATCCAATCCAAAGCGCGACTTCCTCTCCGTCCCAGCGAACCAAAGCCCCTCCTTCGATATCAATCTCCCGGATTTCAGAGCCATCTTTTTTCAGGTCAATGCCGGCTGTTCGAAGCAGTTCGTTTAACGAAGGGGTAATTTTCTTTACCGCGGATTGCCCCGCTGTTACCAGATAAATGTCATTCGTTTCGTCATCACCGATCAGGAAATCCCCGTTTCCTGCAACAATCAGGGCAGAGGCATTGCAAATACCAAAAATCCTCTCAAACCAGCGGCGACCCGGCACCCCGACGAGTTCAACAGCAGTTTCAGCAACGGGACTTTTCTCCGCCCGAACTTCGGCCAATGTTGTTGACTCCTGACTTCGAATCCGATAACCGGTAACACAAATGAGAACCGTGACTGCGAGGGCGGCAGTCAGAGCCAGAATTCGGGACCGGGTTGTTTTCATTGCTATACTATTAACCGGGATCTCACCTCAATTCTTTCACATTCGCAACACTCAAAGTTCCAATGGTTTAAACGTTATTCACAACGACTAATTGTCAAGCGTGCAGAAACCCGAAATCATATCTCCGAAGTTCATTTTTCTGAACGCCACGATGAACCCGCCCAGTTGAATTGCTGATATGATGGTCCTGTTATCCTCCCACCAACTGGATGGTGGAAATTCCGGTATCTACATCTTTTTCCTGCAAATTGATGATCTGTTGCAATAAATTGAGCGACTGACCCGACCGGTTGTCAAGGCATACCGGCATATGGTAGTTGGCTCCCCGATACGAAACGGAAACTCCCGTGTAAGGACTTTCGATTTTTCGATAGACCAAAAATAACGGTGACTCAACTCCGATACTCTCATCATAGATGGAAGGAATGATGCCGGTATCTGTAGGATAGAGTTGGGCTCTTGCTATTTCCCCAAGATAATAGAGAATTCCCTGCGGGGACCTTACCCTCAAAACAGCATCACTACCTTCAATCTCCAGCTTCCCCCCGTGGGTTCGAATGAAATCGACATTCTCTCTGATTACATTCTGAAACGCAAGAAATCTCTCAGCATCCTTTGGGTCGTTATATACCGTTCCGTGATCGGTATTGTCGATTTTTTCCACAATAAGATAGGCCAGAATTTCCGGATTCCAGCCCTGATCCAGAAAAAAACTGATCGTTTTTTCATCGATCACCTGCATAAATCCCTGAGCGAACTTGGGTTGATCATCCAAAATCGTTACCTTCATTGTTGGTTGTTGAGACACCGAACCAGAAAACGCCCCGCGATTCGGTCCAATACCCCGGGAACCGAATTCCCAATTAAACGGACCAATGTTGGCTTCCTTTTTGTTAATCGTCTGAATGCTCCCGATCGAGGTCATACTGACAGGCTCGCGATGAGCCGCCCTGAGTATATTAATAAGCAATTGCTCGACCCTGTGGTCATGAACCGTCTTATTAAATGACATAGCCTGAGTTCCCAGCATGGTTTTGGTGCACCCTGATTGCACTACTGCAAAGGCAATCGCGCAGATCAGACTGCCATATCGCAGCCGGGGTGACGAGGGAGGCGCCGAACAGGCTGGCAGATTTGAACTCAATAATCTTTTCATACTTGCATCACAGACTAACCTAACCTGCTAAATATCAGGTTACTCCCAAAATTATTCAGAAACTCGAAATATCAATAAGTTTTAATTTGAAAATTTTCGGTGCCCGGATGTGGTCAGTTCATATTTAATCCAATAGCGGATTCCGGAATTCATATATGCCTCAACCATGTTGACGGGACCGCAAAGATCAGGTCCGTCCGGAAATCAAGTCAATTTCACGAAACCGCTTGATTTCTATAATCTCTTTAACATGTTGCGTTTGAGATGATCGACATGATCAAAATCAAAGCGGAACTGGAACGCCTCCAGGTAAGGATTTATACCACGAAATTCGGGAAATGGCTGTTGTCGAACCGCAGCCTTGTTTGTATATCAAGGTTTACGCCATCAAAGAAATCACTTCAGTCCGGATTGCCAACCGTGACTTTTTATCGTGGGCTGCGCTATATCGTGGAAGTTAAAAATCAGGCAAATGATATAGAATGGCATTTTTACTGGGACAGTGACAGAATTGCTGATCTCTATGAAGAATCAGTGGCGGACCATCTGGCTTCCCCTCCGGCTGTCCGTACGGTGGTTAGAAACGTTTCGGCTAAAAGGTCTCCCTGGTACCAAAGATGGGCTCCCTGGGGTATCATTTCAGGTGGAATCGCGGGGCTCGCCGCATTGGCATCAAACGCTGACAAACTTTCCTCTGCCTACCACGATTGGACCCATCACCCGGTGGTGACACTGGAGGCGGCCCTTCAGGAGCCGCTCCGGATTCGGAGTCATCAAAACAACGAAAAAGTGCACGTTCAATTTCGGGGCGATCCATTTTACCGGGCCAGAATGACGAAACTTTCCATGGAGGTGAAGCCTGTTAATTTACCCTCGATTCCGCGCACACAATGGCCTGTTCCGCAAAATACACCTTTGGGACCAACCCGTTCTTTCGGGGTTAGTGAGCAATTTACCGTCCCGTTGCTTCTTTCCGGTTATCGAAGGGGAACCTATGAAATCACACTGACAGGTGTGGTTCGTACTGTCCGCGCGAAAGCCCCGTTTAAAACGGCTCAACCGCTTCTGCTGGAAGTAAGGGATGACGTTGAAATCAAAATTAAGAGGGAAAATGTTGCTCCATGGCCCGACCCGGGCCGGAAATCAAAAGAGGCCATTGTAACCTTTGCAATGCAGTTCGGGAAAATTGAACCTCAAGCCATTGATATTCGCGTGAAAATTGATGGTCACTGGATCGGGTTCAAATTCCATGAACTTCCCGGTCAATTTATGATCGAGCGCCAGAGTCACATGAGACACAATCCTGAGGGGCGCCCCATCTATTTTGTCATCCAAAATGTCGAATCACGGGAGTTTTCCGGCACTCCGGGGATACATCTGATCGTTCAATCCGATCAGTATCTTACCAGGGACCAGTGGCAGGAAAAAATCAACGAGAATGTATGCCGGGTCCAACACCAAAATTCAACTCCGTAAAATGAAAAATCACAATATATTGATTTATGTAGTTACAACTTTGCCGGGGCTCCTCTGGGGGGATGAGCTCAAAGGCACGGTTTACCTTCCCAACAGTTCAAACCCTGCAAAGGAAAGCACCTACTGGGTTGAAAACTCAATGGGTGAAATTATCATCCCCCGTGAAACAACCGAAGACGGTCATTTCAGCCTGGTGATAGCAAATGGTTCCGAGATAACTGTTCATGCAAAATCATGGTCGTGCCTGCCCGGGTCGACCTCTGTGACAGTAACCAAAAATCCTACTACGGCTAATGTCCGGCTCCTCCCGTTGATCACCGGTTCAAGCTATGGTGAATGGATCGAATTCGGTGAATACAATGCCCGGCAATATGCAAGGTGGGCTGCTGGCGGTTTCAGTGAGGAAGAAAAAGACGACGCAGCGTCACTGTTAACTCCTCAGCACCTCCGGAATTCCAATATTCCTTCAAAATTTATCTTCGGGTATCTCAGCGGAGCAAAGTCAAGCGGCGGATCTTCCGGGAAGGCCCTTGATAAGATGGAAATACTCACCGAAGGGAAACAGTCCGATGTGATTGAAGCGCTGGTTTTTATCGAAGCCTCTTACAAAAAAGATTCCACCCTGCCTACCTATTTCCAGGTTCAGAAAGATGCACAAATCCCAATTTCTGAAAATGAATACGCAGAGATTCTTGGATTTCTTGCTCCTGCCAAAGAAACCCTGCAGTGGAAAGAAGCTCTCGAAAAAGCACAGTTGGATTCTTCGGGCAAAGAGAAAGTAGTAAAAACTTCACAAACGGTTACCAAACTGTTTCAGTTTACAGATGAATCCTGATGTGTTCCCCCCTGCTTCCTGCTTTACCATTTCCGGCATTCATCCAGTAAAAAATTGCCTATCCCTTAGCGACCTGTAGAAACAAGATAAAGATGTCAAATCCCTATCTGCATAACGGAACCGCGTTTTATCCTTTTGTTTTTTTGAGGGGATACGCCATGCGTGACAATGATATCGAAGCGGCGGTGGCCGACCCTTTTTCCGGTTTCTCGGGTGGTTCAACCAAATTCCGACAGGATTTCGACGGTGCCATTGAGCCTTTCTACTTTGAGTCTCCAGTGGTGCGACTGATTACCGACTACGGGTATCAGGACGTCTACCAGAATGGCTATGAACCACGTCGTGCCGAAGAATTGAAGAGACACTCAGACCCGGGGAAAGGATTGTGGGTTTATCGTTACTACGAAAGAGCCAGTGCCGACTTTGGAGACGGACAAAGAGATTCTATTCTGGATTTCGCCATCGGGCTCGATGAATTGATTGAAAAAATCCGCGGACTTTATCGCGAACTGGGGCAGGACTATGACCAACATTTCAGAGTGTTTCTGGTCGCCCATTCCATGGGGGGATTAATTGTTCGCTCCTACCTCCAAAATGTATTGCGGGACCGGGAAGATACTCCGGTCGATAAAGTGTTCACTTACGGCACCCCCCACAACGGTATAGAATTGCGGGGAGTGGGTAACGCAATCAATGTCGGTCTCTTTGATATCTCCAACTTTTACCGGCCCAATATTCGAAAATTTCTGGCACTGAATGATGACACACCGGTCAACTCTCTCGACGGTCAGTTTGATCCTGATCGTTTTTTCTGTCTCGTTGGAACCAACCACCGCGATTACAACATTCCCTCAAGCAGAGCCGCCGTCGGACCACTCAGTGACGGTCTTGTAAGGTCGAAAAACGCCTGGGTGAAGGGAGCCCCCCGGGGCTATGTTTTCCGGGCCCATGGAGGATCTCTGGGAATGGTCAACTCAGAAGACGGTTACCAGAATCTGGCTCGATTTTTCTTCGGTGACACCAGGGTGAATGGCAAACTGGTCATTACAGATATTGCTTTACCTAAAAAGATTGCAAAAGCAGTAGTTGAAGGTCGCGAGGTAAACGCTAATTTTTATTTTGATGCGGTGGTAAGTGTTCGCGGGGCACAGGGCTGGAATCTTTCGCGGAGGAGGTATGATGAGGGTTCATCTATTCGTCGTTCACTGGATAATCTTCCTGTCGGAGAAAATCCTCCTGTTACCCTGTTTACCTCTTTCCTTGATCGCAAAGAAATTATCGGAAATCGACGCAATATTGCTTTTCAGATCGATCTTCGAATCAGCACCGACCGTTTTCAAATTGACAGGGACTTTTGGTTCGACGGGATTTTTGACGGACTCGATTATTTGAGGAAAACTATCACTGTGGAAGTGGGGCCACCCACTGAGGAAGTATGGCGCCTCAAATGGAGTGAACGAAGCTATGAATCCGGTTTCACCTTTGCTGAAGCCTCGGTTACAGAAAACGGTTACCTATACGAAATCCCCGTGGAAGCTCCGGGTCCACCTAAAATTACAGCTGTGATCATTCTGGAAGCCAGTGACCGTACCCCGTAGAAAAAGCAGTCAGTTATACTGAGCAGTCAAAGATTTGGGGAATGCCTTACAACGAAGCAAAGAAACTGGCGAGTTCGCCCGCAATCCTAAACCTAAAAGGGGCTGTCGTATCTCATTTAATCTGTCCCAATGCCTTTAGGGACGGGAAACTTCAGGGAGCCTCTCCACCTTCAGCAAAATGTTTCCGATATTCCTCTCCGCAGCCTTTGATAGTTTTGATTTCTTCGCTCTGTGATACCGACCAAACCGGGAACATCGCTCTTATTACCAGACCTGCCAGGCAAAGCAGCAAGCCAAATGCAGCAGTGGTAAAGCCGGAGAAGACACCGACGGGGATCATGACAAGCCCCAGCCCGGTCAGTGAAAAACTGATCGCTTGGGTGATCCGGTAGGTTTCCAGTGCCGCTTTGCTGAGTCCTACCATGGTTTTTGGAGTATGGGTGAACCAGGTCGATGGTTTCAGCGGGTTTCGAAGAGAAACGGCAAGAACCCGTTGCGGAGCTTTTCCGGTCTTGATGCAGGCGTTGTCCGGAAGGACTGCTCCATTGGCCAGCACAAGATCTTTTCCGCTGCGGTAAATCACCGCTTCGTCTGGATAGTGATTGAGTTCTGTTTCGTGAGAAGGCAGTTCCGCCGGTTGCGTGGTACGGGAAGGAGTTTCCTGACTTGCCAGTTGATCAAAAGTTGGATTAGCGGTGTCCGGTTTGGAAGATACTTGATTCATAATATTTGAAGTTGTCGGGTCAACTGCCATCATCGATCCGGTATTTCGGATCAGATTCTGATGGAGTTCCACTTCATTTTTCGGCAGCAGGATCAGTGCCAAATTACACGCAGTCAAAGCATCATGTTTTCTGTAGTTGGAATCTGTCACCGTTGGCTGGAGCGGGTTTCGCTCGAGCAGGATTTCGGCTCACGGCCCGGAGCCTTCCGCACAATCTGTTTGCGTCGTACCGCTTGAACAAGTCTTCGGCTCTCTTGCCTCCGTAACCAAACGCACATTTTTCGTGTGAGTGGGTTTTGCCTATGGACAACCAGCAACGGAACACCAACATTCCGATATGTCAGAGACTCACAATTATATAAGACATATCGTGTCTACCGTTGCCACCTGGTATTCAATTGCCGCGGCGGGAAATATCGCGGTCCTCGGCTGGCTTGGATCAAGTAACACAATTCGCGAAAACCCTTTAGTTGTCATCTGGCTGGCTGTCGTCTTTCTCCTGCAAAACACGCTTGGTATCGTGCTCATGATACATCTACGAGTCTATCTGGAAAATGCCAGAACCGAACTCCTCAAACAGAGCAGTCTGAATGATCTGGAATTTGACAATCTGTTTCCAGTGCGCTCCTACCGGGGGGCGCTGAAGCTGGTTCAGATTTCAATCTTCTCTCTTATTCTGACCTGGGTCGCCGCTCCCGTTGCGATATACTTAGCAGGGTAGCATGGCCTCCAGAGATAGCTGGGGCCAGCTGGAGGCAGGGGCTTTGCCGGGGATAGCTGGCGCGGCGGGTCACAGCCCATGGCACAGGAGAGCAACCCGTGCGTCATCGCGCTTGGGCGAGCCCTTAGAGGCTCGCGTCGCTTAAGTTAATGGCTTCGGTGCGAAAATTTCTCCGGCGGTCTTGCGCTGATGACCCCGTGAAGAGTTTCAGAACCAAATGTTGCATTTCTTTGATTATCTGTAAAACTCAACCATGTCGTTTCGGGGGAGACGACCATTACAAGCGGTCCGGTAGTTCACCGATATTTTCCGTGAGTTACGGGGGTTTCTTGCGGCGGATATTCTGCCGGGCCGCTTTCGTCTTTCATCGACCAGGGTGGAGCTGATTCATCTTGAATGCAACGCGTCGTCGCGTTCCCAGGTCCCGGTACACCCCCCTCCTTCATTGATTCCCGTTGCTGTATACTTGTCGTTTTTGTGGTTCTTTGGTGGAGTTTCCGCAACATGCTTTTCTCTACTTTCGTCGGGTATTTCCGCCCCCCGAATATGTGAGTAACGGCTTGAGTAAAACACAGTCACCGCATTTTCCCTGTTTGGTTCACCGAATGTCTTTTTCGAATGCTGTCAGGGTTGCGTTTCAGGTCAATCTCCGGCCCGCACCACTGCTTCGCACCGTGTTGTCGTTGACCTGAACCGGCTTCACTCCTGACGGTCGCCTCTCAATCCCTTCGGGAGAAACCAAACTAAAAAGGAAAATAACATGACTGAAAATTCAACTAACAAACCCGCCCACTCAATTCGTGTCGGCAATGTCCGCGTTGCTATCTGGAAAAGCGACAACGGCTACTACAATACCACTATGGAACGCGGCTTCAAAAAAGCTGACAGTTGGGGGCAGTCTTCCTCATTCGGTCGCGATGATTTGCCAAAGCTGCGTCAGGCACTCGAAGAAGCTTATCGCTGGATCTTCAATCAGAGAAGTTCCAACGCCTCTGACGATGAACAGCAGGAAGCTGTCTAACCGACAAATTCAACCAGTGCCCCGCATTGTTAAACTGCGGGGCATTCAACTTTTACGGAGTAAACTATGCAAACGAACCTTATCACCTTAATCGAATCCGAAATGGCAAGTGATGATGCCAATCGCAATCCCCAAAGCCTGCAGCTCATCCGGGCTTTTGAAACTTCTGAAGACCGGCACAGTATCAATATGGTTATGATCGCCCTGTGCGGCTGGTCACTTGATACCCTCCTCGAAAGATGCGGAGGCTGTCATGACTCTGAGAGATAATATCAAAACTATTCTGGAAGGCGAACTTCATGACCCTGATTACAGGGAGACATGGCTTGATGACCTTGAATATCACGGCTGTGTTTCCGGTATGGTGTCTGACCTTATCTATTATCACGATACGATTGCGTTTTTCGAAACCCACGAAGAGGAAATTCTATACCTTGCCAAAGAATATGATTTTCACCCTTCGATAGTAGCTTTGGGAGAAACCGGAGTCAAAAACAGTCTCGCATGGTTTGCTTTCGAAACACTCGCCCGTGAAGTGTTTGAATCCATGGAGTTTCCGTAAATATATAGTTAACTCTTTATCTATTTACTATGAACTACAGATTTGATTCGTGATATTTACAGAAACTGTAAAATCAACACATTGAAACAGCACGCAAACCGCAGAATTACCAACCATGTTCAATCCTTCGAATTGCTGTTCGCATGGCTCGCGGGAGCCGGTCTAACCACTCTCAAAAAATGTCCCGACTGGGAAATCCGTCGGCACTCGGTCTTCGGTGCCACGATTCTGGTTCCAACCCTGTTCGGTGCCGCAGCAAGCGGCTATGCCACATCAACGCTCACGGAGAGCAAAGTGATTATCATCACGGTTGCCGTTAGCTGGGCGCTTATCATCCTCACCATAGACCGCGCCTTTCTCGCTGCCTACCGCCCCGGGCTTCCGCCAGCCCAAAAACGCACCCAGTTCCTGCTGCGCTTCATTATCGCCCTGCTCATGGGGATGACCATTGCCCACCCGCTGGTGTTGTTGATATTTGAAGGCGGCATCGCCGAAGAGATTCGTCTGGAGGAATCACGGCGAATTGAAGCAGCCGGACATTTAGCAAAATCCAAAGCAGCTGATATGGATAATCGGATTGCTGACCTGCGCAGGCAACAAGCCGAACTGCGTCAGGAATATCAGGACAGCTTTGAGTCAATCACAACTGAATCCGTTGTTGATGACAAATCCACTTCCGGCTGGATACAAAAGGTTGCTGTTTTTGACAGCCAAATCAACAACCTCACCTCACAAAAGCTACGGCTGCAAACCGAACTTCGACACTGGCAGTCCGCCTATCGCGACGAAGTGGAAGGCAAAGGTAATTCCGCCACGCCCGGGATCGGCCCGGAAGCCCGGCGCATCGAGTCAGATGAGATCAACTGGCGGCAAACCAAACTCGATGAGATTCACGTCTCAATCGAAGAAATTACCTCACTGAAAAACAGAGTCCTTGCTGAATCCAACAACAACCCGGAACAAAAGCGCCTGCTCTCAGCTCAGGCTGCAGCACAGATTTCAGAACTGGAAGCTCAGGAGAAAAGCCGTTCCTTCCTGCGTGACAACCTCAAAAATCGAATCTCTGCTCTGTCGAAAGAGGTTTCCAAACTGCAGTCAGAGAAAGACGACATTCCTACAATGATTCAGCCTGCTCCGCTTTCCGCTGACCTCATCACCCGCACCCTCGCTTTGCACCGGCTGTTCAGTAACGAAGGCGGCCACTTCGCCCTGCTCGCCTATACCGTGCTGAGCCTGGTATTTGTCATCATGGATACGATTCCCGTAGTCGTAAAATTCAGCACCAGACCGGGTCCGTATGATATGCTCGTTGAACATCAGGAGGAAAAATTCATTCCCGATATCGTCGAAAACGGGGAAGCTGTACCGGAGGAATCACCGCCGCTTAAGCGCACCCGCATCAAATACACTTCCGGTAACCCCAGAAACCGAATAAGCCATGCCTGGAATCGGAAGCGACCGCATCATCCGCAGCCACGAAGTTGTACTGCAATAATGCCCGAACCGAATACCGATTCCATTTCCGACAATGACCACATCATCACAAAAGCGGAAAAACTTGCCTCGATGCGCTCTGTATTTAAAACCAACCTCGAACTCTCCGAAGCGGTAGGTATCACCCCGTCCACCCTAAGTAAATATTTCAAGCTGATGAAGCTGTCTGACACTGCGCAAGCAGAGTTTGCCGCCATACAGGGGCTGACTCTCGATACCGCCTACCGCATCGCCTGCACCGACACGCAATATCACAGCCATCTGATTGCGCTATGCCAAAGCGGAGCCGGTCAGAAAGATAT
>JARGOZ010000216.1 GCA_029213025.1 Verrucomicrobiales bacterium
CAGTGCCGTCAGGGGATTCAAGTGTTGCTGTAGTGACTCTGTCGTTGGTGCCGTTAGTTGCGGTTAGATGGTGGCCCCGCAGAACGGTGAGGTTTTCCGCCTCCTTTTCCAACATCCGTTCGAAGACTCTTTCTGCGACGGACGGCTCATAAAACCAGCCGTCGCGGATCAGTGACCACTGCGGGGAATTTTCTCCCAGCTCGCGGAGATAGTCTTTCCGCACTCCGTCTATGAATTCGATGACCAGACCTCCAAAGAGATGGCGGCGCACCGCGTCGGTAGTGCAAAGTCCGCTGGCGGTCATTCCGCCGGGGTGAGTTTTGGGGCAGGCGAGGATCACTTTGCATCCCCTCCGCGCCGCTTCGATGGCGGCGGCCAGGCCGCCCGGGGTGGAGCCGTAGACGAAGACGTCGCAGCTGTGCATCGTTTCCGCTTTCGCGATTGTGAGGGAACCGGCGGCGATGATTCCGGTTGTCGACAGGCTGGTTCGTTCGATAAACTGTCTGCGATTCATAAGGGAATCGTAGCAGGAAATTCGCAGTGCGGCAGCCGGATTCCGGCTATTCTGTTTTGAGTGCAGAAAGGCCTCGCTGCTGGTGCTCGGCAGCGGTCCGGTTGCCGATTTGGCGGGCTGTTTCGATGATAGCCGGACGAGTGAAGCGACCGAGGTTTTGGCTTTCGATGACGTCCCTCGCCTCTTCCGGTTCGATACGGGCGGACATTGCTTTCTCGAGGTTTTCGATAACTTCCGGAAGAAGAATTTCGGCGCGATGGACAAAGACACGCTCGAGCGATGAAGGGGATGGTGTAATACGTAAAGGAACCAATTGATCTATAACATTGCGGGGCGGGAGTGATAAAATCCTGACTCCCGGTTCGGTGAACCAATGGTTTCTCCAGGTATTGATCATAGCCTTTGATTCGTTATCTGACAGTCCTGCTTCGACCAGAGAACTATGTAGAGAAGTGAACAACTCTTGAATCGATTTTTCCCGATTTTCATAATTCGGTAATACTTCGTGGTTGGTGGAAGCTTCCCCGGATTCGGGTTTGGTCAGCTTCTGCCAGGCGAGAGAATGAGGTTTGCTGTCGAGTAGCCATACCGTGTTATACGGAGTGTTCTGATTAAGAGAAACCGTCCCGTCTTTTCCTATTCGAGCCGGAGAACCAAGTGATTCGTTTCCTGCTCCACGGTAGAAGATAAATTTTTCGTATTGTGTCTCTTTCATCTTTGCTTCAGCCGCTTTGACAAAAGCCGCTTCAGGAACCTGACGGGCGATATAGTAGTGATTGTCGGCATCTTCTGTATCTGTTGGAAGTATGATATCTGCTGCGTCCCGGGATCCGGGAGGAATCAGATCGACATCCCAACTTTGCGAGAAGCGGGGCTGCTGAAGCAGCAGCGGGGATGAGAAAGTTCCTTCATGATTCAGGCGGTTCGCCCGGGGAAACACTTCAGTGATATTGCCTTCGGCCATGGCTGCATTCACTGTTACCTTGCGTGGTTCTTTGGTATAGAAATAGATAACCGGCGTTTCCATACGGATTCGCATATTTCCGAATTTTGTTCCTATACCGGGGGCTACGAATTTGGGCAGTGCATCTTCTGCGCGCTTGAGATAGGGTTGATACCACTCGATGCTTACCCCGTTTGTCGTGTGCAGAGTAGTAAATGTGCCCCATTCATGAACTTGAAATTCGGAAGCTGATATACACCGAAGCGATAGCGCTGCTGCAAGGATAATCAGTGGCAAACGAAACCTTCTCATGAAGGTAACCTTTCATTTCCCTCCTGCGTTACAACCTGGAAATTGTAAGAAATTTGTGAGCAAATCACGGAACCGGAGTCTTCTCCAGAATCGATGCGATGATCTGCTCGCTGGTGACTTCTTCCGCCTCGGCTTCGTAGCTGAGCAGTATCCGGTGGCGCAATACATCGTAGGCGAGGTCTTTGATATCCTGCGGGACGACGTAGCCACGTCCTTTGAGAAAGGCATTGGCTTTGGCAGCCATTGTTAAGTTGATGGTTCCCCTCGGTGAGGACCCGGAACGAATCATGGAGGTGAGCGCGGGATTGATCGACTCGGGATACCGGGTCGTATGGATGAGGCGGACGATATAGTCTTTCACGCCGTCATCCACATACACCATGTCGACGAGTTGGCGGCCGGCGATAACTGTTTTCGGTTCCACGACCGGGCGGGTCGCAGTCACAGCCACAGAGGAAGCCATCCGGTCGAGGATAAGTCGCTCCTCTTCCATCGTCGGGTAATCGACCACTACTTTGAGGAGGAAACGGTCGAGCTGGGCTTCGGGCAGGGTGTAGGTGCCTTCCTGATCGATCGGGTTCATCGTCGCGAGGACGAGAAAGGGATCGGGCAGTTTATAGGTCTGGTCGCCGATGGTGACCTGCTTTTCCTGCATCGCTTCGAGCAGGGCGCTTTGCACTTTGGCCGGCGCCCGGTTGATCTCGTCCGCGAGGATCAGGTTGGCGAAGACGGGGCCCAGCTTCGGGGAAAATTCGTTGGTCTGGGGATTAAAAATCAGGGTCCCGATGAGGTCGGCCGGCAGGAGATCGGGGGTGAACTGAATTCGCGAGAAATCCGCCGTCATCGCACCGGCGAGGGCATTTACCGTTAAAGTTTTGGCCAGCCCGGGGACACCTTCGAGGAGGACGTGTCCGTTGGTCAGCAGCCCGATCATGAGCCGGTCGATCAGGATTTCCTGGCCGACGACGACATTGCCCACTTCCGTCCGCACCGCGTTGAGCCACGGTTCGTGGCGGGCGATTTGTTCGGCAAGTTGGATGCTGTCGAATTGCGGTTGGCTCATAAATGAATGGGTCCGGAGGGGCTAAAGCTGGCGTGTATTTCCGAAGGTGCAAGCGATCATGAATACAAGAGATTAACGAGCCCGAGGGACTTATCGTTAGGTAGAATCCCGGACTGCATTTGATTCATCACGTAGGCGAAGCTGATTTGATTTTCCGGATCAGCAAAGGCGTGGCTGCCTCCGGCGCCGGGTTGCCCAAAGGATTTCCGGCCGGGTCCGAACAGATGGCGAACTTTTTCCCCGGTCTCGCGGTCAACCGGATCGAGCATGAAACCGGCGGAAAAGGCGGTGGGCAGCAGCAGGGTGTAGTCTTCGCCGTAGGCGATCGGTGTGGTGATGGAATCAAAAATTATTTCCGGGATCACTTGCACCCCGTTCCAAAATCCGCGGTTGGCGAGCACGGCATAGAATTTGGCGAGCGCGCGGGCGGAGCCAACGCCACCGAGCGAGGGGATGCCGCTCTGGAGATATTCGAGATTGTTGATTTCGGTAAGTGATTTTACCCCTCGCGGACTGGAAAAGGCCCAGAGGGAAAGGGATTCCGGATCGCCGAGTGCCCTGTAAAAGCGGGCTTCCTCTTCGGAGGATTTGATCACTTTCGGCGGATAGATCGTAGCGACGCGCTCCAGATCTTCCGCGGAAAGTCCGCCGATGAAAAAATCGATATCGAGCGGACGGGCGATATTGTCCCGCCAGTATTTCCCCAGGGTGGAGCCGCTGGTGGCGCGGCGCACGATCTCCTCCATGAGGGCACCGCTGGTGCGCGGGTGATAGCCGTGACCAAAACCGGCCTGCCAGAACGGCTCCTGTTTTTCGAGTGCTTTGACGACTTCGCTGTGCTGGAGGATGGAGGGCCGGTTGCCGGGATCCAGCGCGGCGAGACCCGATTTGTGGGCGAGCAGTTGGGCAAAACTGAGGCTGCCTTTTTCCCCGGCCTGCAGTTCGGGCCAGAGTTCATCCACCGGGTCGTTGACGGACAGTCCCGCTTCGTGCAGGGCGAGCAGCACGGTCAAGGCCGCAGGGCCTTTGGTCGCCGACCAGACAGGAACGAGAGTATCGGTTTTCCAGGGGGAATTGTCGTCCCTGCCGACGGTGCCGCCGGTCAGAGCGATGATTTCCTCTTCACCTTTCCAGATAGAGACGGCGGCTCCCAGTTCGCCGCGCTCTGAAAAGTTTTCCCGGAAATGCTCTTCGATTTTTTCAGGTGAGAAATTCATCGTCTTCCTCTTCCTTCATTTCAGCGATCCGGTCAATGATCGGTTTGAAATCGGGGTCGTTAAGAGCGTCTTCGTAGTAGGACGGCTCCATTTCAAAGGCCTGAATCAACCAGGCGCAGGCGGATTCCACCCGGCCGAGGGCCAAATCGTAGCAACCGAGATTGTAGAAATACGTCGCCTCGGACTGAAGCGACTGCGGGCCGGTTTGGAGCCAGTCCTGCGCTTCGGAGGTTCGGTTCAGCTCGTGCAGGCAAAAGGCTCCCTGAATAAAACCGGTGTGATTTTCAGGATATATTTCGCACATGCTGCGACACAGTTCGAGAGCCTCCTCGAAGCGTTTTTCATCGAGACGACAGCTGATACGCAGCTTCAAAGCTTCCGGAGAGTTGCGCTTTCTTTCAGGCAACTCTTCTATCGCTTTCCAGGTTTCCTCGAACATTTTTAATTCGAGATAACCGATAGCGGTTTGCAGCCAGGCGGGCTCATCCATTTTTCAAATTGTACCCTGTTAGATCCGAAACTGTACCCTGTTTAATTGAGGACTGTACCCTGTTGAATATCGACTGTACCCTGTTCAGTCAACTTTTCGCGGAACTGATCAGCTGAAGTCGCAAAAAGCGGGCCAACTTCGAATTCGACAGCGGGAATTCCGTTTTCATCGGTTGCTACATTCAGACCGGCGTCGTTGGCCCATTTGGCGAAGAGACGCAGCTGGTGTTGTCGGGATGACTCGGGGGAATCGACTCCCTGGGCATTTTTTACCGGGCTGAATTCTTCATCCCTGGCGGTCTCGATGACGACTGGATTTTTCGCAAAAGGCAGAGCGTCGAATCCGAACATTTCAAACTTTACGCCGTTGGGTTCCGCGGGCTCGACCGGATTTCCGGCATCGTCGATGGTCGGAATCTTTTTGTCGGCGCGGTGGAAGGGCAGTTTTACCCCGGCATCGGCTCCGGTGCCGATCCGTTCGATCAGGTCCCGGTCGAAAATATGGATGGCGATACTGCCGGCCCGGTAAAGCAGGTTGCCGTCTTTGTCGGTGGCTTCGGCCAGCTCATCGGGAAGGTCGCTGTATTCGAGAATTTCTGTTTTGCCGTTTCGTTCGACAAAAACGCCCACTTTTTCCCCGGCGTAGGCTTTTACGCAGGCTTTGCTGCTCAATTCCGAGTCGGCCTGGAGGTGGAATCCGACGAATTCGGGATGTACACACCGAACCAGCGGATTATCGACCTGGAAAAAGGCAATGCAATCGACGCCGCGCTTTTTCATATCATCGATGTGGCCGTTTCTAACCAGGGCGCGAAGCGAGCCGCCGTGACCGTCCGGGCTGAGAGCGATTTGGCCTTTTCCGCTCATGAGAATTTTGCCTTCGAAATCGACAGCGGGCATCGTTCCCTGAGCGAAATGTTTCACGTTGTCGGGATTGAGGCCGAAGTAGTTGTTTTCTTCGAAGAAAGAGACCGTCGCGTCATGATTCCCCGTCGAGGTCATGATATACCAGGGAATTTCCACGTTATAGCGGCGGGAGGCGGCGAGAATTTTCTCGGCGAAAACCTGGAAAAGCGTCTTTTCCGCGACCGGGGTGACTTTGTAGGTTCCCTTCGGGCCGTCGTAGCCGAGTCGGGTGCCCTGACCACCGGCGGGAGTAAAGGCGCCCAGACGACCGGCGCGAATTGCTTCTTCGCCGATGTTTTTGGCCTGATCCCACAGCGCCTGATCACCACCGTTATCCGGCAGTAATGTGAACGGTGCCGGTTTCATGTCCTCGAAACCGCAGTGATGTTCGCCGTTGCCGAGGACCAGCGTGTCGACCAGTTCCCTCAACTCGGCGAGATCAATGGCTTCCGCCTGTTTGATGAGGGAAGCCTGATCGTCCGGGGAGAGATCGTCGAAAAATGCAAATACGTGGCCCTGGCCGGCCTTTTCAAAATTGGCGCGAAGTTGTTCTGACATAGCTGAAAGCCTAATCTTCGAGAGTATAGACAAATAATCCAGAACGAAGTTTCGGTTCAAACCAGGTCGATTTCGGCGGCATGATCTCACCGGCATCGGCGATATCCATAAGTTGCTGAACAGTTGTGGGATGCATGGAGAAAGCCACCTCCCAGTCGCCGCTGTTGACTCTTTTCTCCAACTCGGCGGTTCCGCGAATTCCTCCGACGAAATCGATTCGCTTATCGGTGCGGGGATCGCCAACACCAAGGAGCGGGGTCAAAATTTTGTCCTGAAGAACGGACACATCGAGCAGATCGATTGGGTTGTCGGCTTCGACTTTCCAGCTCAGAGTGTGCCATTTCCCGTCGAGATACATGCAGACGCTTTCCGGACCATCGGGGATTTTTTTGCCGTCTGAATTCACCTCGACGACTGCCTTAAGCTTTTCGAGAAAATCATCCGCACTGAGACCGTTGAGATCTTTCACCACCCGGTTGTAAGCGAGGACTTTTAACTGATTGGCCGGAAACATAACAGCGAGAAACCAGTTGTAACCTTCGGTTCCGTCATGGTTCGGATTGGCGGCTCGGCGCTCGGACCCGACCCGGTGAGCACTGGCACTTCGGTGGTGACCGTCTGCTACATAGGATACCGGGATTTTCTCGAGATTATTCAGAATGGGACCGGCGTCAGCCTCTGCCACCTGCCAAACGGTATGTTGAACCCCGGCGTCGTCGGTGAAGTCGATAGTCGGTTCGGCACTTGCTGTATGATCGGCGACGAAAGTATCGATCTCTTCGTTATTCTCATAAGTGAGAAAAACAGGGCCTGTGTTGGCACTTAAAACATCGGTTAATTTCGTGCGATCGTTCTCTTTATCCGGCCTGGTTTTTTCATGTTTTTTGATCAGATCATTACCATAATCATCGATATGACATACCAGCGTAATACCTGTTTGGGAATGCCCGTCCATGATCTGTCGATATAGATATATAGAAGGGCCGGATTCCCTTACCAACATGCCTTTTTCACAAAGATTCTGCAGGTTCGATTTCGACTTTTGATAGATCTCTTCGCTATAGGGATTTGTGCCCTGCGGAAAATCTATTTCGGCCCTGACAATGTGCAAAAAACTATCGGGATTTCCTGCAGCCAGCGCCCTTGCCTCTTCGGTGTTTACTACATCATAGGGTACGGATGCGATACGTTCTGCGTTACCTTTTGAAGGCACCAAACCGGTGAATGGTTTTACTTTCATTCCTTTAATTAATCTTAACTTTGCCAGTATCCCTAACACCCGCTGCGTGTGATCACAACCGCAGAAAATCGACATTCACGATTCATACGGAAAAAAGTTAGAAAAGATCAGATTTTATGTTGCTTGAGCCTTAAAACCTTTTACAGTCGACTCGTCGTCTTGGGGGAGACGACACTTAAAGGCGGCCCGATGGATTTAAAAGATTTCCGTGAGTTTCGGGGGTTTCTTGCGGAGGTTTTCTATCGGGTCGTCTACCTTTTTTTTAATTCCTGACTTTCAGGTTTGCAAAATCCGACCCGATAAGATCTCACGGAATTTTGCAGGAGTTTTTTATTTTCAATCAGTTGTGACTGCATTTCCCCGGCTGATTTACTGCAGCGTTTTTCCGCTTTTCTTACCATCGACCACGGCACCTTCATCGATGTATTCGACGGCGAAAATGTTGAGATTCTTGTGAACATGTGTCCCGCTGCGGAGTGTTACCCGCGGGCTGCGGATACTTAAGTTGTCAAAAAATTCACCGGAAACCTCAACTTCAGATCCGAAAACACCGATCGGAACGGAGGACTGAGGGGCATTGTACACGACTTTTCCTTTTCCGAAATAGAAGGTGGGTTCGCCCGGGGCTGTAGAAATGGTCTCTTCGGCACCTTCCAGCTGTACGATTGTGTAATCTTTGAAATCGCCAAACAACAGGTAGCCGCCGTAGCCGGCCGCGCCTACGACAAGGAGCACAACGATCAGGGCGAAACATCCAATTCCGCCGCAGCAGCCCATGCCTTTCTTTGCTTTGCGCACATCCTGGTAGCGGTCCAGCGGGTGACGGCCCTTCTTTTTGTCCTGCTTTTTCTTCTTTTTCAAAAACGAATTTTTCCCTTCGTTGCTTTTCGTCGTATCAAACGGATCCGGCTCCGGGAGCTTGATTGGCGGGAGGTTCACATCGCTGTCCCGGGGTGGGGTTTCGTCTTCGGAGTTGCTCATAAGTTGAATATCTTTTTGCGGGGTAATTTGAAAACCATTCGCTACCGTAATCAACTGAAAATGTTGAGACAAAACACAGTTCTGGTTGTGATTCCGGCGTATAATCGCCCTGATCAATTAAAAAGGGCGGTTACCAGTGTGCTGCAGCAGAGGTACCGCGATTTTTCTCTCGTCGTGGTGGATGATGCATCGACGGAGGACATCGGGGAGTGTGAAGCCCTTGTGCGGGAGAATGGGCACGACTGGCTGCGCCTGTCTGCCAATGTCGGCCCGGCATTAGCGCGCAACAAGGGGGCGGAAGGAAGGGTTTTCCAGTGGGTAGCCTTCCTTGATTCAGATGATATTTGGCTGCCGGATAAGCTGGAGAGTCAGATCGCGTGGTGCGCGGATAATCCGGCGTTTCGCATTTCCCAGGTCCGGGAATCGTGGTTTCGAAACGGGGAGTCCTTCGCCAAGCCGCCTCATCTCGAACAAACGGGTGGCGATATTTTCCGGGATTGTGTCGAGCGCTGCGCAATCGGGCCTTCGTGCGTGATGATCCGGCACGATTTGTGGCAAGAATCAGGTGGCTTTGATGCGCGGTTCCGGGTTTGTGAGGACTACGAGCTTTGGCTTCGAGTTGCCAGCCGTGATGCGGTGGGCCTGGTGGAAGGTCCTGCACTGGTCGAAAAATACGGCGGCCACGATGACCAGTTGTCAGTTTTGGTGCCCGCGCTCGACCGGTTTCGTTTTGCTGCTTTGGCGTTGTTTCTCAACCGGGCTCAGGGGCTTTCCCCGCAAAACAGGGATGTGGTCCACTCCGGGTTAACGAAGAGAGCGAAAATTTTGGCCAAGGGGGCCGCGCGGCGCGGGCGGCAAGAGTGGCTGGATTTTTTTCTTTCCGTGGAGCCGCCGCTTTCCCCGGAGGAAATCGAAAAAGCATTTGAATATTGCTCCATTTCTGAACACGGGGCGTAATCCGAACCAAAAAAAACTATGTCTCAATATAAGCGAGTCATTCACTGGTTCCGGAGGGATTTGCGCCTCACCGACAATACTTCCCTGTACAATGCCCGGGAACAGAACGAAGAGGTGATTCCTGTGCACATTCTGAGCGATTGGAAAAAGACGCATCACTGGACGGGGGCGGGGAGGCAGTATTTCCTCACGGGCTGTCTTGAGTCGTTGGCGAAAAATCTCGATTCCATCGGCGGGCGTTTGATCATCAGATCGGGATCGGCGGTGAAAGAATTGGAAAAGCTGATCAAAGAGACCAAAGCGGATGCCGTTTTTCTCAACCGGGATCCGGATCCTTTCGGAATCGAGACGGAAAAGAAGGTCAAAGAACTGTGCCGGTCAATGGGGATCGGGTACGAATCGTTCAAAGATGTTGTTCACCACGAAAAGGACGAGGTGTTGACTCAGTCCGCTTCGCCCTATCGTGTCTACACGCCGTTTTCGAAGACGTGGATGTCGCTGGAAAAAAAGGAACCATTGCCGCGAATTTCGAAGTTTCCGGACAGTGAAATTTTGAGTGATCTGAAGTCGCTTGATCTTCCCGGAGTGGATCACTGGGGGCTGGACGTCCCGGATCTCGATTTACCCAAAGCCGGCGAAAAAGCGGCCCAATCGAGACTGAAAGAAGCTCTCAACTCCAGCGTTTTGACGAAGTACAAAGAAAATCGAAACAGCCCGGCGCTCTCCGCAACCAGTGGGCTTGGTCCTGATTTGCGATGGGGCACGATTTCGCCGAGGGAGGTTTTCGCCAAAAGTCAGCAGTTGCTCGACAGTTCGCGATCCAAAAGCGAGCGGGAGTCGATTTTCACCTTTCAAAAACAGCTGGCGTGGAGGGAGTTTTTCATGTCGATCCTCGGTCATTATCCGGAAGTTCTCGAAACCGATTTCAATGAGAAGTGGCGGGGACTGGAGTGGGATGACCCGGAAAAAGACGACAAGCTGGAACGTTGGCAAAACGCAGAAACCGGTTTTCCGATCATCGATGCCGGTATGCGGCAGCTACAGGCGACCGGCACGATGCACAACCGGGTGCGCATGATCGTGGCAATGTTTCTCACCAAAGATCTCCATCTGCACTGGAAGCACGGGGAAGCGTATTTCATGCAGCACCTGCTCGATGGCGAGATCGCCAACAACAACGGCGGGTGGCAGTGGTCGGCAGGCACCGGCGCGGATGCCGCCCCGTGGTTTCGGATTCAGAATCCGTGGACGCAGACCGAAACCCACGATCCGGAAGGCGAATATATCAAACGCTGGATTCCCGAGCTGAAAGAGGTTGAGCCAAAGCGATTTTGCAAGCCGCCGGAGTCCGGCGATCCGCTCGTTTCCGACTACCCTTTGCCGATGGTAAATCATGGCGAAGAACGCGAGGAAACGCTCGACCGGTTCAAGCGTCATAACAGCAAATAGCAGAGCCGGGAACAGCGGTTTGAATCCTGCCATTTTAAAATCTCAGCAGGGGGGTGAAACTTTTTGAAAAACTTTCAGATAAATTTTGACAGATCCGCCCTGGAGAGTATTTTCGCGGCTCTATTTGTCGGAAAAAGTTCAAGAAGCTTAACTAATCTACGGTTAACGATAGATTGTTTGCTTCTTTGTCGATTTACGACGAATGGTTCCAGAGTAAGAGGGCTTGCCAGAGTGTTCACGCTTCGGATGAAACGCTCTTGTAGCTCAGGGGTAGAGCACTTCCTTGGTAAGGAAGAGGTCTCGGGTTCAAATCCCGACAAGAGCTCCACTTACTGTAAAATTAATTAAACCTGTTTTTTAACGAAAACAACCAACCCAGAAAACAAGCAAAACGCTAAAGACAACTAAAGACGGCAGCGGTCCTCTATTGATGAGAGCCAAAGGCGACACTAAGCAACCCTAACTGATCAAAACATGGCTAAGGAAGCATTTGAACGTAACAAGCCTCACGTAAACGTGGGCACAATCGGTCACGTTGACCACGGAAAAACGACTTTGACCGCTGCGATTACTACCACTTTGGCAGAAAAAGGCTTCTGCGAAAAGAGGGCGTACGACGAAATTGACGGTGCTCCTGAGGAGCGCGAGCGCGGTATCACAATTTCAACGGCTCACGTCGAATATGAGACCGAGAACCGTCACTACGCACACGTTGACTGTCCTGGACACGCCGACTACGTGAAGAACATGATCACCGGTGCTGCACAGATGGATGGAGCGATCCTCGTTTGTTCCGCTGCTGACGGCCCAATGCCTCAGACTCGTGAGCACATCCTTCTTGCCCGTCAGGTTGGTGTCCCTGCGATCGTGGTTTTCCTCAACAAAGTTGACCAGGTCGATGACGAAGAACTTCTCGACCTCGTTGAGATGGAAGTTCGCGAACTTCTTGACCAGTATGAATTCCCCGGTGACGACATTCCAATCGTTCGTGGTTCTGCTCTGAAAGCTCTCGAAGGAGACGCTACTCAGCAGGATAACATCATGAAGTTGATGGATGCTGTTGACGAATATATCCCGCTTCCTGAGCGTCCGGTTGATCAGACTTTCCTTATGCCTATCGAAGACGTGTTCTCGATTGAAGGTCGTGGAACAGTTGCTACCGGTCGTGTTGAGCGTGGTATCGTTAAGAAGATGGAAGAAGTTGAGATCGTTGGTATCAAAGACACCATCAAAACAACTGTTACAGACATCGAGATGTTCCGTAAACTTCTCGACGAAGGTCGTGCCGGTGACAACGTCGGTATCCTTCTTCGCGGTGTGAAGAAAGAAGACATCGAGCGTGGTCAGGTTATAGCCAAGCCCGGATCGATTACTCCTCACAAGAAGTTCGACGCCGAGGTTTACGTTCTTTCCAAAGACGAAGGTGGCCGTCACACTCCGTTCTTCAACAACTACCGTCCGCAGTTCTACTTCAGAACAACAGACGTAACAGGGGCGATCTCGCTTCCTGACGGTGTTGAAATGGTAATGCCTGGTGATAACATCAACATGAAAGTTGAGTTGATCACTCCGATCGCTATGGAGAAAACCATCCGTTTCGCTATCCGTGAGGGTGGTAGAACAGTGGGTGCCGGTCGTGTGGCTAACATCCTCGACTAATTCACTTTTGAATTTATATTTCCCTGATCGTTTTTGGCGGGTCGGGGAAATAACTTTGAGAGGGGATCCGGCCAATAACCGGTTCCCCTCTTGTCGCCAAAAGCAGACTTAAAATCATTATCAGAACGAAAAATACGGTAGTAGCTCAATTGGTAGAGTAGTGGTCTCCAAAACCATTGGTTGGGGGTTCGAGTCCCTCCTACCGTGCTCGTTTTACAACGAATTTTCTTCGAACAATGATTTTTGCGATTTTTAACTGAATTACACTGAAAAACCACCGAT
>JARGOZ010000217.1:0-11036 GCA_029213025.1 Verrucomicrobiales bacterium
TTAATGCCTGGATTCACGCACTTCCAATGAAACAATGAGGTGTACCCTGTTGAATCCAGGACTGTACCCTGTTAGGTCGGCCGTATTTCGGTTCTTTTCTGTAGAGATCTGGCTGTCAGTAAGGTGTTTGAGATTTCCGTTGGGTGAAAAATTTCAAATAATTTCAAATCAGAAACGTAAAACCCTTTGCAGGTTTGGATCGTCATCCTATGAATACTTTTCTGATTAGTCACAAAACCCTACGTTACCGATGTTGAACTCCTCCCAGTTCCGCGCCGGTCCGGCAGCGGTAGTCAGATTCAAAATACCCGGTTTCCCGTCGATTTGTTTTTCTTCGGACGGATTCTCCCGGCATCACGCGCAGTATAGATCCGCTGCATTCCACCGGTATCAATTTTCTGCGTCCTGCTGGAAGGGTCTCGCATTTTTCTCTACATTAATAACAACACTGAAAAACATATGAAACAAAAAGCCAAACAGCTGATATACCTCCTCATTGCATTTGTCGCCCTGGCGCCCGGCTTACAAGCAGCGGATTACTCGATTAACGATTTTCGATTAGGTGAAGTCGTTCACGGTGACAGCGAGCGAATGAACGACCTCGAAGGGAAAGTCATTGTCATTGACTTCTGGGGAGTTCAGTGCGGTCCATGTATAAAGAAAATGCCTCATCTCGTCGAGCTGGACCGAAAGTACGCAGACAAGGGCCTTCGTATCGTAGGGGCTGAAATGCAGCGAAGCAGAACCAATCGGATCATGTCGATTGTGAAAAAGAAAAACGTTACGTTTCCCATTACCAGGGGCTGTGCCAACCCGATTCGGGTCAACCGTCTTCCTCACATGGCGATTTTCGGTGTGGACGGAAAATTGGTTTACCACGGGTATCCCGATTCGAATGTCGATACCATCATTTTGAAGGAATTGGAAAAAGTGGTTCCGGCCACCGAACACGTGATCACAGATATCCGCTAGAAACCAAATTAGGCGGTAACTTTTTTTGCGGGTAAATTACTGATAGTGGGCATGGTGCGAACTGCGGCAATAAATATCTATCTGGCATCGGTGTTCGGGATTCTTTCTCTGAACCATGTCACGCTGGGGTATTGTCATTGCTTTCAGACAATTTTTTGCACCGAATGCGGATGCTATGAAAACTCCCGCTCTCAGTCTGAATGCAGCGATTGCTGTTGTACCAGTCACGAACAACATTGTCCTTGTGAAGAGGAACGGCCCTGTTCCACCTGGTTTTTCTTCGAGCTGAACGAGTTTACAAATGGAGAGCTCAAGACGGAACTAACCTCTCAGGTTGTTTCATCCAGACCGGTGTTTTTCTCCCGAAACTCACTGGCCCTGCCAAAGATTTGGGATGCTCACCGCGCCAGATGGTATGATAATACCGGTCCTCCGGCGGACACAATACCGGTCCGGCTCCGTTATTCTGTTTTCCTGATTTGATTTCCGCTGTCTCCCTACAACACACAGCTGAAGGCTGTACTCGAATCGCTTTGTCACATCACAACCAACTTAAATCAGAAAACACTAAAATATATTTACACAATTATGAAAACGTTACTTACAACTCTTTGTATTGGGCTGCTGGCCATTGGGTCCGTCGCGAAGGCTGACACCTATGAAGGTGCCATGACCGGCATAGCATGCAGCGGATGCAAAAAGAAGATCGTAAAAGCTCTCGGATCTCTCGACGGCGTTGTCGAAGTCAGGATTGCACAGAAAGAAGTCGAAGGGCAGCACAAGCTTACCGTGAAGACCGATGGAAGTATCCAGATCACCGAAGAGCAGGCTAAAAATACCATCGCCGTGGCAAACCATTATAAAATGACGTCGTGGAGAAAGCTCGATAAGGCGGAATAAGCTTATCCGGCACCATAATATTTGGTAATCAAAATCAGCAATCCACTTCCCTTCGTTGGGAAGTGGATTTTTTGGTGTTGGCCCCAACTCTGTTGTGCTTTGACAGGTTTTGAAAATTCCTGTTCGCGATGGACGCTTTTTGGGGCAATTCTATACTGGAATCGGAACATACCGGGATGGTAAAAATATCTATTAACAAAAGTCTCTTTCTGTCAGTCATTTTGTGTGGAATTGGGTTTTTTGGCAGATGCGAAGATCTGAGCGCTGTTTTGGCGGAAGCCCAAAAAAAAGACGCGGCCATGGAAACTTCGGCAGCGCTGGCCCTTTACCTGCAGGCGGAGAAGCTTTCGCCGGATAATCCGACTGTATTGGTCGGCATTGCCAAGCAGTATGGCGAGTCGATGGTAGACACGACGAATAAAGACACCAAGATTCAACGCGGTGAGATATCACTCAGGTATGCAAAAAAGGCGCTACAGGTAGCGCCCGACTTTAGCGATGCGCATCTTGCCGTTGCTGTTTGTTACGGACGCTTGATGGACTACGAGGGCGCGAAGACAAAAGTGGAATATTCGCGTCTTGTCAAAATTCATGCAGACAAAGCGATCAGTCTGGATCCTAAGTCGGACTATGCCTGGCATTTGCTGGGCAGGTGGCACCGGGGGATAGCGGAGATTACTCCGGTTGTAAGAGGGTTCGCCAAAGTGGTATACGGCGGACTTCCCGATGGATCCAATGCGGAAGCGGCCAAAGCGTTCCGAAAAGCTATATCACTAAATCCGGATCGGCTGGCTCACTACATCGAGCTGGGCATAGCTCTATTGGCTGACGGCCACCTGAAAGAGGGGAAATCTTTTATCGAAAAAGGCCTGTCCATGCCGGTAAAAGAAAAAGGGGATCCGGAGAGTAAGGCGCAGGGTAAAGCGGCATTGGCTGACTTGGAATAGCGGCGGGTTTTACAATTTTCTTACAATCCTTTTACGGATCTGTGACATGTCCTTCGTCAAAAGACTGGATTGTAGAGATGCAAATATTCCCGGCTGGGAATTAGCGGATTTGCAGCGAAGTTATGGATATGCGAAAAATGGCCACCGTTTTTATTGTAGCGGTTTTGGTGCCGACACTTGTGTTGGCATGGCTTGCGATGCGCTCGCTTCGTGATCAGGAGATTGTGGCAAACAGCCAGCGGGCTATTCTGCATCAGAGTTCTACAGAAGCTTTGGCGGCGGATTTAAACACATTCCTGGACGACGTGAGGGTGTTTTTCCGACAGCTCGTAAATGATCTTGTGGAAGAGAATGGCATCAATGAGCTTTCGCAGAAGTTTGATCAAATCGCTCCGAATGCGTGGAGCCAGTGTTTGGTGGCCAGTGTAGTGATGGATGATGGTGAAATTCTTTGCCCGCTGCCGACCACAACAGACCCCCGGGCGCGTGCCTTTCTGGAACTGAATGCGCGCTTCCTGCTCAATCAGACTAATGCAAAAGTTTACGAAGCAGCCCCGGTTAACAATGTGGGCCCGGTTATCACAGAAAACCGGATTAATCTGCCTTCAGCAGTTTCCGGCGGATCGGAAAAACCCGCTTCACGGGTGGTTTCGGCTCCGGCGAAATTCAAAAAGCAAAGCCGTGCTGAAGGGCCGGTTCAATATAAAGTAGAGGTCGCTGAGCAAAAGTTGCGCAGTTACAATCCGTTTCGCAGAATGGCTAAAGATGAGGTGGCGGATGTTTTTGATGAGAAGCTGTCAGCAGCCCAAGCAGACAAATTGGAGTTGGAGTCACATAGTCTCGCAAAGGCTCCTGTGATGAGAAATGTCCAGCCCAGTCAATCGGTGGTAGGGAAAGAGAGATTTGTTCAACAGAATATTGAGTTGGATAACATTTCCAATCTGGAATGGGGTATAGGGAATCTCAATGATATAGTTGCAGGCAAGGCGGAAGGTGCCCTGAGCCGATTTGTTCATGACGGGCTGCATGTCTTACTATGGAATCGTCATACCGAAATCCCGGACCGGATATTTTGGGTCGAACTGGATCTCAATGTAATTAAGAGGGATTTGGATAAAATTGTAACCGGTTACTCATCCAATTCCGATATTTGTCTGGCACTGCTGGATGCAGAGGGGGCTGTGGTCTCTAAAACCGACAAGACCTTCGAGACCGACTGGTCGAAACCGTTTGTAGCCTCCGAGGTCGGCCAAATCCTGCCTCACTGGGAAGTAGCCGCTTATCTTATAGACCCGGACAAAGTTAACAGGGCTGCTAAAACAGCGAAACTAACGCTGTGGCTGCTCGTGCCCACGCTGCTGACAGCGATAGCGTGTGGAACATTTTTGATTTTTCGATCTATCGGTATGGAGATGCAGATGGCGCGAAGAAAGACCGATTTTGTCAGTAATGTGAGCCATGAACTAAAGACACCGCTCACCTCAATTCGCATGTTTTCCGATATGCTGAGCGACGGGGCGATGTGCGAGAAAGACCGGGAATACTCCGGAATTATCTCGCGGGAGGCGGCCAGACTGACCCGGCTGATTAACAACCTTTTGGATTTTTCCCGTCTGGAAAGAACGGTAAATCCCTATTCAAAGGAATTGATCGATCTTGCAGAACTTACCTCGGAAACCGTGGAAACTTACCGAATGCAGATTGAGGCTGACGGTTGTCACTTACTATACAACAGTACGTTGGGTTCCCCTGCAAAAGTGTTGGGTGACCGGGATGCCCTTTCTCAAGTGCTGCTCAATCTTCTCTCGAATGCCGAAAAGTATGGCTGCTTGAAAGGTGAAATCGAAATTCGGCTTGCAGTCGACGAACCACGGGGAACGGCGGAATGGCAGGTTTTGGACCGGGGGGAGGGGATCGACCGGAAATACAGTTCGCGGATTTTTGAGAAATTTTTCCGAATTGATGATTCTTTGACCAATGGTGTTCCCGGCTCCGGACTGGGTCTCGCTCTGGCGAGGCAAATTGTGAATCATCACGGAGGGGAGATTTCCTTCCGAAACCGGGAGGGCGGTGGATGTTGTTTTTCTGTAACCCTGCCAATCGTTATCGACGAATCAAATCATGAGTGAAGGACACAATATATTTATAGTGGAAGACGATCCGAATATACGTTTCGGTTTGGAGGAGGTTTTCCGATCCGAAAACTATAGTGTAGCGAGCTGCGGAGACGGTAGCTCAGCACTGGAGCAAATCGGCGAACACCTTCCCGATCTGATCGTTCTGGATGTAATGTTGCCGGGTAAGAACGGTTACGAAATATGTAAAGAATTGCGCGAAGGCGATTGTCGGATTCCGATTCTTATGCTGACGGCGAAGGGTCAGGAAATCGACAAAGTAATCGGTCTGGACTCCGGCGCGGACGATTATGTCACCAAGCCGTTCGGCGTTCAGGAACTGAAAGCAAGGGTCAGTGCACTTTTGCGTCGTTCCGGGAATTGGCAAAGCCCGGGAATCGAAGTAGTAGAGGACTTTACAGTAGGCAATGCGACAATTTGCGAAACGACCTACGAATCAATCGTAGACGGCGAAGCACACCGCTTGACCCCTAAAGAAATGGAACTCCTGAAATTTTTCCATGCGAATGAGGGTAAAGTACTTTCCCGGGATCAATTGCTGAATGCCGTATGGGGAGTGAAGTATTTCGGTACAACCCGGACACTGGATCAGTGTGTCGCTCAGCTCCGCAAGAAAATTGGCGATACCGGTAAAAAACCAGAGTATCTGGTGACAGTTCACGGAGTAGGTTATCAATTGAACCGGGTGAATCTATAGTTTCACCGGGTAGGTGATTGCGATCTGTTTGAAATCATTCGGTGCGAACTCGTCTTTCGCTGAAATCGAGGTCAGAAATCCGGAGCTGTCCTCTGCGTAAGGTATGGAGTCACGAATTACCCGGGCAATTTCCTTTCCCGTATCATTGGTAAAACTATGTCCGGCGGCAAAAGAATTTGAAGTAGCGTAGAGTTTTAATCGTTTGGGGATTTTTCCGGCACTTTCCATGCGGGATACAATCTCCTGCCCCAGGTAGCAACCTTTCCGAAAATCGACAGCCCATTTGTCGAGCCCGAGACTGGCGGGAAATTCGTCCCCGCTAATTTCAAATCCATATTCCGGGATGCCGTGGAGGCGCTGTAGTAAGGTCAGATGTTCGTCTCCGATCTCTGCTTGATCATCACATTCGATTTCGCCGTAGATATCGTAGCCCTGAACCCCGAACCGCCAGTGTTCTTTGGCGTTTGTGTAACCGTCGGGCTTGTAGCCAATAAAGTGAATAATATTTGGATCTTTATCGAGTTGTTGCAGTTCGCAGTCGTCGGCAATCAGGTAGCGGTCCAGTCTTGTGAAAATTTCCTCTTCCTGAGTTTTATCCACTTCAATAAGTAGTGATCCGGGAGAGAATCCGGAGGTTACTTTTATCAAAGCCTCCACTTTGCCTTTTAAAGTGCAAACACAGGCGGCAATGACTTTTTGAGAAAGATCATCTTTCACATTATTGCTGATCTGCCCGTTCAGATAGCGGACGGAATCCGGACCTTTTAACTCGAAAAAAGCCCGGTTTCGGGGAACTGCCCAACCTTTCATGCGTCTTCTTCAGTCTGATAGTTGGCTGCCAGAACCGAGTAGTCCTGTTCACTCAAGCCTTTCTGCATGGTGCGGAACATCACGTTGGCAGTAGTGGTTAATACCGGCATGTCGACACCGAATTGTTTGCCTAATTCCAATGCGAATTTGGAGTCTTTGAACATATTCTTCAAAGAAAAATGCGGTTCGTAGTTTCCTTCGATGATTGTTGGCATTTTCATGGAGGTGAGAACGGAACCACATGCGTTGTTTTCTATAGCATTCTGCAGGACCTTCGGATCCAGGCCGGCTGATTTGGTCAGGCCGTAGGCCTCGCTGAGAACTTCAACGGTAGCTGCTGAAATCATGTTGGTAGCGATCTTGATGACGGACGCGTCACCTACCTTACCGATATAGATAATTTCTTTTGCGGACATCTCGAGAACCGGTCGGACCTGTTCCAATACAGCCGGGTCGCCGCCGATGTAGTAAACGAGACCACCATTGGCTGCCGCATCACGGCTGCCGGTGAACGGTGCATCAAGAAAGTCGGCACCCATCGAATCTGCGATCTGGAAGGCCTCTACAGCGGCCCTGGGTTCCACGGTGGAGTGATTAAGCACGATGTGATCCGAAGTCAGCCCGTCTTTGAGTTGGTTCATGATCGAAATCAATGCATCACCATCGGTAACGAAAATTTGAATGACTTTGGTAATCTGAGCCATCTCGCGCGGTGAACCCAGAAAGTTTGGCTCCGGTTTCGGCGAGCGGTTCCACACGTAGACGTCGCACCCTTTTTGGCGAAGTGTTCCTGCTACCCCTTTTCCGATGATCCCCAGTCCGATCACCCCGATTTTGTCAAAATCTGCGTTTGCCATGTCTTTCCCGGAAACTAGTCCTCATCGGGATAAAGATCAATTTCGGGAAACGCGGAATCGGCCCGCCGGTTCAGCCAGTCCTGCAGGATTTCCGCCGCCGCAGCCTGGTCGAGAATGCCTTTGGTTTCGCGCTGTTTTCTTCCGGCTTGCCGGAGTTTTTCCCGGGCGGTTTTCGTCGTCATCAATTCATCCACTTCATGAATCGGAAAATTGTCGCCGAGCTTTTCTTTCAGTTTGGTGATAAATACAGAAACTTCTTTGGAAATCGTGCTTTCCCGTCCATCGGAATGATACGGCATCCCGATGACCAGATCCTTAATTCCTCTTTCATTCACAACCTGTGCGATGAGTTCGGCAGGATCCGTCTCGCCATTACCGGGGATCGTTTTCAAAGGATGGGCCAGCATTCCGAGATCATCACTTACGGCAAGTCCGATTCGAACTTTTCCGTAATCTATGCCCAGTGCTTTTACCCAGTTATCAGTCATCGTTAGAGTAGATTTTCCGGAAGCTTTTCGACCAGCTTTTTGATATCGTCCGCTTTTCTTCGGTCGGCTACGAGGATGGAATCTTCAGTCTCGACTACAATTAAATTATCGACTCCCAGTAGTGCGATCTGCTTCTGACCGGTTGAGAGGGCGATATTATTGGTAGAGTCCACCACTGTACCAGTTCCCCGAATAGCGTTGCCCTCGTCATCCTGCGGGAAATATTTCGCTACCGAAGGCCACCCGCCCACATCATCCCAGCCGACGTCTGCTTCAATATTGTAAACTTGGGACGCGTTCTCCATCAGGGCGTAGTCGATTGAGACTTTTGTGAGTGTTTCAAAGTTCTGTTTCACAAAAGTGTTGAAATCGTCAGTCGAAGACAAATCACTGACGAATTGAAACAATTCCGGACTGTGCATTTGCAGCTCTGTGGTGAGGGTGCTCAGAGACCAAATAAAAATTCCTGCATTCCACGAAAAATTACCCGCTTCGAGGTATTGCTCTGCCAGTTCCGGGGTCGGTTTTTCGCGAAACTGTTTTACCTTTACGACGGAATGTTCAATTCCAGCGGCATTTATAGACACCGTTTCGCCTCTCTCGATATAGCCGTAACCGGGGCAGGGCCAGTCCGGTTTGATTCCCAGAGTAACAATACTTTGGGTGGCACCGGCCGCAATGCACGCTGAGCGGAGAATAGATTGAAAACCGGCATTGTCGGTGATGAGTTGATCCGCAGGCAGAACCATCATAACAGCTTCAGGATCGCGAGCGGCCACCCAACCGGCCGCGAGGGCGACGGCGGGACCGGTATCGCGTCGCGCCGGTTCCGCAATAATATTCTTTTCCGGTAGTGAGGGAAGTGCTGCACGGATTCCGGGAACCTGGGCTTCATTGGTGAGGACAACAATGTTTTCGATCGGAACGAGACCCTCGAGGCGGTTTACGGTTTTTTCGATTAGCGTCTCATCGTCGAACAACTTAAGGAGCTGCTTGGGTTTTTCGTTTCGGCTTAACGGCCAAAAACGGGTTCCGCTGCCTCCGGCGAGGATCAGAGCAAATACTTGACGGGTCATATTGGGGCAAATGAATGCGTATTCGGTCAAAAAACGAATTTTTTTTGCGGAATTTCCAATTACGGTCGGTTCTCTGGTGAAAAATGAATCAAAACGGTCGTCGGAAAGTTGGCGTTGCCCGGGCTTCCTGCGAGTTATCAGTTATCCGGCCCTGGACGCCCCGCTGGTAGCGGCTTCCTGGTGGATCATTTTTGCCAGAGCGTTTGGCAATTCCGACTGGACCGTTGTCCGCGCCTTGTTTCCCGCTGTCTGGAGCATTTACTTACTGGATCGAATTCACGATTCAAAAGATCATCGCGGTGGGCCTCCATTGCGAAAGCAATTTGCCGTAGACCGGTTGCGATTGCTTAAGGTGCTGGCCGTGACGTCAGCCGTATGGGCAATTGTTGAGTCCCTGTCATTGTCACAAAAGGTGTGGATTCAGGTAGGCGTTCTCGCCGGTTTTACAGCAGGCTACTTTTTATTGTTTCGCTGGAAAAGGCAGGCGGTGCGATTTCCCTGTAAGGAGACGATGATCGGTGTGTGTTTTGCTGCTGGAGTGGGGGTTCCGTTTGCCAGCCCGATACATCCGGTGAAAATCGGGGGGCTTCTGGTTTTCGGAGCGTTATGTGTAGTTAACTGTCTTCTCGTTTCAAGGGCTGAAGCCTGGTATGACAGAACTACCGATCCTTCCGCCTACTTTGCAGGAAATAACAGTTCATTTCCTTTCCGGGGTATTTTAGCGGCAGCTTGCGTAATGGCTGGAATACTTTGTCTATCGGGTCTGCATCCGGTTGCAACGATGAGCCTGTTTGCTTCAAGTCTGCTGCTTTTTGGTGTAACGCTACAGCCTGATAACGGTCTGCATATACAGGAACTGGCTGATGCCGCTCTCTGGTTGCCTGGTATTGCCGGTGCTGTTTTAGTAATGTAGGTGCGTCTATTTGTTCTTCAAGTCTGCTACCTTATCTGTAGTCGGGAGATAGCGGTAGTAGACTTCCAGCATGAGAATCGCCCACGCTGTATTCATGATTACGCCGTCGGCACCCTTCGCTCCTCCAATCTTCCATGAGCCATCACTTTGTTGTGAATCGAGAAGTTTCGGTTGGAATTTCGAATTGTAATTGTCCCACTCTTTTCCCCCGTGCATAAAATATACCTGAGTATTGTAATACTCATCATACAGGCCATGGTTTCCCGGGCTCGGCGATGGGTTGGCGTAAGCTTTATTCAGATAAGCTAAGCCCTTATTATAAGGCCCTGAACCCATTTCGTTCCAAATTTGCATGGAAAGCAATGCCGCGCCGGTCAGGGAGGCTTTCCCGTCAGGTAGATCGGGGCGATATTTAAATGCTCCTTTGCTATCTTGAATTGCAGGAAGATAATTTTCGACCGCTTTGTCGAGAGCCCGGTCCACGCCACGGAATTTTTTTCCGGTATTATACGCCGCTTTGAGAGCTTGAATCATCCACCCTGATACAGACATATCTTCACTACCGGAGCCACCGTCAAATCCGTAGGACCACCCGCCCATCGGGTCCTGGGCTTCCACAATTTTAGCTACACATTTTTTCAGAACGGATTCCAGTTTAGGTATTTCGTTACCGCTGGCTTTTGTCATTGTGTATAGCTCAGCCAGAGCGTAGACGCCGATCGCGTGTTCATAAGTTGAATGGATGTCACCTTTGCCTTCTTTTGTGACTAAATAGGCATCATTTTTCAGTGCTCTTTCCATCAAATACACCGCAGCTTTCACAACGGAGTCACCAAATTTAGGAGACTCAGGTGTTTCGCAGTGACCCAGATAAGCGAGTAGAGAAAGGCCGGTCATCCCTACTTTATATTCGTGGCCGATCGCACCGGATTCTTTGTCCTGCTGTGCTGTTAAATATTCGAGTCCGTTTCGAACGGCACGTTCCGCCCGGTCTTCCCCTCCGCTTTCGCGAAGACGTTTCATCCGCTCGGACATAGAGCAGCGTGATCTCATCTGTGCCGGAATCGCTCCCATATTGGAAACATCATTACTGAATCCACTCATCGACATGCCGAATCCGGCGTCGCTGTCTGCCATGCTGACCATCGTCAGATCCCCCATCATATCAATTTCAGGCATGGCAAAACTGGAGAAAGCTACCGAGGATACGACCGGTAGCGACGAGGACACTGCTGCGGCGG
>JARGOZ010000217.1:11046-11869 GCA_029213025.1 Verrucomicrobiales bacterium
TTTGTCAACGTAGTACTTTCGAGACTTGCTTCATCCGTAATTGGTACGGAAGAAGCGGTTATCTGGGGCGGGTTTGGGCGAGGCGATGCGACTTTTGCGGCAAGCAGTAAAAGCGCAATTATGACGTGAACAATGATAGCAGCGGTTATTGCTCCCAACCGCTCATTTGTCGGGGGAGGCGGAGCGACTCCGTGGACAGCCTCTCCGTCGCCCACCACGAAAGATCTTTCTATCGTATGGGACTGGGTGTAGGACAAATGGGCGGGTTCAGCCGGTTGTTCCAGATTTAAAGGAACCGGTTGGCTGAGTTCCATGTTCAATTCCACCGGGTGCCCGGTTGAATCGCTCATCACCAGCGCGCCTGGAGGAAGGGCCCCTTTTCTTGCAGGTCTCGCTTCCACGAGTTCGTCCTCTGCCTCTTCATTTTCGCTTCCCGGGGGGCGAAGCGGTTGGGGTTCCGCTGGTTTCGGATCGGGTTCCGGTTCGTCTATAAGTACAACAGCTACCGGTTCGGACGGTATAGAGGCGCGACATGCAGCCGCTGAATCTGAGTCACCGGCCATTTCATAGAGCTGTGCTTTGAGTTCGTACGCATTTTCAGACGGTGAGGCATCGATGAACTGGTCTAACAATCCATGCCCGGCTTCCGGATCGGCGGATCCAATCAGCGTTGCAGCAAAAAGCACATTATCTTCGTCAAACGGGATTTCCGGCGCATCAGAAATCACATGAGCTGCTTCGGTGTAGTGCTCCGCGTCATAATAGGCCTGAGCGATTGTGCAACGGGTATCCCAGTCTTCCGGGTTCTGCTCCAGGTGAGCTT
>JARGOZ010000217.1:11879-12553 GCA_029213025.1 Verrucomicrobiales bacterium
TCAAATTACAGCGGGGGGGAAGCCGAAACGATTGAAAGTCCAGTGTAGGAGATAACAGACTTTAAAGACAAGCTAATTATCCCCGCCTGGCACCTGTTTGGATTCACTCCCTATTGAAGCGAAGGGCACGGAATGTGACGGAAATCTTAACGGATTTCCGGCCCGGATTTAACTTTCTGTAAGGGCTTGATCCATCGCCAGTTCCACAAGTATAGCGGCGAGATTCTGAGTCTTTTCGTCCAGATCAGCGTTGGCTGATTTCAATTCATTGAGGGGTGGATCCTCAAGTCCAACAAGCTTTTTCACCTTGTTTGCGGCGGCCTCAATCTGCGTGCGCTCCTCTTCGGGAATGTGGTCCCCGGCGAGTTGGAGGGCGGATTCTACGGCCGGGAGCAATTCGGAACTTTTCATCCGGGTCTCGGTAAGAATCCGGTCGTTCATATCATCGAAAGCATATTCCACCGACTCGCTGACCATTTTCTCAACGGCATTATCGTTCACATCGACTGCGGCACTTTCAATTTTTAAGATCTGGTCCTGTCCGGTTTTGGTATCACGGGTGAGGACGGTTAGGATTCCGTTTTCGTCGATTTCGAACTGTATCCCCACTCTGGCACTCCCTTTCGGTCCCGGCTCGAATGGAACGGTAATTTCCCCCAGCAGCCAGTTGTCTT
>JARGOZ010000218.1 GCA_029213025.1 Verrucomicrobiales bacterium
ATTTGCGACTGGAGATTGGCTCCAAGCACCACCCCGTTTTTGACTTCCTCGTCTTCGGTGACGACAATTTTGATCGGGATATAGGCATCATCCAGTCGTTCACAGTGTCTTTGGAGGACGAAGGAACTCTGCGCGCCGTTTACGATCTGGTAAGCTTTCAGGTTCACATCCACCTCGCCCTGGTCCGGATCGCCGCTTAACGTGGCGTCGCGGGCAACGATCGTAATGCCGTTGTGCCTCAAAATGACCTGGTCACCTTCTCCATCGAGAAGGGTTTTCCGCAGTGCAACTGCTCCGGGATTTTTGTGATCACCGGTAAAGGAGCGGACGTTGTCGGCAAAGACCCGTTCGTCGGGGCGGTCTTTTTTATCGCCAAGAATTTTGATTCGCGGAATCATGTCGGCGATGGAGCGGGCCGGCACGTAGCCGATATAACCAAAAGCTTTCGCGTCCGGCAAAGGCAGTAATTTTGCTTTGGCCAGCGTCCCGTCCACGGCCTGATCGGCCAGGCCGATGGCGTCGATAATTTCATCGACCCGCCAGGTGCTGAAATTTACTTTATCCTGTTTCAGCTTCTCACTTAGGATATCGCGCTGAGTGATGCAGGCGTTGCTGTTCAGGTTTTCCTCTTTGGGTTTGTAGCCCTGATAGATAAACAGCAGGTCGAGTTCCGGCGCGAAAGGGATGTTAAATTCGCAATAGACCCGTCGGATTGCATCGTAGATTTTCCACCAGCGGGCCACCATTTCATTGGGCTCCATCTCGATGAGATATTTTTCCCGGGTCAAAAAGCGGTACGCAGAACCGCCGAGGGAATCGAGTTCCGTGGTCCTCGCATTGCCGGTCATTTTTACCTGAACCATCAGAATGCGCACGGCGGGAAGCATTGCGGGAGCATCGTTGTTAAGGGCATCCCGATAAAGATTCAAGGTATCCCGGGTGACTGTTTCAGCCGTTTCTGGACAGTCCAGAGGGATGTCGTCAATCGAAATGGCGATGCCGTCGAATCCGCGTTCGGAATAGCCTTCCGTCACGGCATCCCCATAGGCGTTGACCGCAATGTTGAAGCTGTTGACGGCCAGGTAGACACAAAATGAGCAAAAACTGTAGGAATCGCCCGGGTCAAGCGGAGTACAAGGTTGGCCGGAGCCGGTATTCTTGAGCGGAAGGCCGAACAACTCGATTTCACCTTCGACAAAACGCTTCAATCCGTTGGCCACCCTGACATCCATTAAAAATATGAAATTTTATGTTAGGACTTCAGCAGGTCAACTTTTAAAACAGGAATCGTCAGGAGACAGATGATGAGGGGGCAAGGAAAATTGCGGCAAACGGATAGCCCGGAAAAAAATGGGGCACTCCTGCACCGGGCCGGAACATGCAGGAGTGCCTTTCAGGTAGAAAAAATCTGATCAGGCCTGGTTTTTCTTCTCGCACTTGCATTCACCTTTGCATTTGGCGCAGGCGGATTTTGCCTCTTCACACTTGCATTCGCCTTCGCATTTGGCGCAGGCAGATTTTGCCTTTTCACACTTGCATTCGCCTTCGCATTTGGCGCACTCGGATTTGGTCTTTTTGCAGGTGCATCCTTCGCAATTTACGCAGGTTTTAGCGCCGTCTTCGCAAGAGCATTTCGGGCAGCCTTCACATTCGCAATCGAGGCAAAGGCAGCCATCGCAGGTTTCACATTTGGGACAGTTTTCACAGGTGCATTGCTTGTCCGCTTTGGTTTCTGTTTCCGCAGCAAATGTGCCTTGCATAGAGAAAGCAAAAATTGCCACGGCGAGAGTTATGAGGGTGTTTTTTTTGTTCATAGGTTGGTTGTTGTTGTATTTCGGGGGAAGACGAAAACGGTTGCCTCTCTAACAAACGCACAACTCCGGCATTCTCTTAATCTTAAAATTGTCAGAGGACGAGATTCAGATTTTTCCGTGACTCCGGATCGAGACTGGAAATCGATTCAATTTCAAAGCGGTTGCCCATACTGTCGCGGATAACGAGTTTGTCATCACTGAGCCAGGTGACATTTTTCCCGGGTTCTTTCAGATTAAAATACCGAAACCCCCGATTGGTCATCACTTTGAGATAGCGGTGGCCGTGATTCACAAAACTGTGCTCAACCGATGTAATCCGACTGACCGGGTAACGGGTGTCGAGAGCTTGCCGCGCGATTCGTTGCGATGCAGGGTCAAGCTTATCGAGGGAATTGAGCCAGGCGAGTTCCTCTTTGTTTTCCCGGTCGAGTATAGAAATCTGTCCATCTCTGGCGGAAATCGGGCGGGCGAATAGAAGTTTCACTTCCACGGGCGGGCTTCCATTCCGCGAGGCAAATACAGCGTCTCCTTTCCGGCTCAGTTTGAGATTACTATTCATACATCGTCGGTGCTGTATGCGGTTCGGGCGCTGTGCATCCGGTTGTTTTCCGCCTGAAGCTTCACCAGTTTGGCGAAGTAGCCGTCCTCTTTCGCGAGGAGAGTCTCGTGACTGCCTTCTTCGATGATTTTGCCGTTGTCGATCACGATAAGTCGGCTGGCGTTACGCAGGGTGGCGAGGCGGTGCGCAATAGCAATGGTAGTTCGGCCTTTCACCAGGTTTCCGATTGCTTCCTGAATCGCTTTTTCCGTTTCGGAATCCACAGCAGAGGTCGCTTCGTCGAGAATCAGGACAGGGGGATCATTCAGGATCGCGCGCGCAATGGCGATTCGCTGCTTTTCCCCGCCGGAGAGATCGACACCGCCTTCGCCGACCACGGTGTCGTAGCCTTCCTCTTTTTCGAGGATGAATTCGTGTGCTTTAGCGGCGCGCGCTGCCCGCACGACCTCTTCGAAATTTACATCGGGATTTCCATAGGCAATGTTGTCAGTGATCGTTCCGCTGAACAAAAACGGATCCTGCATCACGATTCCAATATTTCGTCTCCAGTCCTCCAGTTTGATATCCCGGATGTCGTGACCATCGATCCGGATGGAACCGGAGTCGACATCATAAAACCGGCATACGAGATTTATGATCGTGCTCTTCCCGGCACCGCTTTTCCCAACAAGGCCGATCATCTCCCCGGAGTGAATATCGAAAGAAACGCCTTTGATGATTTCTTTACCCCGGTTGTAGCTGAATCTGACATTTTGAAACGAAATATCGCCTTTGGCTTTAGGTAGGGAAATGGCGTTTTCTCTATCATATACTTCGGATTTTTGATCGAGAACCTGAAAGATTCGTTCCGAGGCGGTGAGCGCATGTGTCGACCAGTTCATGACTGCTGTGAACCATTGCAACGGACCGTAAAACATGGCCATGTAACTAACAAATGCGACCAGCTTTCCAAAGGTGAATCCTGAGTTGGGGTCAAGGATCGAGTGGCCTCCGAAATACCAGACTGAAACGGTGCCTACTCCCATAAACAGGGCCATGACTTCAAAAAACTTGGCGAAGGTTCCATCGACCCGGTAGCTGACTGCAAATAGAGAATCATTCCCTTTTGTAAATTGCTTATGCCGGCGATTCTCCTGTCCAAGGGCTTTTACAGCTTTGACCCCGCGGACAGATTCTCCCAGTACGGAATAGAGAAGGTTGCTTCGGTTGCCGCGTTTGTGAAACAGGGGGACGAGCTTTTTCCAAAACCATCCTCCACCACCAAGGAGAAACGGAACAGGGAGAAAGACAAACAGTGCCAGGGTCGGGTGTAGGGCAACGAGGATGGCACCTATTCCCACGAACATCAGCAGATTGATAAACAGGTAAGGCGCGCCTTCGATGAGGAACTGGTATAGTTCCGCCGTATCACTCATCACCCGTCCTATCAACTGGCCGCTCTCTTTCTGGTTGTGATAGGCCATAGTTAATCGCTGGATTTGCTCATGCAGAGCAGCGCGGAAATCCGCGATCAATCGTCCGCCGACCCATACCTTTAACAGATTCGCCGATGTCCGGGTTAGGAAGATGATGACAAAAGCGCATCCAAAATATATGACATACTTGTTGATCTGATCTCCGGCCGGCTCCGGTGAGTTAGCGAATTCACCTTGCTTGAGGATATTATCGATAATCTTTTTGGCGAGCAGCGGAGTCCAGATCTGGGCGAGTACAGATAGTGCTGTCAAAACCATGAGGGCACCGATTTGAAGCTTGTAGGGAGCCAGATATCCAGCCATGCGCCGGAGGATTTTCCACCGGGGCATATCAAGCGGACTGCGACCGCCCCGTTCTTCCAGAGGAACACCACTAGCGGAAAAGGCTGCTCCTTCCAGCTCCGGAAAAATGACTTCATGTCCCTCGGAGATGTCTTCAATGATCCTTGCCGCCGCAGCGAATTCGGAAATTAAATTGCGACTGAAGTGAACCAGTGAGACTTTTTCGCCGTTTTCTTTTTCGACCATAAGTCTGCCACCGCCGAACAGTTCATCGGTGAAGACATTCCGAATCTCCGGGATGCTGACGATCACCGGATCCACTGCTTCTTCGAAGCCTATGACGCGACTCCCGGTAAGAACGAGAAACGAAGCGCCGAAGCTGCCATTGCGAAGCACATCGGATTCCATCGAGAAAACAGGGACCTCATCCTTCAGGACAATTTTCACGGAGGACGGCAGTTCCGCCCGGAAGCGGGAATCAATATCTGGTTCAGTAGCAGGCACGGAAATTTTTTCCGACAGTGAACAAATATGGCGGGATTATCCAGTCATTTGAATGATGAAATGTGCGAATCCGTGGTAAAACTGATCTTGCATGAAGAATTCCGTAATTATTCTGATCCTTGTCCTTTTTGCCCGGTGTTCTGTCGCCGGGGCACCAAATATTCTGCTGATTTTTACCGATGATCAGGGCTGGAACGACGTGGGTTGCTACGGCTCGGAAATTCCGACTCCGAATATCGACCGAATTGCATCCGAAGGAGTACGCTTCGATAATTTTTATTCTGCTTCGTCGATTTGCACCCCTTCGCGCTTCGGGTTGCTCACCGGTAGAAATCCGAGCCGGTCTCAGGAAAAGCTCTTGTCCGCTCTTATGTTCATGGCAGAGGAACACAAAACCAGGTCGATCAAAAAGCACGAAACGACTATCGCGGAATGGCTGCGGTCAAAAGGGGGCTACGAAACCGCACTGATTGGCAAATGGCACCTCGGCCACGGATCGAAGGAATTGCTTCCTCCTGCGCGGGGCTTCGATTTTTTCCGGGGCCACACCGGTGGTTGTATCGATTTTTTCACGATGACCTACGGAATTATCCCCGACTGGTATCACGGAACCAAACTGGTTTCGGAAAACGGTTACGCTACCGAGCTGATCACTGATGAAGCAGTGAATTGGGTGAAAAACCGGAAGTCTGAAAAACCGTTTTTTCTCTATCTCGCCTACAACGCGCCTCATTTCGGCAAAGGTTACAGTCCGAAAGACAGAGCACCGGTTAATATCATGCAACCGCAGGCGGCAGATCTGAAAAGGGTTGAATCGATCGATGATAAAATCCGGAGAGAGTTTGCAGCGATGACAGTCAATCTCGACGACGGGGTGGGGAGAGTAATCGATGCTGTGGATGAAGCGGGAATCGCAGAGGACACTCTGCTCATTTTTCTCACGGATCATGGGGGAGATCCTGTCTACGGAGGGAGTAATCTTCCTTTGCGGGGCACGAAGGCGGAGCTTTTTGAAGGAGGTATCAAAGTGCCCTGTTTGATGCGATGGCCGAACAAGATCAAACCCGGTTCGAAAATTTCCTCTCCCGCTTCGGCTCTCGATTTGTTTCCTACCTTTGCCGGGCTCGCCGAAATCAAAGACGAAGCCCCGTTCCTCGATGGCGAGAATTTGGGACCGGCTTTACTGGAGGGAGGTACCCTTGCGGGCGATCGGGAATTGTTCTGGGAAACCGGTCGCCACGACGAACTGGGGCGCAAAGGCTGGGCCGCTCTGCGCAGGGGGAAACACAAATATGTCAATTCTCCTAAGGAAGGGGAATTTCTTTTTGATATAGAGAAAGACCCTAACGAGGTAACAGATCTCAAAGGCGAGATGCCTGAATTGATGAAGGAAATGAGAACCCGGTGGGAAACTCTGGCCGCCGAATATCACGCTACGAATGCCGCAAAGCCCGAACGGTAAACTAAATCAAGCGACCAAACAAAAACCCGGAGGTTCGGCCCCCCGGGTTTCTTTTTTCAGAAAATGGAAATTCGCTGAAGCCTAGCCGAGTTCGCCGAGCTTTGCTTTGATGGCAGCGAAGTCCGGCAGGTCGCCCGGGCTGTCGCTGCTTTCTGCGTATTGGATGACGCCGTCTTTGTCGACGATGAAAGCGGAACGTTTGGGAACTCCGCCCATCGTCAGATTTTTCTCAGGGAGGAAGGAATCGTAAGCGACGTCATAAGCCTTGGCCACTGTATGCTCGTAATCGCTGAGTAGGGTGACTTCGATATTTTCTTTCTCTTTCCAGTTTTGCTGGGCGAAAGGATTGTCTCCGCTGATCCCGAAAACTTTCGCGTTGAGACCTTCATACTCACTGAGCTCGCTGGTTACGGAGCAGAACTCCTGGGTACACACTCCGGTGAATGCCATCGGGACGAAGAGCAGAACGATGTTACCGCTGCCGGTTTGGTCGCTTAATTTCACAAGCTCAGGGCCATTGGCTCCGAGAGTTGTGAGTTCGAAATCAGGTGCTTTGGTGCCTACGGAAAGTGCCATGGTAGAATGAATATTTTAGTTAGTTGAAATTCGGTTCGAGAGCACTATAGGATTGCGAAACGGCGGGTCAAGACAGAACCCTGTCGTCGTCAACAAATAATCTTTTTGGTCACCTGCCATGCCTGATTCTCCAAAACTGGATCCCATTTCGCTACGCCTCGCAGCCGCTAACGCCCTGATTCGCAGGAGGCGAACGATCAAACCCAAAGACATGTCCTCCCGGCCGATCGAAAATGAGCATCTCGCGGCTATTCTGGAAAACGGAAACTGGGCTCCGACCCACGGGATGACCCAGCCGTGGCGGTTTTTTATCTTCACAGAAGACGGTCGGCAACGGCTGGCTGATTATCTGCAGTCTTTGTACAAAAAAGTCGTATCCAAAGAGGATTTTCAGGAAGCGAAGTTCGAAAAGCTCGGCGCGCAGCCTCTCCAGGCACCGGTTATCATAGGCATCGGTATGTCACGGCAGAAAATCGAAAAAGTTCCCGAGATCGAAGAGATCGAGGCTGTCGCCTGTGCGGTGCAAAATATGCATCTTACCGCCTCGGCTCTGGGAATGGCCGCTTTCTGGTCGTCGCCGCCGATTTGCTACACCGATGATATGCGGAAGTGGCTGGGGCTGGGGGATGAACGAGACAAATGCCTCGGGTTTTTCTACCTCGGATGGCCGGAAAGCGAAGAGTGGCCGGAAAGCACGCGTGACGAACTATCTGAAAAGGTGACCTGGGTGAATTCCTAAAACAGCAATTGTACCCTGTTAGGTCCCAAACTGTACCCTGTTGAATCCCGGATTGTACCCTGTTGAATCACTCCGGGGTGATGATGGTCTGACGACCTGCGCCGATTCGTGATTGCATCTCATTCTGCCAGATTTCGAAGCGTTTGGACTCGAGTTCCGGTTCGTCGAGGGTTCGTTTCGCAAAGGCGGCGAGGCGATTGCTCATGTCATCAGCCATAGCAATGGGCAACCATTCTGCTGCACCGAATCGGGCCGGTTTCGGGCTGACGTGATTGGCCGTGCAACGATAGAGAAAGATCCGGTCGTAGCTGCTGCGAAGAGGTATGGCGCCGAGTTCTTTGAATACATAGCGCAATAGATTCTGGGTGGGTTCAAAGAGACTGGCGAAGTGCACAATTTCCAGTCCGTAGATCCAGTCCGGATTTCGATAGCGGTATGTTTTATCGTAAATCCCGGCGGTCTCCCAGGCGAGGATTCCCAGGGATTGCCGCATGAGACTGAGCAGGTAGGCATCCATCGCTTTCTTACCCATTTTTTTGCCGCCTTTCCAGAGAATTTCCGATCCGGCGATCCAGCCGGCCGCGAGCAGAGGATTGGAGGCAAAGAGAAATTTACTGCCCTGCCAGAGATAGCGCACCGGTTGCAGATAGGGCTGAATCTCTTCGTATTTTCGATATACGGTACTGGCTTTACGGATGGAATCGGATGCCTTCCGGATGTTCATTTCCTTTACATCGAAAAGTGGCAGTTCTTCGAGCAGGAGTATCGTTTGTAGAGAGGCGCGGTTGATCGCTTTCAGTAGTGATTCGAGATTGGTTTCGAGGATCGGTTTCTCTGCATCCGGATTGTAGACCGCTGCAACCTGCTCCATGAAATTGAAAAGTTCGATCAGCAGTTTGCGGGTCTGAAATTTCCCGTCTTCCCAGTATTCGCCCGAGGAGAAAGCTGAAAGCATTCGATCGGATTCAGCATCGAGTAGCTCGGTAATCCTTTGGTCCGCGCCTTCGATTTTGCCCTGCCACTCAATCCTGTCCAGCCTTTTGAAATCGGGGAATTCCATCCACTCACCATAGGACATCAGGACTTTCTCCAGTTCCGCCCTTTTGGAATCGAGGCGCTCCGCTTCGGTAAATATAGACTGGCGGGCGATCTCGATCAGCTCTTCTTCAGCAATTTCCTGAACAGCGGAGGTTTGCCACATGATCAAAATACCTACTCCGGTAAAGCTGGTTAGGCAGAAAACCCAACGCATCCAGGAGGGCTCCAGGGTGACAAATATCGAACTGATGCCTATCGCAAACAAAATTAGACCCGCGGCGAAACTTCCGCCCCTGGAGAGTTGCGATCGTTTACCGGCGTCGATGTGAAACTTCATGGTTCTGCGCTGGCCTTTTCCGCTTGTTGATAGATCCGTCCGAGTTTCTGCAGCAGGTCTTCCAGTTGTTTGTAGTAGTTGTCTTCGGGCATGTTCGGCTTGTCTCTTCTCAGTAGGCGCACCTTTCGTTCCAGGGTATCGCGGTCTTTCCGTAACTCCGGAGGAAAGTTCTTTTCCAGATTATTGAGGACAAGCACCTGTTGCATCGCCCTGAGTCCATCAGGTTCGGCACCGTCCCGTGCTGTTTTTGTGGCGGACACACCTTCAAACCATTCAGCTCTGGTCCCGAGACCGTCTCCGTTATCATCAATCAGAGCATGTTCGGTGGCGAGGCGTCCGGCTATGCTATAGAACTCGGTAACTTTGTTGGAGGAATACAGAAACGCTTCAAGTAAAGAAACCTGATCATCATTATCCAGATCCGCTTCTTCATGTCCGGCAATTGCTTTGGAGAAATATTCGCCGAAGCGCGCGTAGAAAATTTCGTTTGGACTCTTTGTCGCAGTAATAATCGTCCGGTTTTCTCCGGCGAGTTCAGTCAGGTAAGGGGAGCTGGCGGAAGCTGTATTGACGACTACCAGTTCTCCGGTGACAGGCTTGCACCATTCCGCCAGTTCCTTAGCGGTGAAGTCTTCGCCTGCTATATTAAACTTCGCCGTCCGTTCGTCGAAAGTTCCATGGCCTATCAGTATCAGCCACAGTTCTTTATCTCCGTTTTCAGCGAGTCGTTTTTGAAGTTTCTCCTTGAGACCGGTCTCGCTTTCGTCGTTACCAAGAACTTCGCAGGGCACTCCGGCTTTGCCGCAGGCGAGGCTCCAAAGCTGAATGTTTTCCTGAAATATTTCCCGGTATTCCTCACTACCACCCAGCCCGGCGACTACGAGTACCTCTTTTGCCCTGAGAGAGGGGATGAGCGTAAAAAGTATACAGAAAAGAATTCGCAATATCATGATTTAGATAACTCCTTTCCACCTTCTGATTCCCCACTCGCCGACCATGCATAGCAGGGCGAGGAAAAAGACCCACGGGGCGTGCCAAAAGGGGCGTTGCCTGGAATCCATTACCGGCACATTGAGTTCTTTCAGTCTCGAAGCCAACTCATCGATTTGGTCCAATGTCATCACCTTGCCGCCGGTGGTGCTTGCGATATTTTCGAGAAGGGCGCGGTTCGGGTCAAGTGACTTAAATTCCTCTGCCGCCGGGTTGAAAGCCCAACCTGTTTCCAATTCACTGATCAGTTTTCCTTCCCCGTCGCGGGCAATGGTCTTGAGCCGGTAGCCTCCCTCTGCCTCGACAAAGTGATCGGCTGTGAATGTTCCTGCCTCTTCGAGACTTGGTTCCCCGGTTATGGTGTCAGGCTCCTCTTTTCCCGGTGAAAGAAGTTCGAAACGCACGGAGGCATCGTCCTGGGGAAGGAATTCAAGATTTCGGACCCTGGCGTGGATTTGAGTCAAGGGGAGAGTGCCTTCGGTGACATGCTGGATTTCCTGAGTTAATCTTCCCGGAGTTTCCGAAACCGCCCAGCGAATCAGTTGCCGCCACATTTTAGCGAGATCTTTTTGCAGCAGTTCATCTTTCATTCCCCAGCGCCAGAAATCTCCCACCGTAACGGCTCCACTGCGGCCTTCTCCGTAGCGTTGCACTACCACCGCCGGCAGCTGTCTTCTTTCGCTGTCGGTTATAGTGGCGAGGAGGCTTGCTCCGGGTTTGATCGCGGGAACCCGGTTGATTGAGAAAAATTCCGGCATGTACGCCAGTCTGCCGGTTTCTTCATCCTGGTTGTCCCGCAATCGCATCCACGGTTCCAGCCAGCCTTCTCTGCTCAGGTTGAAGGTGGCATTCCGGGACGGGCCGCCACGCTCCAGGCGATCCACGTAAACGGGAAGAACCCGGGCTACCGGCGTATTGTCCCAACCTCCTGATTTGAATGACTCCTGACCACCCAGCATTAGTAAAGTGCCTCCTCTTTTGGAAACGAAATTTTCCACAAGTGCCTGTTGTTCAGCTGATAAAAAGTCCGATTCCGCATCATCGAAAATGATGGCGCGATAGTTGGCGAAAAGCGTTTCTGCGTCTCTTGGGAATCCATCTCTGAGTTCGACTTCGTCTTTCGTATTCAAACGAATTAGTACCGGTTCGTCATAGCTCTGGGTCTCTTCAGGCAGGTCTTTGCCGAATCCCCGGAACAGTGGGTTGCCGGTTTCGCCAGTGCGACCGCGCCATTCAAATTTGGGTTCCCTTTTGGCAATTCGAAGCAGGGCTACCAACTCAACTTCAGAGTCTTCACTCAGCGAGCGGCGGAGAAATTTGTATTCCCAGTTTGGGCGCCCGCCAACATAGAGCACCCGGTATGGGCCCCGGCCCCGGTCGACAGCGACAAGGCGCTGATTGTTTTCTGCCGTCACTTCTTTGACGGGTGTAACGCCATCCGCCTGAAGTGATCGGATGCCGATTTTATAAAACGAAATTCCGGGCCGGACACCGGCAATCTTCAGGCGGGTAGCCCCTGTGCGAATCACTTCTTCCCCGGCGAAAATTATCGGTTCACTGGCCACTTCTTTGCCGTTGTCATCGACTGCGAAGATCTCAACTCCCTGCTCAAAAGTTCCCCGGGCATCAGATTGCACAGCAATAGTGAGCGGAGCATCTTCAAAAGCCGACTGGGAGACTTCGATTTCCCGGATCGCCAGATCGCTAATGTCCTTCAGTTCGGTTCCGACCAGCACGGGGAAAACCGGGATCGGTTTGTCTTCATCACTTCCCCGAAGAGTCGCGATAGTGGATTCCAGCGCAGCGGTATCGGTCGCATTGCCATCCGTGAATATTACCATCGCAGCCAGTGGTCGCTTTTTGTATCTGGTGCGCAAACTCTTCAGTGAAGTCAGGACAGATGAAGCGTCACCGGTAAAATCGAGATTTGAAAAATCGTCCACCCGGTTGAGTCTCCGACCGAACTGGTAATTTTGCACCCGGAACATTTCGTTCAACTTCTCCAGCCACGGCGGTAGCTGGTCCGGAGTGCTGTGGATCAGTGCTTTTTGAAGAGCATCCCCCTGGCCCTCAATGGTCAGGCCTCTCGAGTTATCAGCCATAACAACCAGGTCATTGGCACCGTTTCGGGGGAATTCATCGACCCAGACAGGTTCAAGAAGAGCCAGCGCCAGCAAGACAAAGGCAGCGGTTTTCAAAGCGATAGCGAGACTCTTCCAGGGCAACGCCAGTTGGGAGTTTCGATAATTCCAAACGAGGAAAGCAATCCCTCCTGCGGTCAATAAGCTGGCCATCCACAGCCATTGTGGATTCGCCAGAACGAGCGATGAAGCCTGAATAGAAAACATTTCTTCGACAAACAGGGGGTAAAATTTGATCAAAGAATCGCAGTTCAACTCTGAAACTCAAGAAAAGGATCAACGGATGATTGCAATTGACTTTTCTTTGCGTCGTAAAGGTAACTTTTCAGTTTCTGTGATTCGTTTGAAAAAAGCGCACTGGAACGACGTGATTTAGTCGAAAATTAAAAAAAAACCGGAAAAGAGAAAAAAACGTTTGGAAGTCTTCAAATTGTGAACTAGAATCGCCGCCCCGCACAAAAGAGTGCGGGACTCAACTCTGCGAAACTCGCTGATTTGAGAATGCTCTTTTAGAGAAAACAGGCCGGTTTTGGCAAGCGAGTATTTGAGGTCTCCACGGAGATTTTGGATAATGTCAAAAACGGAAGAAAAGACTAAATTGTGCGTTGCGCGTTGTTGTCTGAAGAGT
>JARGOZ010000219.1 GCA_029213025.1 Verrucomicrobiales bacterium
AAACCCGGGGCGATTCGGGATCGCGACATATTGAATTTAAGGGCCGAACCGGAAAGGGCACGGAATGATTTGATTTCACTTGTCACCACAAATGTCGCGATCAAAGCAGCAGTGGTGGAAGAGGATGAAAAAGAGACGACCGGAGTCCGGGCTCTTTTGAATTTCGGCCATACCATCGGGCATGGCATCGAGGCCGCCGGCGGCTACGGAAGATTTCTTCATGGCGAGGCGATCAGTCTGGGTCTCGTCGCAGCTACGCGCTTGTCAGTCGAAAAGAGTGGTTTATCGGAAAGCGATGCCGGTCTGATTATCTCTACACTGCAGGCGTGGGACCTTCCGACTGTGCTCGGATCAGACCTCGACAAAGACCTCATCATCGGTGCGATGGCCCGTGACAAAAAGTTTCAGGACGGCGAGATTCGTTTTGTACTTCTCCGGGATATCGGAGACGCCTATGTGTCCGACGATGTCAGTGTGGATGACATTTCGGTAGCTATTGATCGCCTGCGTGAGGATGGCTGAACCGATCTTTTCACTTGCGCCGATGCAGGCGATTTCCACCCTCGCGTTTTGGCGGGTGATGGAAAAGCGCGGTGGTCCGGATGTCTATATTACCGAGTATTTCCGGGTCCACGTTCATTCGACTCCGGAGCGAAAAATTCTCGCTTCCCTGAACGAAAGTGATTTTGCGAAACCGATCCTCGCCCAGATGATCGGCACCGAACCCGAATATCTCGTCCGAACCGCGCAGCAGATTCAGCAAATGACGGACTGTGCCGGGATCGATATCAATCTTGGGTGTCCTTCACCCCGGGTTTGTGGGCGGGCCGCGGGAGGGGCTCTTCTCAAAAGCGCCGACCTGATCCGGGAGATAGTCGAATCTCTGCGCCCGGTTGTAGCCGGAACGTTAACTCTGAAAACCAGGGTTGGTTTTGAAAGTGAAGCGGAATTTGAAAGCTTGCTGGATTTGTTTTCCGGATTGCCGATCGACGGGTTGGCCATCCACGGGCGAACGGTCCGTGAGAAATACCAGAGCGAAGTTCATACCCGCGAAATCGCGATGGCAGTGGAGCAGCTTGATATACCCGTTCATGCCAACGGTAGCATAGTCACTGTTCCCACCGCCCGGTCGATGTATCAAAAAACCCGAGCCGCTGGATTAATGATCGGTCGCGGAGCCATTCGGAATCCGTGGTTGTTCGATCAAATCCGCCAGAGTTTTCACAACGAAGAGATATATCACCCGACTCTCGCAGATCACTTGCGATATGTAGAAGATCTCTATGAAGAAATAGCGAGTACCTCCTGGCAGTATGAAGAGGTCAAACATGTCCAGCGAATGAAAAAGTTCATGAACTATATCGCCTCCGGAATCGGGGGAGGAGAATTTTCGGCTGAGATCAGACGGGTTCAGAGTGCAAATCAGTTTTGGGAAGTCTGCCACCGCCACCTCGGCGGCAGCGAACCACTACCTGAAGAACCCACTGCTGACGGAAAGCTGTTCTGTGGATTTAAAGAACTACAGGACCAAACAGGGTACGGTCCCGAACTCAACAGGGTACAATGCCCGACCTGACAGGGTACAGTCAAACTACAGATCAAAGGTAATGCCCTGAGCCAGAGGTAGATCCTTTGAATAGTTAATTGTGTTGGTAGCGCGACGCATGTAGTTTTTCCAGGCATCGGAACCCGATTCACGGCCTCCACCGGTTTCTTTTTCCCCGCCAAAGGCACCACCGATTTCAGCTCCGCTGGTTCCGATATTAACGTTGGCAATTCCGCAATCACTACCGGACGGCCCGCAGAAGAATTCGGCTTCCCGAACGTCGCCAGTGAACACCGCACTGCTAAGTCCCTGCGGCACACTGTTCTGGATCGCAATCGCCTCGTCAAAGTCCCGGTAGGTCATGATATATAGAATCGGCGCGAATGTTTCTGTCTTCACGATTTCGCTTTCGGGGGAAATCTCTACCAGGGCGGGTTTCACATAATCCCCCCCGTCCGGTGCATCTTTGTGTCTGCCTGCATTATACACTTTTCCGCCTTCCTTTTTAGCCCGGGAAATGGCCCGGTCGTAGGCTTCGGCTGCTTCTGAATCGATGAGTGGTCCAACCAGGGTGTCGGCATGCAAAGGATTGCCAATGGAGAGTGTTTTGTAGATTGCTCTGAGTTTTTTTACTACAGATTCTTTGATCGATTCATGAACAATCAGGCGGCGTAATGTAGTGCAGCGTTGTCCTGCCGTGCCTACGGCGCTGAAAACGATCGCGCGGATCGCCAGGTCAAGATCGGCACCGGGTGTCACGATCATGGCGTTATTCCCACCCAGCTCGAGAAGCGAGCGTCCGAGTCTGGCTCCCACTTTGGCACCGACGGCTTTGCCCATAGGGACGCTGCCGGTGGCGCTGACGAGGGGGATTTTTGTAGATTCTGAGATGGCTTCGCCGGCATCGCGCATGCCGATTACTACCGATGATAAATCAGACGGCGCGTCGGGGAATTTACGGATTACCTGCATCAGGAGTTCATGGCAGGCCATGGCACACAGAGGGGCTTTTTCGGAGGGTTTCCATATCACCGGATCCCCGCATACGAGGGCGAGAGCAGTATTCCAGCACCAAACAGCGACCGGGAAATTGAAGGCTGAAATTACCCCCACCGGACCCAGGGGGTGCCACTGCTCTGCCAACCGGTGTCCCGGGCGTTCTGATGCAATCGAGAGCCCGTAAAGCTGGCGACTTAAACCTACCGCAAAGTCACAGATATCGATCATCTCCTGCACTTCGCCTTCGGCTTCGGAAGTGATTTTCCCTACTTCGAGGCTGACGAGTGAACCGAGGAGTTTTTTGTTTTCTCTAAGCAAATTGCCGTATTGCCTCACAAGTTCCCCGCGCACCGGGGCGGGAACAGTTCGCCATTGCAGGAAGGCTTCCGAAGCAGCTGAAATGGCTTTGTCCACATCGGACTTGTCTGCCATTTGGATCTGCTGGAGAACCCTGCCGTCGATCGGGCTGGTCACCGTCAATTGTCCGCCTTTTGTGGCGGGCTTTTTCTGTCCAACGAGGAGGCCTGTCTTGATATCCTCAATTCCGAGTTTTTTCAGTATAGTATCCGGCTTCATGTTCTGTATAAGTTACGATTCTTCCACAACCAGATCCAGCGGGCGGACTTTGATCGGCGTTTTGTTATATAGTTCGTAGTACTGCCCAAAGCGGTTATCGAGGAAGTCAGGCAGTTTGATTTGTTCCTGTTTTACAAATCCCTTTTGGGGCAGTTTGCCGGTGACATGCAAATCCAGGGCCGTACAGATTCCAGCTGCGGTAGTGATTTGTATTGCGGACCATTCCTCGCCGTGAATGATTCCGTGATAGATCTTTCTGGCATCCGATATTTGAACTAAATTTCCTTTTCTCTTTCCGGTAACTGTACAAAAGACAAGCACAACATCCTGGAGAGTCATCGGGATCGCGTTCTCCAGAATATCTTTCATGATGTCTCTGCGGTCTTTGAGTTTTAGTTCGTTTACCAGGAATTTGGCCAGGTCACGATGGCCCGGATAGCGCACTGTTTTGTAGTTTAGAGTATGCGCTTTTTTATGTAGAGTTTCGCACAGTGTCCCCAGTCCTCCTGAGGTATTGAATGCCTCGTAGCGAACTCCATCTATGGAAAAATGTTCCATCCCTTCCAGGGGCAGAACTTCCGTGTTTTTACCGTCATGAATGGCCTCGCAGGGATTGCAGTATTCATTAATCAATCCGTCCGTCGACCAGGTGAGGTTGTATTTCAGCGCGTTAGTCGGGTAGAGAGGCAGAGCACCAACCCGTAGCAGAACGGAATCAATCTCGTCGAGAGTTCCGGCAAGGTGGTTGCCGACGATTCCGGTGAAGCCGGGAGCCAGTCCACACTGTGGCATAAAGATTTGACCATTGACTGCTTCTTTAGCGATCTTCTTTACCGCTTTTGTGGTGGCGATGTCTTCTGTTAGATCAAAATAGCTGGCACCCTGTTCGAGGCAGGTTTTTGCGACGGTTGGATTAAAGGCGAATGAAAGAGCGGAAATTACGGCATCGTGGCCCCTGATCGCCCGCGCAAGAGCGGCGTTATCGGTCACGTCCAGAGTTTGAGTCGTTATATTCGGGACATCGGACAGACGGGCGACGGCGTCCTCCGAATAGTCGGCCGCAGTGACTTTGTAATCACCCGTGTGACCGAGGAATTTACCAATAGCGCGACCGATTTTACCGGCACCGAGAAGTAGAACATTCGTCATAAAATATAGAGGGGTTGCTGAAAGAACGAAGAGCGAACCTTCCAAGGAATTCTATAACTGAAACGTTTAAAATAGTAGTGTTATGAAGGAAGATCTTACAAAATTTCAGTGGAAAACTAGTCCCGAAGGTCAGTTGTTGTTAGACGAACTGGTTGCTGAATTTTTCGTTCGAAGTTCCCGAACCGAAGATTTGCGCCGCGCGATGGTGGAAAAGTCGGGGACCCGTTTTTTTGACTGGATTGACCATCTACAGTTGCCGGTCGGGAACGATCTGTCCGGTCGCTTGCAAGCTGCCGGCTTCAGTGAAAAAGACGGTGTATGGGAGCACAAAGGGGCTATTTTTCCCCGGATCAAACACGGGGATGAATGCCGGATTGTGCTCAAAGTGGAATCGGTCGCTGATTTTCTTGCGACTCATAATCTTCAATCGGAGATTGAGGGGATTCCCTTCGGACAGTTCCGGCTCGCTCGCGCGTGGGATGAATTACGTGTTGTGGAGCGGCATGGATTTCGAGGCTTTTCCGCTCCCAATGTGGGACCGGAAAAAGCGATTCAAAGCCAGGTTACCCGCGAGAATTTTCGCGCCCGACGGCGGGATTTTGGTGGTGACGATACATCTGCTTTTCGGGCGTTGAATCTTCAAATCGATGAAGCAATTGATATCCTGGGAAGAGACTGGACCTGTGATCTGCTTTTTGCTGCGGAGCGGGACTTCTGGATGCGCCGGAACCGGGCGGGAAGAGTGCAAAAGGCCCGTCAGGACTGTCTCGGGCTCGGTTGGGCAAATCACGATCATCACACCTATCGCTGTCGCAGAAAAACCTTCCATCATGTGATCGGGATCTTTGAAAAGCTGGGTTTTACCTGTCGCGAAAGATTCTATGCCGGAGCGCAGGCGGGTTGGGGGGCGCAAATCGTGGAGCACGAAGCAACCGGAGTGACCATATTTGCCGATGTCGATATGAGTGCGGAAGAGGTGGCGGGAGATTTTGCTCATGAAGGATTCACCGACAAGGAGGGCTTAGGGACTGTGGGTCTGTGGTGCGAGCTCCACGGCGAATCGCTGCTTGAAGCCGGAATGCATCATCTCGAAGCGCAGTTTGATTTTGACAGTCTGCGCGACCAGTTGCTGGAGGAATCCGGAATCGGCATGATGAAGCCATTTACCGATTTTGCCTGGCTGCGGCAGCAGTTTTCCGAAGGCGAGCGCTGGCCGGTTGCCGAAAGTCGGCTACAGGCTCTCATGCAGTCAGGCGACATCAGCGAGGCGGAAGCCGATGCATTCCGCCGGGAGGGAGCGGTGGGCTCACACCTTGAGAATCTGGAGCGAAACGACGGGTTTAAAGGCTTTAATCAAACCGGCATCAGCGACATTATCGAAAGAACAGATGCCAGAAAACTGGCTGGAAAAAGCTAGGTGTCCGTATTCTTTTTCTGCATCCTGGCTTCGGTTCCTTCCTCCCATTGTAAACCCCATTTGGTTATTTCGACCAATAATGGTTTTAACGCTTTCCCCTTCGGGGTCAGGTGATAGGCCATCCTCTTCGATTCCGGTGAGACCGGCGCTTTTTCGATAATTTCGTATTGAAGCAGCCTCTCCAGCCTTTCGGCGAGAATATTGGTCGGGATACCTTCCGGGGAGGCGCAAAATTCCTTGTAGCGGCTTCTTCCCAACATCAAATCCCGAATAACGAGAAGAGTCCACCGGTCTCCGAGAATATCGAGCGTGCAGGAGACCGGGCACGGGGATCTTCGAGTAACTGATTCGTCTTTTGCCATCGGGCAAATATACACAGGTGATATTTTACTTGCAAAATAAAAGTAAAACGCTTGTTTATTGCAAGTAAACTGAAAGGTGAGTATGAAACAAAATGACCAACCGAAACTCGATAAGCCCGGTGCGGGTTTACCTGCTGCTGAACTATGGATTGCCAGACTCCGGTTCCGAAGAGCGGTAAAAATAGAACGTTCCGCGGCTCGGGATCTGTTTTTGAACGAGAAAGAACGGATCGGAAAAATCAGTAAACCGCAAAACGCCGAGCGATTCGGTGAACCGGTTTTGATCAGGCGGCTGCCCGGAATGGAGGACAGCAGCCGGTTCTGGTCTATCTGGATGGTGTATGAACATCTCAGAATCGTGAACCAGGCTGTCGCTTTGACCATAGAGTCGCTCGGAAAAGGCAAGTTACCGAGCCAGGTGGCTGATACGGCTGATTTCAAACCGGATCCGCAAACGACCGGATCAGTATTGGCTCACTACGAAAAGTCGTGTGAGACTTTCCTGCAAAGTGCCGATGTGATCGCGGATTTACACACTCCAGATCGCTTTGATCACCCGTGGTTTGGGCCTTTGAATGCTCACGAGTGGTTTGTTCTCGGCGGATTCCACATGGGCATCCACCGTAGGCAGATGGAGGCGATTTTTCAGGCGTTATCCTGAATTCGCTGCCTTCTCCGTCTGACAACCTGGCGGATGGTCTGACCGATCTGTTGCATCATAGCCCGGAATTCTTCGGGACCTTCGGGTGGTTGGAAACCCCGGGCGATGTGAATCTCCAAACCGGGAGTGATCGGAAGGCGCAGCCAGGGGCCTTTGGTAACAGCCGGGTTGGGTTCGGTATCGATCGAACCTCCTGTTCCGGGACCGACTGACATGGAAATTCCTTCGGTGAGTAACTTCAGGTAGACTTCGTTGTCTTTTCCCTCCAGAAAGTCGGCGATTTTCTCCGCTGAAATCTTTCGCATCAGCATCCGGCGAATCAACAGTGCCTGCAACACATGGCGATAGCCGTAAAAAGCCTCTTTTCCCTCCTTCATAGGGGGATCAATAATTCCTTTAGACTGGTAGTGTCTGACAGTTCTCCCGGTAAACTCTTCGTTAACTCTGCCGTCACAACGCCTGGGACCTCTCCCGAACCGTTCAGTCAACGAATTGACCCGCTCGACAAACTTCGGCAGTCTCATCTTCGGATCATTCTCCTGCATCTTTTCGAGACGATTTCTCAAGGCCTTCTTTTTCGCTGCTCTTTTTTGTTTTGGTTTTTCATTCATTAATGACATTTACATTAAGTATTGTAAACGATCAAGGTGCGATTTCGAATACGGGATAGAAGTGGTTTAAAAAGACGTCAAATTTCGGAGTATTGCGTCGATGCTTTTCAGGGCGAACCGGATCCCTCTGTTTGCGGGGTTCATGAGCTGCCAAAAAGTGGGCTTTACCGTCGCAACCCAGAGTTTCCGGGAAATACTGTGATCAAGTAGTCCGGGATAAGCTTCAGTGGCGGATTTGAGAAACTCGACATTAACACGACCGTTTTTCTGAAATTCGTATCGGTATTGTGCGAGGTGATAGAAGTGCTGGAAATATTCATTGAGAACTCCGGAATCAGCCTCGGCAAGGTGCCTCTCGGCCTCTTCGAAATTTGAGTTGGCGGCCTCGAAGTAGGCAGCCCCGACGTGATGGGCGAAAGAGTCGTGATCGGGCGGAAGCTGATCGGCCGAATATTTGAACACCGGGCCGGCTGCTTGAATTCCCCGGGTCATAAACAGAGCATTTGTGAGGTTCAGCATCATCCAGGGGCGAATATCTTCCCGTTCTTTCCAGTCTGACATCCACGTTACGGTGTGTTTGTCTTTCTTAGCGAGTCGGTAGGTGTGTCCGGCGATGGCCCACAGACCGCTGTCGGCGGTAAAGACAGCCTGATTTCGTTTGATCAGTCCGATGGCGTCCCGGTGGCGTTCGGCTGCACACAATTCAAGCACCGCCTCCCGCCAGGCCGAATAATTAGTTTCGGGTTTTAAACTGACACGGTGCAGAATTTCTTCCAGTTCAGGAACTGAAAAGTAGATTTGAAAGGCGGCCCACCTGGCGGCGGTATTGGGGTTTTGTCCTTTACCGCTTTCGATAATCTTTTTGTAGGTTGGATAGATCTGGCTGCCGAGATCATTCTCCCTCATCAGCTCTTCGACGCGAAGCAGAGCTTCTTCAGATATGTCATCACAAAGCATTAGTTTCTCGAACGACTCAATTTTATCCTCCTGGTCAGTAGAGAAATTATACAGACATCGCATTTCCGCCGGTGCCGAATCGGAAGGGTTATGGTATTCGAAAGTTTCAAGAAGTCCGGCGGCGTCATCGTAATCCTTTTTCTCTATTTTCAGTCGGATCAGGTGCCAGCCGGCATAGATATAGTTGGGATCGATTTTGAAAGCTTTCGTGAACGATTCAATCGCTTCGTCTTTTTTCTCCATTTCGAGATAGAGCTCCGCCATATTTCCATAGGAGTAGGGAGAGTGGGGGCGCAGACGAACGATATGGCCGGCTGTCTCAGTGGCTTCTTCGAGTTGGCCCGTCTTCAGATACCAGTCGTGAAGACGTTCATACCCCCACAGCCAGTCGGAATGACTGGCGAGGGGTTCCCTGATCATTTCGATCGCCTTTTCGGTGTTGTTCCGGTACGCTTCGACCCAGGCTGCACGGCCCTGAAGGTAGTGGGGGATGTGACCGTTGAATGCCGGTGGGGAACAGGCTTCGATCGCTTCGTTATAACGCCCTGCCACGCACAGTGAAAAGGCGTGCAGGTCATGGATGTCGGAGGACGTCGGGCAATGGGTGATTCCTTCGCGAAGAATTTCCAGCCTTCGCTCCGGTTCTCCGAGCGTCTCGTATAGATTGGAAAAATGGATCCATGCATCGGGATCGAAAGGCCGGTTGGTTACCAGGTTTTCCCCGGCTGCGATGGCATCGTTTTCTCTACCTACTATTTTTGACCATTCACCGATCTGATTCCACGCCCATCCATATTGCGGGTCGGCATGAATCGCTTGCAGCAAAGAAGCAAAAGCTTCGTCACTGAGTCCGCGCTTCCAAAGTGTATCGGCGAGAGTGCCGTGATTGGCTGGATTCAGTGGATCAATTTTTACCGCTTTCTGTAGTAAGACAGTTGCCTCTTCGTATTGGCCCTTCTTCTCACGGGCATCAGCAAGTCGGCGGAGCACGACGTCCCAGAGGGGATTGATATCGAGCGCCTTTTCGAGGGCCTGAATTTCTGCATCTACATCGTGAAGATCCCGGTGAACCTGGGATAGATCGAAAAAAGCTCTCGGAGTCATTGGAAACTCCGAAGTCATTCGGGTGGCCAGTTCCAGGGCTTCATCGAGCTGCCCCATCGCACGGTTCTGATCGATAAGTGTGCTCCACGTCTGCCAGAGATCCGGTCGTTCCCGGTGGGCGTGTTGCAGGGATGTTAGCAACTCCACCGGTTCCAGAATGTCATAGGCAATGTCCTGAAACGACGAGAGGCCGGACCCGTTCAACACCTGGGTGACAAGTTGATTCTCGATTAGTTTCAGGGCGTCCTTTTTCGCCTGATCATCTACGGAAACCCGGACCAGTGAACGCATCGCGAAATTGTCTTCAACATCCAGTTCGATGGCCCGCTGAAAACACTGTCTCGCTTTTTCCATATCGAGGAGCTCCTCATAGGCCGATCCCAGGATCGAGTGTCCGGAAGATGCGCGGGGTTGCACAGCCACTGCTTCCTTCGCTTTTTCGAGAACCTCTTCTTTGTTGCCGCTTTCCGCCAGGTCGATAGACAATTCGCGAATTGCCCAACCGTTGGCCGGTTGGCGTTCGATAAGCTGTCTCAGGCTGTCGGCAGCTTTGCCCGGGCCGAGTTTTCGCTTCCATGAAACAAGCAGTTCCAGCAGGCCGATATGATTTGGATATTCAGCACATTTTCCAGCCAGCCAGGTTACCGCTTTTTCAACTCCTTCGGACTCTGCGGTCAATGAGGTGACGGAGCGATAGGCATCCATCGCGAAGGGCTCTTTCTGCAGAATTTCGTGCCAAAAATTGATGGCGGTTGAAACATCGAGTTCCCGTTCGGCATATCCGGCTTTAAGTCGGAGCAGGCTTCCCTGCGCGACGGTGGATTCGGCCTGGTTGATCAATTCGGCGACCCGCTGAGGTCCGAGATGTATAGAATGTTGAGCGGCAAAGTAGATCAACTGCCCGTCATCCGGACGCAGATCCAGAGCTTCTTCGAGGAGTTGGTCCCGCTCCGTGTCGCGATTCAATATATCGAGGGCTTTCCAAAGTGTAGTGGCCGGACCGGAATCTTTGTTTCCGTATTCTGTGAATCGCTTCTTCAACCAGATTAGACCTGTTTCGGACTGATTGGTCCATCGGCATGCTTTGAAATAACTGTCCGCCCAAAACTCTTCGAGAGGGGCCAGGCAACTGGCCATACGATACAGTTCGGTCGCTTTGGTAAACTCGCGTTTACCCCAGTAGAGATTGGCGAGACCGTGTATCGTTTCCGGATCTGTCTGGCGGAATTTCAGGGCTCTTCTGTAGTAGTATTCAGCTTCATCCAGAGAGCGGGCGTCTTCCTCCAGTAAATCGGCGATTTCTTTAAAAAACAGAGTAAAGACCTGGTCTTTGGCCAATTCTTTCCTCAGCCATTCAATTCTCTCTTCGCGGGTTTGAAACTCGCCGTTCCTGCGAAATATATCGAGGCGGTATTTGCAGGCATCCGGATATTTTTCCGATAATTCGATAGCGATATCGCGGATTCGTGGCAGGTCGCCGTCGTAGGCGCAGAGCGACCATTCCGCTAAACGTGTGAGTCGGTCATCGGGAGCGAGCGTCGTCAGGTCATTCCAACCATGTTCGGCGTGGTCCCGGTCGTGATCTTCAAGAGAAGCCTGAACGTCGTGGTAGATATCGTATAGTTCTGTATCGGGAAGTTTAATGGCGTTAAGTTCAGCAGCTCTGCTTTTAGGCACAAAAACCATACCGCGTGGACCACTGAATTCGTATTCCTTGAAAAAATCTTCAATGGTTACTTCCCGGTAATGTCTCGCTCCGGGGTCCCGGATGATCAGGGTGCCGAGACGTGTGTCATAACCAATCACCGCCTGCAGGTGGGCGCTGGTAGGTTCGACAGTTCCAAGGGCGTAGGGCATCCCGGCGTCGATTAGAGCACGCGTCACTTCAGGTCCGGCTTTAAATTCGCGGACGTGCCACCCGTTTTCGATTGCCCAGAATCTTTCTTTAAAGGCAGGGGTTCCGTCATAGCAGATTTCCTCCGCCACATCGAGGTGTTCGGCGGGTCGTTTCCAGTAGGTACACAGAGCTGTCAGCGTAGCCGGTGCACAGGTGAGATTGTCCTGACGAACAAAAGGGACCGGAAGAATTTTGCGAGTGCCGATATCGAAATCCAATTCCCCTTTATCGATTTTTTCGACTACGCTTTCGTAGAAAGGGTGTCCCGAGGCTTTACCAAACTGAATGAGGCGGGCTTTGTCACCCTTCATGCTGTAGAACATGGCCCGCATATTGGCGATGTATTCTTTTGTATACTTGTCCGCCATCGGGCTGCGGCTTTCGTATATATTGATTGCCTCCAGGCCTTTGTCTAAGTCGCCTGTTTCATCGTAGTAGTGCGCCAGTTGCGAAGCCGGACCGGGGGAGTCATTGATTTCCAGTGATCCGGTAAGTAGGGAAATGGCGGTTTCGTCCCGGTTGGAATTCCAATATAAACTGGCCAGCAGCGCGGTGGCCGCCCGGTAGGCGGGGCGCATTTTTAGAGCTGCTTCAGCTTCCGTGAGGGCAGCTGCGTGATTGTCTTCGGCGGAGTAGATTACCGAACGCCTCATTTTGATCCAGCAGTCATCCGGGGCGAGAGATTCTGCGATTTGCTGATATTTCCAGGCCCGGTCGAAATCGCGGTAGGTTGCATAAAGGTCCGCGAGGTAACTGTAGAGTTCTGCACAACCGGGATCCGTTTCTGAACCTTCCTGTTGATTCAGCCACTCTTTCAGAGTCCAAATCGCCTTCCATGGACCGAACTTTTCATGGATTCGAAACAGCCCGTAAAACAGTGCTCTGGGATCATCCCGGTATTCCCTGAAATTTTTGATGTGGAGCAAGTCGGCGCCTCGGCATGCGCCCCGTATATTCATCAGTCGGCCCGCAATGGATCGGCCTATGCGGCTGGTCGCCTTTTCCGGAGTACTAATCGAGGAAAACCATTCCCAGGCGGTATTAGTCTGACCGTGTTCGATCCATCGGTTTACTTTGGCTTCATCGCCCGGGGTAAATTTGCTGTCCAGCTCCATGCTAACGAGTCACTAAAAGGGCAGGATTGTATGTGAAAATACATTCCCCGGTCAATGCCAATGTGACTGTACCCTGTTGAATGTTTGACTGTACCTCATTGTTTCATTGGAAGTGCGTGAATCCAGGCATTAAGCTTCG
>JARGOZ010000220.1 GCA_029213025.1 Verrucomicrobiales bacterium
CAAACATCGCCCCTGATTCCGGTGGGAGCAAGGTGGGCTAGATTTGGTGCTTACGAGAGAGATGCACCTTCGCTGATCGCGCTCCCAGCTCCGGCGCCGGCACCCTGTTCGGCATATAAACTGTTCCAATCCGAAATATATGATATTCTACTCAAATCCATAACATGAGATATGAAAATCATGGTTATGTGTTTCTAGGACTGCTCTTTGCTAGTTGCCATCCTCATCAAACCTAGAACTAAAGCAAGCATAGATACACCAGTAAGACCTACCAATGGATTCCAACTATAAAGTATCGTAAAGAGCATTGAAAAACATACCGTAGGGTAGACCAATCGTGCGCGAAGTAGAGAGAAAATTGCAAAAATTATAGCAGCAAGAACCGATACATAAGCAACAGATAAAAACCAATACAGTGGAACTGAATAGTTCAAATGTATCGCAGAAATATGAGGCACTAAAATCTCAGACGAATACACGTACAGAACGATGCTGTAACCACAAACAATCGCGGACAGGATGACCGTTTTGAAACTCATTACAATGGCGTAAGATCGGGAGCACTAAATGAAGCATTACATCCGCAACTGTCTTTACAAGATTCATATGAGGATTGGCACTGTGCTGATTTCACAATTGCCGCAGCAAGAATGATTCCGAGATTCGTAAGATGAAGCTTATCCTCAGCATCAAAAGTTGGTAAAAAAAGAAGATCTGCTGCCGATTCGCATGCGGTTCGAGCCCCGGCCTCTAACCCGGAACACCAATTAAGAGCATCCTGATGAGCAGCTTGAATAGCGGCAACTCTCAAAACTTGGTAAGCGAGTCCCTCCGTTTCTTCTGCTACAGCCCAGTCTTTTACTAAATCAAAACATAGGTCTCTGAAGAAATTGCATCTTGCTATACAATCAGCTTTTGTTTTCTCTTCCGCCGACCAAGTTCCGGATAAGCCAAGCAGGTCAACTGAACTAATACTATCATTCCCAACAAACTCATACAGATTCACTCCACCTTTTTCCTCGATAGGATCTTTATTGATCCATCTGCCGAGATGCGGTGAGTAGTAACGATAACCATAGTTATCGAGCCCGCTTTCGGGATCACGGAACTCGCCGTGGAAAGCGAAAGTTACATCGTAGCTGCTGGAGGAGCGGACTGCCCAGTTCGCATCGGTGACCTGTCGCAGACCGAAAGCGCTGAACCGGTAGCGCTCCACGACATCGCCGTTTATATCGGTCATGGAAGTTGGATTGTAGTAATCCATCAGGAGGAACAGTTTTTCTTCCAGCGGCAGGTCGTATTCCGTACATCTGCCACTGTGAATAGGAAACATGATTGGGAAGCAAGCGCACCGAAATGCCAAAAATCAGAGAGTGACATTAACATCATATGCTTATTAGGTGAGTATCTTATCAACCGACTGCTGCTTCCGTTCTCCTGGGCCAATTTTCTGTTTTACGCCCATTCCGTCCAGAATGGTATTATATACATCCAGACCTTCGGCACCTACGTTGGCGAAGCCGCCGGTTTTGAAGCGGCCGTTAGCACCGGTGATCGCATGGAACACGCCGGAAAGTTCCCGCTTTACATCGGAGTGTCTGCCGTCCCCGGACTCGGTGGAAATGGTGATCAGCGAATTTTCAAGGATGGTTTTCCCGTTGGCTTCGAGTGCGTCCCTGCCGTCGAGTCGCTGCAGAAAATATGCGATCTCACGCATTTTCATGTGAGCATGCATTCTCAGCTGCTCATTTCGTTTGTCCGGATTGTAAGCGTGCCACCATTCGTGACTGCAGCCTCTATCGCCAGAGGCGTTCCTCATTTTTGCATCATCAAATGTATAGCGTTTTTCGTTGTTATACCTGTAATCACCGGTGAGCCGGATTCTTTCGCCGGCGGCCAAAAAGGTAAGCGACCCAAACCGGACCCGGTCCATCTGTATAGCCAGCGAATATAGATCCGCCATTAAGCGCCATTCCTCCGTCAATTCCTCCAGGGTGATATCGATCCCCTGCCCTCCCGGATCGGCCTGACCGCCGTGGGGAACTTTCGAATCCGGAGGCATTCCGGGTGCGCCGTCAATTTTGTCGGTCATGGCGTAGGCCCGTTGTTCGTACTCGCGAATGCGGTCGAGGTGATCGGCCATGCGGGATTTCGAAGTTGACCCGAGTGGTGAGTTATTCCCGGTGAAATACCGGTATTGATCCACTACTGAATCGAGAACACTCAGCTTCATCCGGTCTGTATCGAAGTCGTTGCCGGTCTTTACAGCAACATTACCGAAAACCCGCGTAAATACATCTTTCGGTTTTTCCATCATCGCAGCCGCCACCGTTCCGTCCGCCTTATAGCTGTGCACGTAACGGCTGACCCGGCTTCTCCGGAAAAAGGTTCCCCCAACCAGGGTTGGCACCATTCCCGGCGGCAGCCCTTTGCTGTAGTGTGCCTGGCGGACCACCTGGTCAATCGATGGCCCTCCGGCCCGGGCTTCGCCGTTGGGTGGTTCAGCAGTAAACGCGGCCGATGATCCATCGAAATGGGCGTTGATTCCTTTTTGATCACAGCGGACATGATCGACCTCCCGCATGATGAGCAGCTTTTTTGACAGAGGTTTCAAAGGCTCCAGCACACCATCGAAACCTTCATTCTGGAGGGGCGCCGGAATACCCAGACCAAAGAATACATTAAACGCACGCACCGGGATTTTTGCCCCGGAAGCGGCGAACGCTTCGGCAGACATCATCTCCTCCAGCAGAGGCAGTCCAACAGCAATGCCGCCGACACCTCGGAGTAATGTTCGGCGGGACAGTGGGTTTCTTTTCATATCTATTGTTATTTTGACTGGATTACATCGCTCATCGCGATGGCTTCGATCAATGCGTGCCAGGTTCCTCCCGCCTTCTTCGATCGGGAGACAATTTGCTGCATCGTAGGCAGGTCATCCGACCGAATCGGTCGACCGATGGAAAACTGAGTCAATTTCCAGGCGATGGTTTCCTGCGCCCGGTCACTACCGGCCAGCAAGTTCATCAGCTCGGAGGATGTTTTATAGGAAACCGCTTCCGCTTCGCCCGGAAACAGAATTTTTCCATCTTCGCGAAGCGGATTGCCGTGGTGATCCTTGTGATGAAACGAGCCGAGACCGTCGAACTTCTCCAGACCGAAAGCCAGAGGTTCAAACTTACTGTGACACCCCCCACAGGATTTGTTAGCAATCCGGTCTTCGGCAATCGATCTTTGGGTGAGCCCGGCTGAGGTCGAAACCGGAGTGGTATCCACACAGGGCGGAGGGTCTTTCACGATGGAGCGAAGTATATCATTCAACACAAACAATCCGCGCGTTACCATCGACGCTTCGTCACCGCCTATGGTCAAGACACTGCCCTGCGTCAGCAGACCGCCCCGCTCGGGATATGCGGAGAGATCGTGCCGTTCAAGCCCGCCTTTTCCCCGGTAGGTAATTCCATAGTGGGCAGCCAGCTCCGGCGTTAGCCAGGTCGTTTTCGCGTTGAGAAGATTCGTCATCGGCTGCTTCCGGTTCCAAACTACATCTTCGTAGAAAGAGAGCGTTTCGCTTCTCATATCTTCCGCCAGCGTACTGCTCCATTTAGGAAAATGGTCTGAATTGGGTTTCAGGTTTTTGAGCCGTCCTAAATTCAGCCACTGGGAAGCGAAGTCGAGAGCCCGCTTCCGGGCGGCAGGATGATCAAGCATACGACGCACCTGTTTAACACACTGGTCATGGTCAAACAGCTCTCCATTCTTTGCTGCTTCACGAAGTTCAGAGTCTGGAGAAGTTCCCCAAATCATGTAGCTGAGTCTGGCGGCCAATTCATCCCCGGACAAGGACCCGCTGTCCGATTCGATATGATAGATAAATCGCGGTGACTGTAACATCGCCTCCAACACGTAGGACACTGATTCATCAAAGCCTCCCCCGGCACTGACAACTGTAGTCGTTATGCCACGGTAAACATCGACTTCATCCCGGTCGATTTCAGCTCTCAATACCCATTCGCCCATGGAGCCGATCAGTGCCCGCATATCTTTGTCGTTCACATTTCGCTTCTTCGAGAATCTTTTTGCGAATGACGGAATGTCTACTTTTTCGACAATTTTAGCGGCCAGTTTGGAGTAGGATTCGATGTGCTGAAAGTCGACCGTAAGATTATAAGCCGTGTTGCGGAATCCATCGGCCCGCAAATCCTCCGGCAGCAATTCACGGGCCTCTTTTTCGATATCCACATCCAGGGTCGATTTCACCGTATCGATATATTCCCCGACCGTGAGTCGCCGAAGCACTTTGCCGGTGCCCCGGCCGTGATAGACATAGTTCGCCGGATCCAACTTTTCCTTTATAGCCCAATCCGCTCCGCCTTTGATCCACTTCGCGAGAACCTCCTTTTCCGTGGCCGAAAGCGGCGGCCTCTTTTTCGGCATTTCATCATCTTGCACCGATTCAAAAATCTCCTCCGGATCGACCGCAGCAAAAGCGGCTTCTCCGGATGACAAATCCAGGTCACCTTTCCGCGTCGATGAGTCGTGGCACTCCAAACAGTGGTTGGTCAGCAGGGGCGCTATATGATCGGAAAATAACGTTTCGTTTGCGGAGAGCCCTTTGGATTCATCAGCCGGTGTGGAACGTTTCGCTTTCGCTCCGGCTTGGAAATGCTCTATCACTTCCCGCTCTGACAGGCTGCGGTCATATAGAGAAACTCGCACCACACTCCCCTGCCACGAACGATCACCACTGACTTCATTTCCGATGGCAATATGATAGCGACCATCCCAATTGGAAAAATCGCCCTGCACTCGTTTCTCTACCAGTTTTTTGCCATTTACGAAGATGCGGGATTTGCCGGACTTTTCTCTACTGAATACGATGTGGCTCAGTTCGGTGTTCACCGTATTTTTGCCGGTGGATACAGAAGGCAGGCCATTGCGGCTGGTTTTCGTGGTTCGCAACCGGAAATCCCAGGCCGAGCCGTCCTGCCCGAGAGTGAAGTTCCTTTCGTTCGGATTTTTCGAGAGAGTCACAACCCGTGCCGGGCCGCTCTGGTTGAGTTTTGCCGTCTTCGCCCACACCTCAACGGTGAGTTCGTTCGATTTCTTTACCGAGGCAATGAACTGCCCCGGAGGCGATTTTGTTTTCGAAAAATTTTCCTTCCGCTCAAGGTTTCCCTCTACGGAATCGCCCCGCTTCAACCGGTAATGCAGCAACTCTTCACCATCGGCACAATTACTCCACACCAAAGCGGCTACGGCAACAAAACCTGTTATTTTCCTCCACCCCATTCGGATTCTCTTTCATCAAAATATTTCGCGGCATTCCTGATCCCTTCGGCCAACCACTCCGGCATTTCAGAAAGTCGCTCACACGGGTATTCATCATCGCCCTCCACAATCACAAGGTTTCCCTCATCAAACCGAAATTCACGCGTCCAGCCGTCCGACCCGTCTTCCGGAAAGAATTCGATCTGGTTATTCTCCGCCTCATTGACCAGCATTTTGGCATCGTTACAGGTACCGTCCTTAATGTTGAAGAACTGCACAATCCGGTTGCCTTTGGAAAAATGGAGATAGTTCCATCCATCGACCTCTTTCTCATTCGCGAAGCGCCACGTTCCGTTAAAGTCTTCTCGCAAGGGATGATTCATCCAGACAAATACACTCGAAATGCAGCGGAAAGTCAGTAAGAAATTCCGCGAATAGGCGCTAAATCGCCCTCGCCCGCAGCAAATCAGCCGTCTTTACTTCTCTTGACCACCGGCTGTCCGGATTTAGGATGGCAACTTTATGAAACAGAAACGATTCACTATCGCTCCCGTTGTGGCGGTTACGACATGTCTGGCCTCCCTCTCTTTCGCCCAGGATGCTGAGAAACCTGAAACGCTGGAGGACCGGATCAGCTACGCCTATGGTGTCGTAGTGGCCAAAGACCTGAAGGACAGAGGCCTGCCCATCAATAAAGATCAGTTCCTGTCCGGCTTCGCTGCCATTTTCTCAGGCAGCGAACCGCTCATGACCGACGCGGAAATCGGCAAAGCTTTTGACGAAAACCAACTGAAAATGGACGAACAAAACGCAACCGGACCGGAAAAGGAAAACCTACAGGCGGGGAAAGATTTCCTCGCAGAAAATGCAAAAAAGGAAGGCGTAAAAGTCACCGACCGCGGCCTGCAATACAAGGTTTTGAAAGAAGGCGAAGGCCCCAAACCAACCGCCGAAAACACAGTAAAAGTTCACTACCACGGCACTTTGATCGACGGCACTGTGTTCGACAGCTCGGTCGATCGCGGGGAACCGATTTCATTCCCTCTGATGCGGGTGATTCCGGGTTGGACTGAGGGTCTGCAATTGATGTCTCCAGGGGCCAAGTACCGGCTTTTCATCCCGTACAATCTTGCCTACGGCGATTCTGCGGCCGGTCCCAAAATTAAGCCTTACAGCGCTCTGATCTTCGATGTGGAGTTGCTGGAAGTTCAGTAAGTTTCGTCTCATGAAGCAACATCTTTCATCGCTAAACCGTCGACAGTTCGTGGGTTCCGCTGTCGCTGCCGTCAGCGTAGGGGTCTGTTCGGCCGCTGAAACGGAAAAACCGCCGCAGCGGGCATTCAAGTTCGGCCTCAATATGTCGACGATCCGGGGGCAGGAACTGAATGCCGCCGAAGAAATCGATGTCGCCGGAAAGGCCGGATATGACGCTATCGAACCCTGGTTCCGCAAAATTTACCAGTATGTCGAACAAGGCGGCTCGCTGAAAGATTTGAAAAAGCGCATCGACGATCATGGCCTGACAGTCGAGAGCGCTATCGGATTCGCCCCCTGGATTGTAAATGATCCGGACAAGCGCAAAGCCGGGCTCGAGGAAGCCAAACGCGACATGGATACCATCGCTCAACTGGGCGGCACGCGAATCGCAGCTCCTCCGGCAGGTTCCAGCGCAAAAGACATGGTCACACTCGACGACGCCGCCGGGCGTTACCGGGCTCTACTCGAACTCGGCGATGAAATGGGAGTCACTCCTCAGGTGGAGATGTGGGGTGGTCACCCGGTGATCGGAACCATGGAAAAAGCCGTCTATGTCGCGATCGCCTCCGGCCATCCAAAAGCCTGTTTCCTCGGCGATGTCTATCATACCTACAAGGGCGGCTCGTCTTTCGACTCCATCCTTATGCTTGGACCGGAAGCTTTGCAGACCTATCACATGAATGACTACCCGGCCGATCCGCCCCGGGAAACCATTAAGGATAAAGACCGGGTTTTCCCTGGAGATGGAATCGCCCCACTCGATAAGATCCTGCAAAATTTCGACCGGGTCGGTGCCAGACCGGTGCTTTCCCTGGAACTTTTCAACCAAAGCTACTGGGAAATGCCGGCTGACGAATGCGCGAAAAAAGGACTCGAAAAAATGAAGGCTGCTGTGGCGAAAGCCGGACTGGCCTGATCTTATTCGGTGATTTCCGGAATCGGATCGTTCGGACCGACGTCTTTGCCTTCCCAGTTCACAGTAGCGGAACCGTCGTACAGCAAAATCCGGTGCGCGCTGTTCGGTGCAGGCTTTTTGTTGACCTTCGGAATCTGCTTTTTGTGCCACTCCACGACTTCCTTCAATTCCGGTTTATCGATTAGATTGGTCCATTCATTAGGATCATTGCGCATGTCGTAAAGCTCTGCGCTGCCATCGGCGTATTGGATATATCGCCAGTTTTCCGAACGAACCCCGTGGTTGTCATGATTGTGAGTAGTAATAGCCGGGCGCTCTCTTTTTGCCGACGCATCCTGCAGTTGGGGAACAAGGGACAGCCCCTCCAATCCACTCGCCGGTCCCTGCCCGCACAGATCTACCAGCGAGGGGTAGATATCCAACAGCTCAGCCGGCTGACCGCACAGCTGGCCGGATTTGATACCCGGACCGGCAAAGATCAAAGGCACCCGGGTGCCGTCATCCCAAAGCGTGTTTTTCCCGGTAATCGCTTTTTCACCGATATGCCAGCCGTGATCCGACCAGAGCACCACGATGGTATTTTTCTCCAACCCGTTCTTCTTCAGCGCGGCAGTAACCTTGCCCACCTGCGCATCGACAAAAGCCGTGCAAGCCAGATATGACCGTGTGAGATTCTTCCACTCCCCCGCTTCTTCCAGAAACTGAAGGCGCGGCTCAGGTAGAGACCAGTGCATATACCAGGAAAAACGCGGCGTATCATCCCGGTCGTTTCGCTGGATTAACGGTAGTTGCAACTCTTCTTCCGGAAACAAATCGAACCACTTCTGTGTGGCGTAGCAGGGCACGTGGGGAAGAAAAAATCCGCAAGCCAGAAAGAAAGGAGTGTCGTCCATGTTGTTGAGCTGTGAAACAGTCCATTCCGCGATTTTGTAATCCCCTTTGTCCTCGTCTTTGTGATCAAAAGTTCCCCAGTCCACCAAACGATGGGGTTGCGGAGTGTTGACGAGTTTTTTCGGAGGAAACGGTTTGCCCGTCGCTCGCGGACCGTAGTGATCCCACTCCACCGGGCCGTTCTTTTTATTCTGTCCGTATCCACCGTGGTAAATTTTTCCAGCCCCGTAAGTGGTGTAGCCGTGTTTCATGAAATACTGCGGCAGGGTTTCAAGGTCAGCCAATTCCGGAACGGTACGAAACCACGGAGCCAATCCATAAATCCCGGTGGACCCGGGGCGCTTGCCGGTCATCAGACTTGTCCGGGACGGATTACACAACGGTGACTGACAGTGTGCGTTGGTGAAGGCTGTTCCCCGCCCCGCCAAAGCATCAATGTTAGGGGTGCGGGACTGGGGATGTCCGCCGAGATAGCCGATCCAGTCATTTTGATCGTCAATCGCGATCATCAGCACATTCGGTTTGTCAGCTCCAGTCGTCAGCAACGGCAACAGGCAAAATCCGACAAAAACGGAAAGGCAGCATAATCTTCGAATCAAACAGGGTACAGTCATAGATCCAACAGGGTACAATCCGAATCCTGAACGTTTCAATCAAATAACTGTCAAACTACCCATACCCGACACTCAAACCCCTCTTGCTGAATCCAGTACAAATCTTGCTTAAAATTGAACAAAAATATTGATTTGTTTTCAAATTTTTGACACGATTGCCCCCAAAGAAACTGAAACCCGTGTGGACTTGACCCCACGCAACCAAACAGACCCAAATGAAAATTACCTTATTAACAGCCTCAATCATCGGTGCTTTTTCCATTAGCGGAGCAGTGGCCGGTCCATACAATTACTGTCCTCCTCCGGCCAAAAGTGTGCCTTGTCCGGTCGACTGCTGCGAAGACTTGTCCGGTCATGTCGCGATTTCCTACATGTCTGACTACATTTTTCGCGGCGTACGATATTCCCGCGACACCGTCGGATTGACGGCCAGTTATTCTTTTGATCAATGCTGCCAGCAGGTGAAAATCGGAGTCAATCACTACTCATCTCTCGGCGCGGGACATAGAGGAAACTATCTGGGTCACAACGGCGATCAGACTGATATATTTGCGGTAGTAGGTCTTCCCAGCTTGTGCGGATTTGATCTCAGCCTGCGCTATGATCACTACCTGTATGCCAACGCCCGCACTCCGGGAGGCAACGGATTCCTCGGCAACGAAAGAACCGGTGACTCACACGGTGCCCTCGGCATGACGATCACCAGAGAGATTTTCTGTGGACTCAATTTTTCCTACACCGCAGCCTATGACTTTCAGGGTCCGTCGGCACAGGCCTTTGGAAATGCCAATGTAGCAGCGATTGGAGCGGGCAACGGTATTATCCCCAACAATCTCCAGGATCACGGCGCCTGGATTCACACCCTGGCTCTCAACAAGTCCTACTGCATCACCGATTGTGTAGGCCTCGATCTCAGCGCCGGTTTGCTGTATACCGACAACGTATGGCAAAATGGTAGCGGAGGCGGAAGTTCCGCCGGATGGAACAACTACTTCATCGAAGCGGCTCTGCCTATCATCATTGGCCGTTGTGCAACGTTAACTCCGTACATCGGATACAATGGCACACCTGATACCTGGATGGCAGATGACATCTACAACGGAATGCCGAGCGGAAATCGCAACGATGTATTCCATGGCGGGATTCGTCTCGGAGTCGACTTTTAAACCGAATGCTCCCGAAATTCATCAGAACCGTCCCTCGCAAGGGGGACGGTTTTCTTTTGTATTTTTCGGTTCAAATTCAGTAGACAGCACTCTACAATGCCTAGTTATGAAAATCGTCCTGTGCTGTCTGTTTCTAATTCCCGTTCTTGTTCAAGCTGAATGGACCAGTGATGCGCCGCGAGAAGAGATCGCTCCGGTATTTGAACAAAAGGACGATCTATTGATTTTGAAATCCCCCGGGAATACCGGAACCAACGGGCATTGGCGAAAAACATTCCCGGTCACCGGCGGTAAACCCTGGCAGTTTACAGCGATGCGGAAAGCTACCGGAATCGAGATCCCCCGCCGGAGCTGTGTGGTGAGAATTGAGTGGGAAGGGAAAAACGGTAAAAACGTTTACAGCTCCGAGGAAGTAAATCCCGCTTATTTTGGAAACGATCGCACATACGCCCGGCCCGAATACCCGAAAGATGTCGACCCGGGGAATGATGGCTGGGTAAAAGTGCAAGGCACCTACCTGGCGCCGGAAGACGCCGTTCAAGCCCGGGTAAAACTGATTCTCCGTTGGACGGAAAACGGAAGCGTCGCCTGGAAAGATGTTTCCTTTTCCGAAGCGGAGGCACTCCCGGAAAGAAAAGTGGTTCTTGCCGCAGTTCATCACAATATTCCCGGCAAGCGCAAAACCCCCTCGGAAAACCGGGCGCTTTTCGAACCATTGATTGCTGAAGCTGCTGCGAAAGGAGCGGATCTGATTGTCCTCCCGGAACTGTTAACCTGCAAAGGCGTCACCCACGACTATGCCTCGGTCGCGGAGCCGGTTCCGGGGCCCACCACGGAATTTTTTGGAGAATTGTCTCGAAAACACGACTGCTATATCGTCTCCGGTCTCACGGAACGGGATGGTAAACAGGTGTACAATGTAGCGGTGCTTACCGGTCCGGACGGCGCGGTCGTCGGCAAATACCGGAAAGTCACTTTGCCGCGCGAAGAAATCGAACGGGGTATCAGTCCGGGGAAAGAGTATCCGGTTTTCGAAACCCGTTTTGGCAAAGTCGGCATGATGATTTGCTACGATGTGTTTTTTCCCGAAGTCGCACGGGAACTGGCAGCCAACGGAGCGGAAATCATCGCCCTGCCCATATGGGGAGGCAATCCGGGACTCGCCTCGGCCCGGTGTGCGGAAAACGGCGTTTATCTGGTGAGCTCTACCTACACCGATCACAACGCCAACTGGATGAAATCCGCCATTTGGAATCGCGAAGGGAACCGCATCGCTGAAGGCAAACAGTGGGGTTCAGTGGTCACAGCAGAGGTTGATTTAAACAAACGCACCTATTGGCACGGCCTGGGGGATTTTCAGGCGCGGATAGCGAGAGAAGCTCCGGTCAGAATCAGCGAGGCCGCGAAATAAAATCTTATTCCAAAACAAAAAGCGGCTCACCCAACACATCCATGTGGGGCTCGATTCCCAGCCCTGGCTGCGTGGAAGCCGCCATCCGACCGTTTTCTCTCTGCGGGGCGCCTTCCGCCGTGCTCACCGTGACGTAGGAGTTGAAATCCGTTGAAGTGAACAGGTGAGTGGGAACCGTGCTGTGAGCGAGGTGGGAAATCGCTGCGGTAACGATATCCCCTCCCCAGCTGTCCTCAATGGTCAGCCCGAGACCCAGTTCCACACCCAGATCTCTCGCCTGCTTCGCTTTGGTCAGTCCTCCGAATTTGCTGATCTTGATATTGATCACATCCATCGCCCTGTCGCTGTGCCCCTGTAGCAATGGAGTGAGCCCGTCTATCGACTCATCCAGAACAAACGGCCCGTCCCAGCGTTCGCGAACCGCAAGGCATTCCCCGTATGTCGCACAGGGTTGCTCGATGTAGACATCGATATCCTTGACTCCCCGGCAAACCCGCAGGGCTTCATGTGTAAGCCAGCCGGTATTTGCGTCAGCCACGAGCACATCCCCCTCCTTCAGCTCGCGGGCCGCTGCGCGGATTCTCGCGATGTCCAGATCGACGTCGGAACAGCCCACTTTGAGTTGAAAACGCCGGTAGCCCTCTTCCCGGTAGTTGGCGATTTTCATCGCCATTTCTTCGGGAGACTCCTGGGAAATCGCCCGGTACAGGACAAAATCATCTCCGTAGCGGCCGCCCATCAACTCACAACAGGGTAGGCTGGCTTTTTTCCCGAGGATATCCCAGCAAGCCATGTCGATAGGCGATTTTACATACGGATGCCCCTTCAATGCGATATCCATATTCCGGTTCAGTTTGCCTAACTCCAGCGGCGACGCCCCCAGCAACACATCCGCCAGCTCATAAATCCCTGCCCGCGCGCCCTGTCCGAAT
>JARGOZ010000221.1 GCA_029213025.1 Verrucomicrobiales bacterium
TTCCATTCCGCGCGAACATGATTCCCTGAAACGCAGCCTCAAGATCAGCCTGCTTGAGTGGGAAGAGGCGGAAAAGAAAGCAGACCGCGACCTGAAAACCAAACAACTGGAAATCGAAGAACAGGAACGAGCGATTTCCAAGTCGACCAGAAAACTCCGCGAATTGAGATCCGATCTCGATGAGCTGGTCGTCGAAGCCCCCCATAACGGAATTGTCTACTACGGCGCCAATCGCAAAGGCAAATGGGTCACCGCTGCCACGGTAGAGAAAAAACTGATCCCCGGCGGCCGCGCAACAGCACGGGAAGTCCTGCTCACCGTAGTGGATCCCGAACAGCTACAAGTCCGCACCGCTGTGGCGGAAGACAAACTCAAAGATCTCACCAAAGATCAAAAAGCAAAACTGCAGTTAAAGTGGAATGACGATGTCAAAATGGAATCCAAGGTGGAATCAATTTCCTACATCCCGCAGACGGGAAATACCTTCGATACGGTGTTCTCCTTCGACAAAACTCTCACGCAAGAGCCGGTCTTCCCCGGCATGACCGCCAAACTCACCATCGATACCTATCGCAACGAAAATGCGCTCACTGTTCCGGTGAAAGCCGTGAAAAAAGACGGCGACAGATCCTATGTTATCATGAAAGGTGGCAAAAAGCAGTGGGTCGAGACGGGCCGCAGTGACGAAGAAAAACAGGAAATACTCAAAGGCTTGCAGGAAGGGGATGAAATCGAAGCGGACATATCCTCAAAAACAGAGGACAAAAAGTAGCTCCGGCCCAATGCGACATCTCTGCCGGATCATCTGTCTGCTCAGCATTCTCGTCTCTCCGTTTGCCGCGGCGGAGGAGAGCGAAGTCACTCCGCAGGCCATCGAGTCCGCCATCACCAAAGGCGTCGATTTCCTTCTCGCTGATCAGAACGAAGACGGCAGCTGGGGCTCGCCGCGCCAAACAAAAGGTCTGAACATCTACGCGCCGGTTCCCGGCTCCCACCATGCCTTTCGCACCGCAGTCACAGCTATGGCAGTTTCCGCGATCATCGAAAGCGGGCGCGCAGACAGCTCCGGCCCGGTTGCCGAAGCTCTCGAACGCGGCATTCAAAATCTCTATAAAGAATTGCCTCAGGTCCGGCGCGCCAACGCCGATGCAATCTATAATATCTGGACCCACGCCTACGGGCTTCAAACTCTGGCTTTACTATATGAAAGAAGCGACAGTCCGGCAGAAAAGATAAAAATCCGCAACCTGATACAGGGGCAAATCAACCGGCTCAACCGCTTCGAATCGATCGACGGCGGCTGGGGATACTATGATTTTGTCGCCCAAACAGCGAAACCTTCGGGCAGCTCGATCAGTTTCACGACAGCGACGGTCCTGGTAGCCTTTAAAGAAGTCGAATCGATCGAGAGCATCGAACTGTCAGAACGAATTGTTAAACGGGCCATCGCCGCCATCAACCGACAGAGAAAAAGCGACCTCTCCTATATGTACGGCGAATATTTGAAAAGCCGCCCGATGTATGGGATCAACCGCCCCGGCGGCAGTCTCGGCAGATCGCAGGCCTGCAACTACGCCTTGAAGATATGGGGCGACACCACGATTCGCGAAGCCGATATCGAAGACTGGCTGGATAAACTGGACAAAAGAAACGGCTGGCTCGACATCGGCAGAAAGCGCCCCGTGCCACACGAATCGTGGTTCGCTGTAGCCGGTTACTTCTACTACTACGGTCACTATTACGCAGCGAAATGTACCGAACTTCTCCCGGACGGCACAGCCTCGCCCTTCAAAGAAATGCTGGCCGGATTGATGTTGAAACATCAGGAAAAAGACGGCTCCTGGTGGGACTTCCCGTTCTACTCGTATCACCAGCCCTACGGAACGGCTTTTGCCTTGATGACCCTTTCCCGTTGCCGACCATGATACCCGATTTCAACTGGCAGGATTTTTGGACGCATCCCTGGTCACCCCGGGAACTGGGAACGACCATTCCCATCGTAGTTCAGTGTTTTCTTGTCTCTGCCGCCTGCGGCTGGATCGGTATCCTTCTGATCATTCGAAAACTGGCACTGGTAGGCGATGCGATCAGCCACAGCGTTTTGCCGGGTATCGTTATCGTTGCGGTTTTGTTTCAAACCCTGACCGGGCCGCTGGTCATGATCGGCGCGATGATTGCCGGATTCGTCACCACCCTGCTGATCGAATGGGTGCATAAGTCATCGCGCGTCAAACCCGATGCCGCGATCGGTATTATCTTTGTATCCATGTTCGCTCTCGGCGTGCTCATGATCAGCCAGCTGAAAGGCAGTATCCACCTGGACGCCGACTGTGTCCTTTTCGGGGAGATTTCCGAGGTCGCCATGCCCGGCCCGGAGACGATCCCGCCACAGATTGTTCAGTCCTTCATTGTTCTCCTGCTGACCATCGCTCTGACCCTGCTGTTTTATAAAGAAATTGTCGTCAGCTCTTTTGATCCGATCCTGGCGACATCTATAGGGATAAAAGCGAAATGGCTGCACTACGGAAAGATGGCATGGCTGTCGGTAGTCGTAGTCAGCGCCTTCGAAAGCGTCGGCAGCGTCATTGTCGTAGCGATGCTGATCATCCCCGGATCATTTGCCCTGCTGCTGACCGACCGGTTGTGGAAAGCACTGATCATTTCTATAGTACACGCAGCCATCAGCTCCGTGCTCGGCTATCACTTCGCCATGTGGCTCAATGCAAATGCCCCTGCAACCGTGGTAACTACCGGCCTGGGGCTGTTCATCCTCGCCTGGTTTTTCAGCCCCCACCAGGGAATCATCCCCATCTGGCTGGCCAGAGCGGATTTACGCGATGAGATGGATCGCAGCGAAAACCGGCGCGAAGCTGACCCAACAGGATATTAAAAAGGCGTCGCCTCAAGTCCTGTTCCCGAATTGGGCTGGAGAACTTCTCCCGTGAGAATCCAGTCTTTCGCCTGTGCATACTCCTCTACATCGAAGTAGCGGATTTCTGCAGTGGTGAACGGTTGGCAAAAGGTCACCATCCATTTTTCCCATTTCGTTTCCCCTACTACCGCAAGCATTTCAATGTCATTAAAATGCTTTAGATCAAACTTGATGTCCTGCCACAAAGCTTCCAGATCCCAGCCGTGGAAATCGCGCAAGCAGAGAAGAATCCGCAATTTTCCATGATGGTTGATCAGCTCTTCAATTTCCGGAATAAAATGCTCGTAGTCCGGTTTGTGCAATTTCTGCGACACCTTCATTTCGAGGTATTCCGGGTGGATGTCGTCGAGATGCGTTATTTTTACAGCCATTTTCCTTTTCCTTTCTTTATCGATAAAACGTCCGTTAATTCTACCGACAATAACACGCCGCAAAAGAATGCGAAAAGCGCCACTTGTCATTCAATGCGCGGCCCTTGGTCTAACCCGTCGCTTCAACAGGGTACAATCCCGGAGTCAACAGGGTACAGTCGTTTTTTGCAGCAATTTTCGCCCACAAGAAAACAAAGGAAAGGTTGTCGACACCATGGCCGGTATTATGCTGAGGTATGAAGAAGATTCTCGTGCCTCTGGACCCGTCTGACTATTCCAAAGCAGCCACACAGTACGCCTGCCGAATCGCCGGGATGTTCAAGGCAACGGTTGTCGGAATCGCTATCATTGATATCGAAGGCATTGATGAAGAACTTAAACTCCCTTTCCGCATGGATCTCATGGATTTCCCACGCAAGCGGGGCATCGAAATGGTCAAGTCATCCCGGGAAGAGCTCGATCACCTTGTCATGCACTTCCGCCAGACATGCGAAGAAAACTCTGTTTCCTGCGATGTGATCAATACCCAGGGAGTTCCCGCTGTACGAATCGTCGATGAATCCCGTTTTCACGATCTCGTCGTAATGGGGCTGCGCAGTCACTTGCGATTTATTACCGAGACGGACGACGATGATGTTCTCGAAAATGTGATCCGGCATTCCTGCGCGCCTTTAATCCTTGTGCCGGCCAGCGATCCGGTTCCCATCAAAAAAGTGGCAATCGCCTACGATGGCAGTCCTCCCGCGACACGGGCGCTTCATAACTTTGCCAGGCTCGCGGCACCCTTGAACCCGGAAGTGAAAATCGTCACCTCTATGAGTCCGAAAAAAGGCGCTCCTCTTCTCAGCTCCGCGCAGTCATATCTCGAAGCCCACGGTTACCAAAATGTCCAGGTCGATCTGGTAGATCAGTCAATCATCGAAGTGTTTCAGGATAACTATATCGACTGGGCGGATCTATGTGTACTGGGAGCCAGTTCCAAATCGGTTTTTGAGAAGGTTTTAGTAGGCAGTTTCCCCCGCAAGCTGATTCTCGACGGTCACATTCCCCTCTTCATCAATCCATAATTTATCCATTTAGATGAAGTGGTCATTCACCATAGCCAAACTCTTCGGCACCCGGGTTCAGATTCACCTCACTTTTCTGCTCCTGCTCGTTTTCGTCGCGGCTCAATACTATTTTGCCAGCGGAGCCGAAGCCGCCGTCAGGGGAGTCTTCCTGATTATCAGCGTATTCTTCTGCGTGCTGCTACATGAATTCGGTCACGTTGCAGCAGCGCTGAAGTATGGCATTACCACCCCGAAAATTACCCTGTATCCGATAGGCGGCATTGCCAGTCTCACCCGGATTCCGAAAAAGCCCCTTCAGGAACTGGTGGTGGCCGCAGCCGGTCCCGCAGTGAACCTGACCATCGCCCTGATCATAGTTTTGATTCGGGGAAATGTGCCGACCATCCCGGCTGAAGGAGTTTTAACGGCCGGTTTTTCGATTGTCGACGCGCTGTTCTGGGTCAACGCATCGCTGTTTTTCTTCAACTTGATTCCGGCTTTCCCGATGGATGGCGGCCGGATGTTTCGCGCTCTTCTCGGCCTGTTTCTCTCGCGTGGAACGGCGACTCACCTGGCGGTGACAGTCGGCCAGGTCATCGCCATCGCAGGAGCCATCTGGGCAATGAGCAACGGGCAAATCCTGCTCACCTTCATCGCCGCTTTCATTTTTCTGGCCGGTAAAGGCGAGGAAACGATGGTTGATCAGGAACTGCTGCTCGAAGGTCACACGGCGGGAGAAGCGGGGATGAGCGATTTCAAAACCTTCCACCTGGACGACAAGCTAAACAAGGTTATCGATAAAATTCTCGAAGGGGATCAGGATGTATTTCCGGTTATCAACGATTTGAAAGACTGCATTGCAGCGATCAGTTTTAACGAAGTCATCGCAGCCATTCAACATTACGGACCGGATGCCCATGTCCGCGACGCAGTGAACTCAGTCCCCGAGCAAATTCCCGAAAGCACACCCGCTTTCGATGCCTGGCAAAAACTGGCCAGGTCCCGGATGGCAGGAGCAGCAGTAGTTGATGAAGCCGGCCATCTGAAAAAGTGGCTGACCAACCGCCAGTTCAGCGAGTTCATGGTGGTCCAGGCTCTCGCCGGTCACAAACCCGAACGTTCTCTCAGGGCCGCTGCAACTGAGGAAATCTAACGGGTTCCCTCCCCTGCCTCCGGGTAAATCAAAACCTCCCGCGCATCCATTTTGTAGTTGGCTTTATAGATCGAGTAGATACCGGGGAAAAATATACCGGGCTTCGGTTTTTGATATTCGATATTAAAAACCGGCTTGCCTACCCCAATGTATTTGTACAGCTCTTTGTACTCAATTCCCTCTTCGTTCTGGTAGAAGTCCACTTCGTCCCGCAACTGGTAGGCGAGGTCGGTTGCGTTTTTCAGAGAAAACTTCAGATCATTCTTTTTTGCTTCCGCTATAAAGAAACGAATGTATTCAAGCACAGTTTCGGTGGAATTATCAAAACCGGTATCGAAGTGATAGAAATCCACGTTATCTACATCAATTCCATAAAAACCGCGTTCTTTGGCTTTCCTGATTCGCTTGATCATAAGCTCGCGAATGGGCCTGGAGTGAGGATTAATCCAACGTTCCCCTTCCCAGTCATCGAGATTTTTGCCGATATCCTCTTTGGGAAAATCTTTGGTATCCGGTCGCCAGTCTTCAAACTGGGAACTGAAGTAGGCAATCGGTTTTGTGCCCTGTGACTTAAGCAGAGCCAACTCCTCGTCACTTACTTCGAATAAATCAACGACATGGTAGTCTTTGCCCCGGGGTACAATATCCCCTTCGTATTGAATCGACCACGATACTATCGAACCGGGTTCTTCTGATAGCGGCAACAATGGTACCGAATTGGAACCTAATACCTCCTCTTTCTGATTGAGCCTGCCGCCTTTTTTCACCAGCGAATACACATTCGGGTAGAGATCAGCGCTCTTCTTCGGGGTTCTTGATTCAAAATTGAAAATCGGTTTGGATATCGCAGCGTACTGTTGCAGCTTATCATCGGCAATCCCGTCCGATGTGACAAAAAAATCTGCCGAATTCGAAAACTCATCCAGATACCGACTGCATCCTCTCAATGCAAATTTCAGACCGGCTTTGTGAGTTTCGTCGATTAAAAAACTGACAAATTCCTTCACCATTTCAGGAGAACTGTCGAACCCGGTTTCCCTGCCGGTGAAATCGACGTTATCGAACAGAATGCCATAAAACTTTCTTTGTTTGGCCAAAGCAATCCGCTCTACCATGACCTGTCTGACTATAGAGGATGCCGGGTTCAACCAATATTCATCCTCATATATTTCATTGCCCCGAACCGGGTCCGGCAGTTTATCTTTATCAGGCCGCCACTCTTCATATTGCGCACTAACATAGGCAATCGGTTTTGTGCCCACAACCCGGAGACGCCCCAGATCGAAATCACTGCAAAAATCCAGATCGACAATGTGGTAGGTTTTTCCCCGTGATGCGATATCACCCTCAAGTTGAAATGACCAGCTTGAGACCTGAGCCTGTATATTTCCGAAACACGGCAAAAGAAAGACGACGGTAGACAATTGGATCAAGCGGCAAAGACTCATGGTAGGGAAAAAAGGCAATGTAACTCTCTAAATTTCCCGCACAAGTCACACTTTTATACCTGAATCCAGTGATGCAATTCTTCCAGAGCCTTCGCATTCGCGAGGTATCGATCATACTGACAGAGATCTTCCAGGGTCAACTCTTCCGGATAAACCCTATCAATCCAATTCCGCAAAAATGCATCTGTCCCCGAAGTAAAGAAAACCTTTGGCGGAAGTGCTTCGATTTCCTCTTCAGTCAGCAGAACCCGGAGCCGAAGACAGGCCGGCCCACCGCCATTTCGCATGCTTTGCCGCAAATCCTGAAACACTACCTCCTCAATCGGATTTTCCCCGCCCACGATATACTCAGTAATAAACTCGTGTACTCCATCGTGATCCCGACATTCCGACGGACAAAGCAACAACATGCCACCCGCCGGCAGCGTCACAATTTGACTGTTGAACAGGTAGGTATCCACCGCGTCCCGCAAACTGACTTTTTCCTCGGGAACTGCAACCCAGTGGATAGTTTCCCCGGCAGCCGCCACGATGTCAGCAAGGACTTGCGCCTGATCGCAAAATGCTTTTTCGTGATAGAGAAACACATTTTCGTTGCCCACAGAGATCACATCATTATGGAAAACTCCGGCGTCAATTGCCTCCGGGTTTTGACGTAGATAGAAAACTTTTTCGGCCGCCAACTGATGCAGTCGGGCAATCGCCTGACAGGCCTCCAGAGTCTGGCGGGCGGGAAACCGAACCGGACCTTCATCCCGGTCGCCGTCCGACCTCCCGTAAACAAAGAGATGCAAACCGGCCAACCGGGTATGATTGGCCGCGCCCTCATCAGCAAAAGCTGCGGTCGCCGGGAGAGGTTGATGGTGAACAAAATGGTCCGTATCGTGAAAAATTGCCCGCAACAAAGACGCCGTTTCATCTACCTCAATAGACCGGTGATAGTTCGTTACCAAATTCGCAGGAGTAAAATGAACCCGTGAATCACGCGAATCTATGGATGGCGCCACTATGGCGGCATTAGCCGTCCACATGGATGAAGCGGACGAACACGCCGCAAACAGTCCAGGCGAAGTAGCAAATGCCGTGCTCAGCACATCCGAATCAGAACCGGAGAATCCTATTCGTCGCAGCGCAACGATGGACGGGCGAAGCTGCGGCGGAAAGAACGCCTGGGAAACTCCGCGCTCCGCCAATGTGCGCATCTTCGCCAGTCCCTGCAGCGCTGCGTCACGTGGCCGCGACACCGATCCGCTACTTCGTTTCGAGGCCAGATTCCCCGTCGCCAATCCGGAGTAGTTATGGGTGGGGCTGACCAACCCGTCAAAATTCACTTCCTTCATTTCTCTACTTCATACCCGGCGGCAAACTATCCGGCATGCGGAGACTCTCGACCTCGATCGAAGCCGTCGGCCATGAACAATAGTCAGCGGCAAAAAACGCTCCGGGACGAAAATTACCGCTCCTGCCGACGCCCCCGAATGGCGCGGCACTGCTGGCTCCGGTTAACTGCTGATTCCAGTTCATCACACCGGCCCGAACTTCGTTTTGGAATCGCTGCCAACTTTGTCTACTGTCACTAACCAAACCGGCGGCCAGGCCAAACCGGGTTTGAGTGGCTTCCACGATAGCAGAATCAAAATCCGGAACCCTGATAACTTGTAGCAACGGGCCGAAAATCTCTTCATCAGCCCTGTCGTTCACAGCAGTGACATCGAGAATCCCCGGAGTCAACAACCCGGTCCCGTCCTGCAGATGCCGACACTGCAAGATAACTTCAGCTCCGCTATCTATTAGTTCATCCTGCTGATCCAGAATCCGGTTGGCGGCCTGCGCGGAGATCACCGGTCCCATAAAGGGTTGATCGGCTTGATCAGGCGGGCCAACCACCAAATCAGCCGCCTTTTGACGAAGCAGCGAAACGAATTGATCGCCCCATTCGCCTTCCGGCAAAATAAGCCGCCGGGCGCAGGAACATCGTTGCCCGGCAGTCAGAAAGGCGGACTGGATAACTACAAAAACCGCAGCTTCCGAATTGCCTACCTCTTCCACCACCAGCGGATTGTTGCCACCCATTTCCAGGGCGAGAATCTTTCCGGGACGCGTCGAAAAATGCTGCCGAAGTGATTCCCCTACTTGCGCACTGCCGGTAAAGAATACACCGTCCAGACCATCATTCTCTATCAGGGCTTGACCGGTATCAATACCTCCCTGGACGAGATTTAATACACCGTCCGGTAATCCAGCCTCCGCCCATAACTCGACCATTCGCTTTGCCGTTAGCGGAGCCTGTTCGCTGGGTTTATACACAATCGTATTTCCGGCAAGCAGCGCCGGGACAATATGCCCGTTGGGCAGGTGACCGGGAAAATTGAACGGCCCCAATACACCTACTACACCGTGGGGACGAAACCTGGTTACCGCCGGTCCACCGGTAAATTCACTACACCTTTTCTGAAAGGCATCGACCGATATGTCAATCTTGCCTATCATCGCCCCGACTTCCGTTGCCGCCTCCCATCGGGGTTTACCAATCTCGACGGAGATCAATTCCGCCAGCGACTCTTTCTCTTTGTTCAGGATCCCGGCAAATTCGGTAAGAATCGCCTGCCTTTCTCCGACGGAACGGTTCGACCAGTGGGGAAAAGCCCGCCGCGCCGCTGCTACGGCTTGATCCGTTTGCCCGCGAGTCGCAGAATCGAAGGCGGTGATGATGCCGCCTGTCGACGGGTTTACCTTTTTGATTTCATCCCCTTCCCCGTCGACCCATTCCCCGTTGATATAGTGAGGTATTTTCATTTTGTAGATGCTAAAAACAATACATTTTCACCGGGCTCCACCTGCAACGCATCGGCAATCTCCCGGGTTAATAAAATCGATTCGCCTTGAATTTTTCCGGCACCGCTCAAGGCGCGAAAATCAAGCTTCGTATTGGCAATCAGACCGTGCTGAAGCGCGTCTTCATCCGTTTCATTCACGATTTCCTGTACTCGATACTCGCAAGCCGAGCGGTATGACTTTGTCCCGGAGAAAACAGCCTGATAGATCGGACCGGCATCGAATATATCCACTTGATTGATATATTGAAAACCCTCCTTCTCCAACACGTGTACTGCCGGTTCCGTGGCCGGATGTGGTTTGCCGATCACGCGTTGCGCCTTTTTCGGCAGCAGCGGAATATACAGAGGATGACGCGGCATAAGATCGTGGATGAAGTCTTTCCGGGCCACGGCGCTGTATTGGTCGAGACTGAAGAAATCACGCACAAAAAAATGACGCCCGACCGCGTCCCAAAACGGGACTTCGCCCTGCTCTGTCACCACGCCCCGAAATTCAGCCATCACCTCCCTGGTAAATCGTTCCGGAAAGGATTTGGCGAATAGAAACCGGCTTCGCGAAAGCGCCCCGCCATTGCCGCCGCCCCGGTAGTCGCTATGGAGAAACAAACCACCCAGTTCCGACGGGCCTTCGTGTTCAGTGCGCAAACGCAGGGATGAAAGTCGGGTTTCGATATCCAGCGGTTTGTATTGCCTCACTTCCTCAATAATTTCGTATGTATAGAAAGGTTCAAAACCACCGGTTCGGGCATAGATCGCACACGTTCCGGCGAGGCACCCCTTGACTGTGTCTTCCAATACAAAGAAATACTTTTCATCCCCCGGTTCTGTCACAACCGGATAGAGAGAACGCAGCGACTGATGAATTCGCTTTTCCAGATACTCCGGATCCGGTTGCAGCGAAGTAATCGAATCCGGAATGGATTTCAATAATGTCAGTAGAGGCTTGAGATCGTCCTCTACCACGGGTCGCAAAACCAAATTCACCGGGTTTCCGCTCATCTGTTTTCTTCCCGAAGCGTATCCTCGATGATTTCCCAGGCATCCTCCAACTGCTGAACGGTCAGTCCTCCCACCGGCAGCAGAAAACGCACCCTCATCGGATGACTGCCGGCCACGAAGGCAATGACACCGCGATCAAACAGCTTTTTCACAAACGCCGACACTTTCGCCGGATCACCTCCAAACGGAGTGAATGCGATCATTACGCCGATTCCGAATGGCCCGGAAACCAAATCCGGATCTTCGCTTTCTATACTTCGCAATTTATCGGTGACCCGGTCGTGATACTTCTGAATCAAACCGTCCGGGCCGAAGAATTTGCCATCTCTCAATTCCCGGAGAATGACACACCCGGCGGCGAGAGCGCCCGAACCGGCCGTAAATGTCTGACTGAGCAAACCCGGTTGGGGGGCGTGATCTTTGCGGAACAAAGTGGCGCAGACTTGCGAGGCTTTACCTATCCAGATCATATCCACCAAATCACCCAGACCGAAGAATTCTGTAGCGAACAGCGCCGGGGTCCTCGCGAAGGTTTGCACCTCGTCCACCAATACGGAAATACCTGCTTCGCGACACCTTTCCATGAGCGGACGAAACAGTTTTTCCGATCCGACATTGAAACCACCCTCGCCTTGAACCAGCTCAAATATCATCCCGGCATGTTGTCCCGGATATCTCGCGATATGATCATTCAAAACTTTCAGCGCGGAATCGGGATCAAACGGCACATAGTCTACCGGAACAGTCAGAGGAACCCCCTGACGATACGCGGGCTTGTCGGTGATTTGCGAAAAGGTAATCGTCCGCCCCGCAAAGCAGTGCTCAAACGCGAGAACCCGGTTGGCTGGAGCATTCTTCTGAAACGCAATCTTCAAGGCATTTTCACCCGCCATCACTCCGGTGCTGGTGAGAAAACAGTGATCAAAGCCGCCACCGGTATTCGGCGCAGCCTCCAGCAACAATCGGGAAAACTCGACGCTCTCCGCGTTTTGCTGCAAGTTGCCCTGCATCACCGTATCGGACAAACCGGCCTCTATACCGGCCGCCACCAGTTTCGGGTTCGAATGGCCAAAATGGTGCACCCCGATTCCCGATATAAAATCATACTTCACACTTCCATCCCCCAATTCCACAAGCGCTCCGTTTCCGATGCCCGAACCGATATAGGGAAAATACAGGTTCCCGGACCTCGCGGCGCTCAATTCAGCGATCATTTCCTGATACCTTTTGGCCCGCTCCGGATCCGCTTGCCGTACGCCGTCGAGCTGCATTTGATGTTCGCCGAGTCGCTCCATCAGGATACGTTTCGCTTCCCGCACAGCGGGATCATTATGAAATGCATCGGCGACCAGGGAAGGCTCTTCTTTCTTCATAGTTCAGTTACTTGTTCCAATTTTTCGCGGCGCGAAGGATGAACAATGTCGTCACGGAGATCCTTTCAATCAAACTTTCAATTGCCATACTTTCGCGATCGGAGTGCAGAAATTCACCTCTCACTCCCAGACTGTCGATATTCGGCAGGCCGTAATCAAGCAGCAAACTGCCGTCCGTTCCGCCCCCG
>JARGOZ010000222.1 GCA_029213025.1 Verrucomicrobiales bacterium
AAAATGGATATTACGTCGGCCTCCGGAGCCGAAGGTCCAGGTTCGATTCCTGGTGGGTGTATTTTTTTATGCGCAACCTCTGGAATCAGGTAAGCAAGAGGGCTTTGCGAGCCCCGCTTTTTTGGATCGCCCTTGCCGCGGCTTTGGGGATTTTTGCTGCCGATCAAAACTGGATTTGGCTTTTGGCCCTGCCTGTTCTCTGCCTGTTTGTGTTTCGAAAGCAACGGGCATCAGTGGTTCTCATTTCGGGAATGGTGCTGTGTTGCGCGCTGTTTTCTTTGCTTCATCACCGGCAAATCGCTCGAATAGCCCAGTTCCCCCTGCTTCCGTCGCTCGCCGGATCAGGGGCCATCTCCGTTTCCGGAAAGGGCTGGCTGGCAAGCGATACCAATTTGCGAACCGGAAAGGCTGTGCGGGCCATTCTGGTGGTTGAGGAGTTACGGGTTCGTGATTCTCTGGTGCCTCTCCCCCATCAAGACCGGGTCATCGCTCTGATTGATCACCCGGCATCGGCGGATCTCACATACGGCGCGGAAATTTCATTCAGCGGTCGACTCCGGAAAATTGAACCCGCCACGTCGCCGGGAGCTTTTGATCCCTCGATTTATTTTTATCGAAGCGCTAATGCCGTGGCGGAAATCAATATCAATGCCGGCGACCGCTGTCTGGCTACGGGCAGAAATCACGGCTCGGCCTTGAAACGATATGCGATCCTGTCCCGCCAATGGATGGAAAAAGCTCTGTCTTACGGCGTAAAGCAACACCACCTGGAACGTAACGGAGTGATTCTGGCAATGGCTCTCGGAGCGCGGGAAAAATCACCGGATGATGTGGAGGACTTTTTCCGCCTCTCCGGGACAATGCATATCTTCGCCGTATCCGGGCTTCATGTCGGAGTGGTCGCGGCGATGTTCTGGTTTGTGCTGAAATGGCTGGGATTTTCCCGGCGGTCAGCGGTCCTCATTATTATACAGGCCGTGCTGTTCTATGCCCTGCTCACCGGAATGCGGCCATCTTCATTTCGCGCTGCGGTAATGTTATCCGTATTCCTCGCCGGTTTTGCCCTGAAGCGTCGACCGTCACCGGTAAACGGACTCGGACTGGCGGCTCTCGTCTTGCTGACCGCAAACACCCAGCAACTGTTTCTTCCGGGATTTCAGCTGAGTTTCTGTGTGGTGTTGGCACTGATACTGATCGGAACCTACTTTTCCGAAAAGCTCCACGACCCGTTTCGGATCGATGAATTTATTCCGAAGCGAAGAGTGCCGGTATGGCGAACCCGACTGGATCAGGGAGTAAAGATTATCGCAGTGGGAAGCGGGGTCTCCGCCGCATCGTGGATTGGTTCCGTCGCCTTGATGAATGAGCATTTCAGTGGAATTTCCCCGGTCGGCCTCGTCGCAAACATCCTGATGGTCCCCATTGCCAGCGGCATTGTTGTCATCGCCGGGATATCTATCCTTTTGTTCGGCCTCAAACTGAGCTTTCTATCTGCAATTTTGAATCATTTTAATCTCTTACTCGCAACCTTCCTTTCAATTCTCGCGCAATTTTTTGCCGGACTTCCCGGTGCCCATATCCATACCGGCAACGAAACGGTTCCGAAAAAGGAAATGATCTCTCTGGATGTGATGGGGCTGCGTGGCGGCAGCGCTATTCTCGCTACTACAGAAAACCAGACCTGGATGATCGATTCCGGCGGAAAACTCACTTTTCGCCAGCAGGTTCTCCCTTTGCTTCGTGAACGCGGGATCAATCGGATCGACTGTCTGATTTTGACTCACGGTGACTCAGGGCATATTGGAGCCGTGCCCTACTTGTTGCATCACCTCACGCCTGACCTGGTAATCGAATCACCTCTGAAAAACCGCGCCCGGATCTACCCGGAGATCAGGGAAATCATTGAAAAGCGTGGCATCAACCGCATCGAAATATCGGCAGGTCAAAAGCTTAAATGGACCGACAATGCGATCTGGGACCCCCTCTATCCCGGTGACAAAGATCCACCTACGGGTGTAGCTGATGATCGATGTCTGGTGCTGCGTCTCCGAACCGGGCCGTGGAAAATTCTGTTTACTTTTGACATCGGATTCCTTCTCGAAAAACAACTCATCGAGGAAAATTGGTATCTCGATTCTGATATATGGATTCGCGGCCAGCATTCCACTACACAATCCGGCACCGGAGCATTTATAGAAAAGATCGATCCCAGAGTAGTGATCTCATCCCACTCCGGTTTTCCACCTCACGAAAAACTCTCTAAAGAATGGATGGCGAAAGTAAAAGACACCGGCGCAGAACTCATTACTCTCGATGAAGCCGGCTGCGTAAATTTGCAGATTTCGGATCAAAAAATTGTCATCACCCCCTATCTCGGCGATGGGGAAATCGTTCTGGAGAGGTGATTGTGACACATTGACATTCTTTTGTGCCACCATAGAATATTTCATGAGTTTATCCGAAGTCCTTCCCCTGGCTATCGAATTGCCTGAAAAAGAGCGAGTAGAATTGATGCAGGAACTGGCACGGTCCATGGCGATGGAAGTCATTGACGTTGAAATCGATCAGCGACGCCGGGAAATGGAAAGTAATCCCGAAATTTTTTCGTTGGATCCTGACGATTTAAAAAACGAGCTGACGAATTTGAGAAATGCCAGGTAGGTACCGCGTCCATCGTCGCGTCGCTCTTGATATCAACAGTGCTGAAATATTTTACTTGAACGAGTCAGGAGCCGATCTAGCAGACCGGTTTGTCACCGAACTTCTCAACCCATTTCAAGAGGCCGCTGATCACCCCGCCAAAGCCCATTTCGACGTCCCGGCCCGTTGCAAAAGAGTGAATTTGGCCAACTTTCCGTATCACTTCCTCTACGATATTTACTCTGACTACATTTATATTTTGTAGTGAGACACGATAAGCGGCGGCCATCCTGCGGATTGAGAAGAATAAGGTAAAGACTATGATCGCGCCCCTGCTATTTTCTTGAGACACGATTCATGGAGTCTATTTCCTCCTAACACCGGTTATCTCAATCGCGACCATGCAATACCATTTTGCGGTGGACGCTGAAGTATACTGGCCGGGATTGACGGCATGTTTTGCAGCGGACTGGTGCGATCGTGTTTAGCGAGGAGTTCCGACGCTTTTTTCTTTAGTTCCATCCAACCCGGGATATCTGCATCGGGAGCACAGCGGACATGACGGAGAAAACTCAGCCACTCTACAAACGCACGTTCAATATCCCCCGGGCCGAAGTCCAGGGTGCCCGCTTTGGTAAACAGAAGATGCGATTTGCCCTCCAGCCACAGTCGCACAACTTCAGCAGCGCCTTCGCCATAACCCGTCGGCAGTCCGAGGTGCAGGTAGCCTTCAAAATCCACCGGACCGTAGGCCTGGCGACAGCAGGTCGCGAGCCTTTCGGAACCGCCCTCCGCTCCTGCTTCATTTAGTTCGAACCGGTAACCGGCGCGCAAATTGGCAAAGTGATATACCATCTCGTCGACCGGATATTGCGCATCTTCAAGCGCCGCCGCGACAGCCAACCCTTCGCCGTGCTGGAAAAATCCGCAGATCACACCGCGATTTGTCGGTCGCCCCTGATCATCTATCAGCCCGAGCTTTCGCCAGGTGTGGGCGGGAGTTCCCGCCCCGGGATTGATGGATTGACCGGTTTGGGCATCGATATAGTGAGTCTCCGATTTGATTTCCTGGCTGCGAATCTGCGGATCGATCAGCCAGGCCCCGGTGTTGTCCCGATAGGCTTTCACTTTAGTGTCCGCAAAATGCCCCTGGATATACAGGCGGGAACCGCGCTCGCTCAATTGCAGATATTTCGCGGGACTTATGATGTTTTCCAATTCGGAAGGGAGCAGACTTTCCGCTTCCTCCATTGTCATAAGCGCTTTGTCCCTCGGCAGCCGGGCGACTTTGCGAATGAATTTTGTCAGCCGGTATTCCTCACTGTCCGGAACTTTTTCGCCGAGCATCAATTCGACCCCGTATCGTCGCTGCGGAGTCCGGCGGTTGTCGAGGCGGGTTAACCGACACCGGCCTTCGACCATTTTTTCAATGAGCGGGCTGCTCGATTCCGACGGCCGATATTTTCCCCGGACAAATGACAGCGCAGTCGACAGCTCCCTCTCCTGTTCCCGGCCGGATTGAATCGGTTCCCATTCACCCGCACTGTTAAGAAGCTCTTTGCGAACGGCTTTCAGCCCGAAAAGAGTCTTCTCCTCTTCCCCGGAATCTGCCGAGCCGTTACCCCGGAAGCCGAGTGCGATTTTCTGCTGACTGACAAGCCGCTGACACAAATGGCGGGCGGCTTCGAAAGGATCTTCGCCATTTTCCACGGCGATTTTCATTTTACGAAGCAAGGTAGGCCAATCGATTTCGTTGGCCCGCCGCAGATCGAGAGCCCTCGCATCGCCAAGCCGGGGACTGCGGTTCCCGAAAATTACGTAACCGGTTTTATCGAGCCCGCGTCGTCCGGCCCGCCCGAACATCTGCAGAAGCTCATCGGGAGATACTTCCCGCTCAAAGGGGCCATCCTGATAGATCCGGTCGGAAACAAATACGGAGCGCACAGAAAAATTAATTCCGGCAGCAAGACCCATGGTGGCCACGACGACGCGAAGCTGTCCGGCCTTGGCCAGCGGCTCAATAATGGCTGCCCGCTCGGCAAAACTGATTCCGCTGTGATGACAGGCGACACGCTTGCGCAACAATCGACTGAGCTCTTTGCTACACACTTGCTGGAGTCGTGCATCGCTGAACTCGATCGGCAAATCATCGGGCAGGGCATCGGCGATTTTCGATGCAATCTTTTCCGCCGATTTCCGGTGCGGAGCAAAAATGAGCAGCGGCCCGTAGTTCGACAAAAGTGTCGCGAGAGCGAGCCGTTGCCAAAAGTTTTTGGTTTTGTCAGGAGCCCGGCGCGGCAGGGCTTCGAAAGGCACTTCATCGAGCGGCACGGGACGCTCCCCGGTGTGAACCACTTTGGCATCCCTGCCAATAGAAGTGAGCCAGGCGGCTACTTTTTCCGGGTTCCGGACGCTGCCACTAAGCAGCAGTAGCTGAGTTTCCGCAGGTGCGAGCGCGATCGACAATTCATAATGCAGACCGCGCTGCCGGTCGCCGATCATCTGGTATTCATCGATGACGAGGATTCGCGGGCCGTTGCCGGAGATCAATTTTTCCCGCTGCGTTTCCAGAGTAGCCACGAGAACCGGAGCGTCCAGATTTTCCGCGATATCACCGGTGGCGATGCCAACATTCCAGCCGGCATTTTTCCAGTCCCGCCATTTGTCATTGGCGAGAGCACGGGTCGGGACCGTATAAACGGCTTGTTTGCCTGGACCGGGCAGTTTTCCCGAGTCGATCAGATTTTCGAATACGAAAGTCTTTCCCGCTCCGGTCGGTGCGGAAACAATGACGTCTTTCCCGACAACCAGTTCGCGAATTGCTTCCTGCTGCCAGAGATCCGGAATCTGGAGTTGGACCTGGAGCCCTTCGAGGGCATCTGAAAAACTCCCGTGCATTACCTAACTGTTTCACAAAATGATTCCGGTAACCAGGGGGAACCGGAGACGACTCGCCGAACGAATCACGACCTGAGGGTACGATTCCGGACCAAACAGGGTACAGTCGGAGACATAACAGGGTACAATCCGGAACAGTACCTTGTTGAACGGCGGCCCCGGTTTACTGAGCGCCAGCCGCAATCGGCTCAAGCGCGGCGCGGCGGGCTCTCGCCACGCTGGAAATATTCACCGGTTTACCGGTTTCACGAATCGCAATGAAGTCCTGCATTACCCGGATCGTTTCCCGCTCGTAGGGATCGAGGAGATGCGGATATTCCAGAAGTTTGTCTTCATCATCTTCGGCCGAGTCTTCTCCACGGGACATTCCGCTGAGAGCTTCAGAAGTGATTTCAGATTTCAGAGTCAAATTGCGATCTGCAAAATTATCCTGGGTGATGGTAAAAACGGAGAACAGATTTTTTTCCTCTTCGCGAATATCCTTATAACGGGCGATGCGCTCTTTCTTACGCGCTTCGCCTTCGGCTTTGTTTTTCTCCACTTCCGTTTGGCGTTTTTCTTTGTTCAGAGAAATCCGGTTTTCATGAAGGCGTTGTTTTTCTTCGGCGATATCCTGAATGATATAGCCAAAATCCTTGTCGGAGGCGATTCGTGGCTCCATGGAGCGGCGCAGCGCTTCCACCGGAAGCGGGGTGTGACTAAACAGATTGTAGTTGGCCGGACGAATCGGATCCACTTTGAGCGGATTGCTCAAGGAGGCCTCACCAAAGTCTTCCACATCGTAAATCGATGGCAGTTGCAGATCAGGGATTACTCCTTTGAGCTGGGTCGACTCACCATTGATCCGGAAAAAGGTCTGGATTGTGAGTTTCAATGCGCCTTTCTGCTCGGCATTACCGCGGTTGAAAAGGTTGAACTTGCTGCCGTATACGGGACGGAGTTGCTGGACGGTCCCTTTCCCAAAAGTGGATTTCTCACCAATAATCAATGCCCGGTTGTAATCCTGAAGCGCTGCCGCGAAAATCTCGGAAGCGGATGCACTGGCCCGGTTGGTCAGCACGATCATAGGTCCGTCGTAAGCCGGGTTGGCATTTTTAGAAACTTTCTGAGTTCTCTGTCCACGCCAGTTTTGAGCTTGAACAACAGGACCTTTGTTGATGAAAAGTCCGGTCATATTAACAGCTTCTTCAAGCGAACCGCCCCCGTTATCACGAAGATCGATCACCAGCCCGTCCATGCCTTCAATCCGAAGGCGGGTCAGCAGGCGCCTCACATCGGCCGTTGTCGAGGTGTCGCCACCGTCCATATCGCTGTAAAATGAAGAAAGGCGAATCCAACCGACTTTCTGAGTTTCCCCCATCGGATCCTGCGTGATGATCAGATCCGCCGTGGCGAGACTGTCTTTCAAGTCGACCTGATCGCGAACAATCTTGATCAGACTGGTCTGAGACGGATCCGCCGCTTTGGCAGGACGCACCCGGAGAGTCACTGTCGAGCCGATGTCTCCGCGAATCAGATCAACCGTGTCACTGAGTTTTTTTCCGATCACATCGACGATTTCGCCTTCGCCCTGACCTACTCCGACAATTTTGTCCTGATTTTTCAGGTCCCCCTGCTTGGCAGCAGGGCCACCGACGACGAGACCTTCGACCGTTGGAATTTCGTCTTCATCAAGACGGAGCATTGCCCCGATCCCCTGAAGTTTTTTGTTCATTCCGATTTTGAAGTTCTCGTATTGCTTCCGGCTGTAGTATTCGGAGTGCGGATCGTAAGCACGGGCTACGGCTTTGATAAAAATGGTAGCCACATCTTCGGTGTCGTTGTCGACGATACCTTTGAGGAAATCACGGTACCGCTTCAATATTTTCGCACGGGGATTGTCGCGCTCCTTCAGTTCTTCGCCTAATTCTATCGCTGCTTTTTTGGCTGCTTCAGCGGAAAGAAGATCACGCAGGAGTTCTTCCTCGATCAGGTTTCTCCAAATTTGCTGTTCTTCATCGGAATTTCCAGGCCACGGAGCGTCCTTTCTGGTGATTCGAACGGTCCGGTCGGAGTCAAAAGTGAATTTTTCCTCATTTAGAATCTTCTCAGCATACTCGACCCGGGAACGAACTCTCTCAAGGTAGACGCCGTAAATTTCGCCGGCTGCCGGAATTCCTTCCTCTTTAATATTGTCGTCAATAGTGTGACGATATTTGGAGTTGAACGCATCAATGTCCTGTTGCGTGAAATAAACGCGTCGGAAATCCAGCATCTCAATATACGCGTCGAGAACCTTGGCCGACATTTTGTCATCGAACGGTTCGCGGTTGTAATGCTCGGACTCAAGAATACTGGCTACTTTCAGAGCGACATCCCCGTATTTGGTCTGACCGGAAACCGGTTGTGAACACGAAAAGGCAAAAACAAGAAATGGAATGCTGAAAAGGAGACGAAGATTCGAGGATGAAGATAGATTTGGTGCCATAAGTAAGTGTCCCGGGGCTATGCGGTCTGTTATCCTTTCAAACAAACCATATGATTGATAAAATTTACACTGGAATGACGGGTAGGAAAGACTTTTTATTATACCATCTTTACGCAGCCCGTTTGATTCTGGATTGATATTCGCTTATCAAGCGTCGCCATGGACCGGACTTATCTTTTTCAATCCACAGGGTGCAAAGTCGCCGTCTTTGTGATCGGCACGATCCTGCTCGGAGCTGCACTGGCTCCGCCGCTCTACCACGGCGGGAAAACCGTCGTCGAAGCAGGCTGGATTGAAAATGTCCCGGTTCTCGACAGCATTCATGGCTCAATGGAACGGGCTAAATTTTCCCGTTATTTTAACCGTGCCATTCTGGCCGGGGCCCTGATCATGCTTTTTCCCACCCTGAAATGGCTCGGGACCGGGGACGGCGACAAAAAGACCCTGCGGGAGCGTCTCCAGGTCAGAAAGAATCCCGCCTGGGTCCGGCATTTTCTGATCGGTTTTTTCCTCGCTGCGATCCCTCTACTAATTCTGGGCTGGATTTATTTGCAAAAAGGCTGGTACCAGCCACGGGACACCGATAAAGCCATAATCAGCGTGCTTTTCTCCGCGCTGTTCACCGGTATCGTGGTGGCCCTGCTGGAGGAATTTGTGTTCCGGGGCGCGTTGACCTCGATTTTCTCGTCAATTCTCAAACCCTGGCCACTGTTAATCTCAATCGCCGTTTTTTTCGCACTGGTCCATTTCCTGAAACCACCGCCGGGGGCGGATATTACGGATGTGACGGCTTTTTCCGGTTTTCAGATGCTGGGACTGATCTTCAGTCAATTTGGTGACCTCTATTTTCTGGCGGCGGAATTCGCCGTGCTTTTCGCCATCGGCTGGGTTTTGGGATACACCCGACTGAAAACCGGATCACTCTGGCTGGGAATCGGTCTGCATGCGGGCTGGGTCTTCGGCGTAAAAACGTTGGGACCGCTGACTTCCCGCACATTTGCCCCGGCAGAGATGATGCCCTGGTTGGGCGGAAATTTGCGAGTGGGACTGGTTTCCTGCCTGGTAGTTTGCCTGACCGGACTAATCGTGTGGGCATGGCTCAGGCGGGATTCCGAAACCGTTGCCTGAAAGGACTATTTCAAAGAAGGAGCTTTTTGTTCCCACTCCGGTTTGGCGAGAATTTTCTGTGCATCCTCCTTATCCAAAGTCCGCACAAAACCACCTACGTAGCCGACGTTCACTTTGCCTTTCACGACATGAGGGGATACCACGAGCGGCTCATCCACTTTCGCCCCTACATTTAACCCCGGGCGATAATAATAGGCCTGCGGCAAATCATCCGTCGCGTTGTGAGGCGGTGAATAAAAATTCGACGCGAGCTGGATATACTTAGGAAACAAATCAGTCAGCCCGGAGGGATAATTGCCATTGTGATCCGTAGCATAAGCCCGGCAGTGGATCAGCAAAGTCTGAACGCGGGCGTGCTCCAGCTTTTTACGTTTGCCACCGCTGCAACCGGTAATAGAAACGAGACACACGAAAACGAGGGTTAAAGACAAGAATTTGGGCATGGGAAAAGTTTGTTGCATCAAAAAGTCCGGTAAAAACCTAAACGGCGGGTATTTAACACACATTAGCAAGAATCGTCAGGCAATATCTCAGAAAAGGGGATCATTGCTTTCCTCAGCTATTGAGTGTATGGAGGAATTATGGCAACAACAACTGAAACAGCAATTCCCACACTGGAGGAAAAGACCCGGGAGCTTTGTCAATTCATTCTCGAAGATCCGGCCTATGCCGCAGCTTCCGGAAGTATCGATACTTTCCAGGAAAGTGAAGAAGCCCAGAAAATCTATCGCAACTGGCAGCAGAAAGCGGCAGAACTTCACCACATGCACCACGAAGGCAAGGAACCGGAGCAGAGTGACATCGTGGAGCTGGAGCGCCTTAAACAAGTCGTAATGGACAACCAGATCGCAGCCGATTTCGTCGAAGCGGAAGATTCCGTAAACGATATCTTCGGAACCGTGATGAAAATGGTTCAGAAAACTCTGCAAAACGGAAGTATCCCTACAGAGGATGATTTGAACGAGTGTTGCGGCAACAGCGGTTGCGGCTGTCACTAACCTGACTCCAATCACACTTTCATAACAACGACAAAGGGTATCCTATCGGGATGCCCTTTTTCATGCATGGCCGACACCAAACATCTTCGCGAACTCGATAAAAGATACCTTTGGCACCCTTTCACCCAAATGGCTGACTGGTGTGCCCCGGAACACGATCCGCTGGTCATCGTTTCCGGGAAAGGCGTCGTTCTTCGCGATTCGGAAGGGAACGAATACCTCGATGGTAACAGCTCAATCTGGACCAACATTCACGGGCACGGGCACCCGGTCATCAATCAGGCGATATGCGATCAGGTCGGAAAACTGGCTCATTGTTCCGCCCTCGGTTTCTCCAACGAACCAGCCATCCAGCTCGCCGAAAAATTAACAGCTCTTTTGCCGGGCTCCCCGCTAAGCCGGGTTTTTTACAGTGACGATGGATCCACGGCCATCGAGTGCGCCTGTAAAATGGCGATTCAGTTCCGCCAACTCACCGGGCAGCCGCAGCGAAACCGGTTTCTTGCCTTTGAAAACGCCTACCACGGCGACACGGCAGGTGCCGCATCTCTCGGCGGAATTGGTAGTTTCACCGGTCGTTTTTCCGGAACCGGTTTCAAGGCACATTCGGTTCCGGATTTGGAATCTCTGGAACAAATTCCGGCCAACGAACTCGCTGAAATTACAGCGGTCTGCATCGAACCGGTTATCCAGGGTGCCGCCGGAATGCGAACCTGGCCGACAGGAATGCTCGCCTGTCTCCGAAAATGGTGCGATGCGCATGATATATTTCTGATCCTCGACGAAGTGATGACCGGCTTCGGTCGAACCGGCAAAATGTTCGCCTGTCAGCACGAAGATGTAGTGCCTGACTTTTTATGCCTCGCCAAAGGGCTCACCGGAGGATATCTCCCGCTGGCCGCCACTCTGACCACCGAAAAAGTCTTCGAGGCTTTTCTCGGTGGCTACGACGATACTTTTTTCTATGGCCACAGCTACTGCGCCAATCCAATCGGCTGCGCAGCCGCGCTGGGGAGTCTGGACGTATTTGAAAAGGAACATGTGCTTGAGGGACTTCCAGCGAAGATCGAGCATTTCCGAAATGAACTTACTACACATTTCAACGAACTCGAATGTGTAGTGGAGATCAGGCAGGCGGGATTAACAGCCGGTATCGAAATCACCCCGTCAGCGGGCGATCGAACCGGAGCCAAAGTCTGTCTGGAAGCACGACAATTCGGTCTCCTCACCCGCCCGGTTCGCAATACTCTCGTTCTAATGCCCCCTCTTTGCTCCTCGCAAAATGAAATTTCAGAAATGACGACAGCTCTACGCCGCGCTCTGGATCATGTAGTCCGGTAGCTACGATTTCATAAATGACTGTGCGAAGCGCAAGCTATGGAAGGCGACAAGCAAAGATTCTCTCCAGTAAGATCGTAATTCCGGAGGTATAGAACCTCCGTGACACTGGATACTCTTCAAACGAAGCGAAATCAGAAAATCATTGTGGATTAAATCCTTCAAATAATCATCGATTTCCCCGAAGGAGGGATTGGCGGATTTCACTATAGTTTCCAGCCTCTCGATAATCTCACAGTTACATCTCACCTTCTCCGCAATCTTCCGCCATTGCATTTCAACGATTCCACCTTGTTCGCCGGAATAATCAATCCTCGCAAAAAGCTCGCGGGAGAGCTTTTTCAATGAGTGTTTTACGGACTGCAATTCACCGCTCAGTCCCTGCGGTTCCATACGAATTTGCTCTTTGATATTTCGCTGACTGTTTGTGATTCCCATACAAATTGTCTACGCAAGTCTCCTGCCTAGCCTGTCAAAAACTCATAACTCATTCAACACAGAATCGTTACGGGATCGCGATCGCGCTAACCAGCACCTAAAAAAAATCCACCTGACTGAATCATATGCAATTTTGCCCAAAATTTGACCAGTTACGCAGTTTACCGTGAGCGCCACCCATTGCTAATAAGCCATCGCAGCGTCTCCTCCGGCATAGCAGTGTGAAACATCCTTACTCCGGCTTCAGCCAACTCTGCCCATTGCTCCGGCGAACTGTAGCTGTGGGCTTCGACCACAATCCCGTTTTCCACC
>JARGOZ010000223.1 GCA_029213025.1 Verrucomicrobiales bacterium
TGGCTTTCCACACCGATGGGGAAAAGGACCGCTTCACCGAATTGGTCTATGAAAAGGCGTGGGATGATAATTTTCTCATTCCGGTGAAGGGCGGCCTGAGTCGCGGCTTTACGATACCGGATGCCAAACTGGCGGTGCTGAGTGACGCGGAGATTTTCGGCCGCTACCAAAACCAGTGGGGGAGAAAGCGCACCCGCTTGACCCGGCAACGCCAGGCGAGCCAGCAGGTGAGTTCGCTGCGCGAGTTCGGATACGGAGACATGGTGGTTCACGTCGACTATGGCATCGGCAAATTCCGGGGCATCAAATCGAAAAAGACCGGGGATAAAGAAGAGGATGTCCTCGAGATCGAATACGACGAGGAAGCACGACTTTTTGTTCCGCTGAATCAGGCGCATCTGGTATCGCGCTATGTAGGTACCGGAAAAAAGGCACCGAAACTGTCCCGCCTCGGCGATAAGCGCTGGAGTAAAATCCGCAAAGACGCGGAAAACTCGATCATGGATTACGCAGCCCGGCTGCTCGCGATCCAGGCGGAACGCGAAACGCACAAGGGGCAGGCTCATCAAGCCGACAACCGCTGGCAGTGGGAATTCGAAAACGAGTTCATCTACAAAGAGACTCCCGATCAGCTGCGCGCTATCGAGGAAACAAAGCGTGATATGGAGAGCGATAAACCGATGGATCGACTGATCTGCGGGGATGTCGGCTTCGGCAAAACGGAAATTGCGATTCGCGCGGCCTTTAAAGCGGTGATGTCCGGGAAACAGGTCGCGTTTCTCGCCCCGACTACGGTGCTGGTGGACCAGCATTTTCAAAATCTGCGCCAGCGAATGTCGGATTTTCCGGTGAAGATCGCTGAATTAAGCCGCTATCGCACGGCCGCGGAGCAACGCGAAACGATCGCTCAACTGCAATCCGGCGGGGTGGACATTGTGATCGGCACCCACCGGCTGCTGTCGAAACAGGTGAAGTTCAAAGACCTCGGCCTCGTAATTATCGACGAGGAACAGAGATTCGGCGTAAAGCAAAAGGAGGAATTCAAAGAGCGCTGGCGGTTTGTTGATATATTAACCCTGTCGGCCACGCCTATTCCGCGAACCTTGTATTTGTCATTGATGGGGGTTCGCGAAATGTCATCGATCGACACGCCGCCGACGAACCGTCGACCGGTTGCTACTACGATTTGTCCCTATGACGAAAAGATCATCCGGGTTGCGATAGAGAAAGAGATGGCGAGGCAGGGGCAGGTGTTTTTCCTTCACAACCGGGTGAAAACCATACGGGGGATGCAGCGTCGAATTGAAGATTTGGTCCCCGGAGTGCGGGTCCGGGTCGGTCACGGTCAAATGGAAGACGAGGAGCTGGAAGAAGTGATGAAGCGCTTTATTAATCACGAGTTTGATGTCCTCGTCTGCACTACCATTATTGAGAGCGGTGTCGATATTCCGAATGCCAACACGATCATGATCGACCGGGCGGACCGTTTTGGTCTCGCTGACTTGTACCAAATTCGCGGTCGGGTCGGGAGGGCTGACCGCCGGGCCTATGCCTACCTGATGCTGCCTCCGGATATGCTAACTGTGGGGGATGCGAGGAAGCGGATCAATGCGATCAAACAATACTCGTCTCTCGGTGCGGGATTTAAAATTGCGATGCGGGATTTGGAAATCCGCGGAGCCGGCAATTTACTCGGAACCAAACAAAGCGGCCACATCGCGGCGATAGGATTTGATCTTTATTGTCAGCTTTTGAAACAATCGGTAGCGAGTCTAAAAGGCGAAGTCGTCAAAGGCAGGATCGATATCCCGCTACATGTTGATTTTATCTGCACCAACGAAGCGGAATATCTGCGCGCCCCGGCGAACAGTCTGCCCGCCTACATTCCTGCTCAATACATGCCCGAAGCGCGTCTGCGCATCACTGCCTACCGTGAACTGGCCGAAGCCGGTTCACTCGACGATTTGGAGGAACAAAGGGAAAATTGGCGAGACCGTTTCGGCAAACTTCCTCCTGCCGTGGAATTTCTCCTTCAGGCGACTGAAATCAAAATTCTCGCGGCGGAACGCAACTGTTCGATGGTTGAGCTGAAGGACGGAAAGCTGAAACTGACCCGCAACGGTAACTACGTACAGATCAACGGGAAGTTCCCGAGGCTGTACGGTGACAATCCGGAAGAGTGGTTGGAATCGGCAAAAGACTGGATCGAGGGCATGTAACAGGGTACAGTCGCGGACCTAACAGGGTACAATGCCGGACCTAACAGGGTACAGTCGTCGAAAACTTCTGACTATAGCGTGAATCCTGTCAATTCCCGGGGTGCGACGACGGCAGTAATGCGGCAGTTTCCGATTCTTTGAATCCGGATTCTATCTCATGTCAGACCAGGAAAATCTCTACCAGTCCTACCGGCAATCGCTTCGCGAGCTCAAATGCATCGTAAGTGCCTGGGCGGTTTTTGCGCTGTGGAATGTATCCGCCGGAGCGCTGCTTGCCTATAAGCTGCCCGACCCGGGAGAGCCGCTGGCAACGGTGATCGGAATCCCGCAGTGGGCGTTTTTCACTGTGTTGCTGCCGTGGATCGCGGGAAATATTTTTATCATCTGGTTCGCTGTCCGCTTTATGAAAGATACCGATACCGTTAGCGGGGAGGAACGGGATGATTCCTGATATCTATATAGGAGCAGGTAGTGTCGCGGGGAATTCGGCTCTGATCACCTTTGCGGTATATCTGGTCGGTGTATTTGTTCTCGCCGGTTTTGCGAACCGGATTCAGGCGAGTAAAGAATTCGCCGGGGAATACTTTCTGGGCAGTAAAGGTTTGGGTCTCTGGGCTTTTGCGCTGACGGCGGCGGCGACTTCCGCATCGGGCGGGAGTTTTATGGGGTTTCCCTCTTTAATCTATACCCATGGCTGGGTCGTGGGTTGGTGGATATCGGGCTATGCAGTGGTTCCACTGGTAAGCCTTGGTTTGATCGCAAAACGAATGAACCAGGTAGGCAGAATTTCCGGGGCGATTACTATACCTGAATTGCTGAGACGCAGGTTCGGCAGTGCTTCGGTGGGCAATGTCGCCACGATGATGATCGTGTTTTTTATGTTTTTCTATCTTCTTGCGCAGTTCAAAGCGGGCGCGGAAATCATGGCGACCTTGCTGGACGGTGTAGTGGTTTATGAGAATCTGGTCGCTTCCGTTGAGTCGGTAACCAAAGGGTTGCCGTGGGTGGGGGATACCGGCGGCGATTATCTTCTATGTTTATCGGTCTTTGCGGTCGCGGTGATCGCCTACACGACTTTTGGCGGATTTCGCGCTGTGGTTTGGACCGATGTCATGCAGGGAATTGTCATGGCTCTGGGCGTTCTACTATTGCTGGGCCTGACATTGAAACAGGTTGGGGGCATTCGCAATGCGACCGGTAAATTAACGGAAATGACACCGCCCGAGTTCGGTACAGCAACGCTGCAGCTGACTGAGCCTTCTTCCGTGGAGAAAATCTTTTCGAAAGGGAGTTGGTTGGATGACGCATCGGGAAATCCCTACCGACTCGGAGAGAGTGTCGCGATAGCGGCAGGAGACACAACCAGTGTGCCGGTGGAAATTCTGAAAATCACTACTGCGGAGGAGATCGAAAAATTGCGCGGCGGCGGGATCGAAGGCGTTAAGCTGGTAGACATAGAGACAACTCCGCATGCCTACGGGGCGGGTCAACGGGGTGTCTATGTAACGGCGCCGGGCCCGTCGAAGACAAATCCGGTAGGATTTATGACGGTGATGCTGGCGTTCAGTTTTGCGGTATTCTGGAACTTCGGCGGAGCCGGCCAGCCGAGCCAACAGGTTCGGCAGATGGCGTTTGATGGTACAAAAATTCTGCGACGATCGATCATTCTGGTGATGGTGTTTTTCAGTATGATCTATTTCCCCCTTGTGATTGTCTTTACTTCCGCCCGGGTGCTTTTACCGGGTATGGAGGTGTATGCCGACCGGGTCATGCCGGAGATGGCTGCGTTTGTAACTGAATCAGCCGGAGTGCCCTGGTTGGCGGGTTTGTTAGTGGCCGCGCCGTTTGCCGCGGTGATGTCGAGTGTGGACAGCTTTTTGCTTCTGGTATCATCCGGGGTGGTTCGTGATATCTACCAGCAAAATATCAATCCCCGGGCATCGGAAAAAACGGTGAAACGGATGAGCTACATCGTAACGGTGGCCGTGGGGATACTGGGTGTGCTTGCCGCATTGAACCCGCCGCGCTTTCTCCAGGATCTTGTGGTGTTTGCCTCCGGCGGTTTGGGCGCTGCTTTTCTGATGCCGGTGGTATTTGCTCTCTACTGGCGGCGAATGAATTCCTCCGCCATGGTTGGTGGAATGATAAGCGGAGCACTGACTATTTTGATTCTCTACACAGTGGGCTACATCGTGCACGGAAAATTCGGCGAATATAATTTGCTGGGTCTGCACCCGTTTATCTGGGCGATTGTAGTGACTGCCGCAGTGATTCTGTTGTTGGGAACCAGGGGGCGGAAAGTGGATTCTTCTTTAGTAGAGAAATACTTCGGACGAGCAGGTTGAGGAAATTAGTCAGCTTTCAGGTATTTCACCCCAAGATCCCGGGGCAGCGGGGTAACCTGATTTTTCTCCGCCCACTCCTCCCAGTCGGCATTCATTGCTGATACTCTCTCGGGCTGAGCCTGGGAGAGGTCATTCATCTCGGACCGGTCGTTATGTAGATCATATAGTTCCCAGGGTTTGTCATCGAATGCCACCAGTTTCCATGTGCCATGACGAACGGCCCGATTTCCCTGGTGCTCGAAGAACAGCTTGCGATCGGATGTTGATTGCGGTGAGTTGAGAAGACTGATGAGGTCTTCGCCCGGGAGTGACAGTTTGCCGGTATATTCAGCACCGGACACAGCCAGCGCAGTGGGTAGAAGGTCGATAATGTGCGCCGGATGATGATCGATTGATCCCGGTTCCGCCTTCAGGCCGGCAGGCCAGTGAACGATACCTGGCGAAGCGATGCCGCCTTCGTGGTTGAAGTGTTTGTACATTCGCCATGGAGTATTGGATGCGTTGGCCCATCCCGAACCAACACTGTGAAAGGTGCCGGGCTGTCCCATTTCATCCAGCATCTCACCGGTGTGGAGAATATTTTGATTACTGGACACGATGTCGAATCCGAAGGGATCCCATTCAAAGCAGGCGCCGTTGTCAGAGGTGAAAACAATCAGAGTGTTTTCCAGCTCGCCCGATTGCTTTAGTTCTTCGATCACTCTGCCGATTTGTTGATCGAGCCGGTCAATCATCGCGGAGTAGATGGCCATTCGGCGGGCCAGATCGGTCTTTCGGTCTTCGTCTAGAGAGTGCCACGCCGGGTTGGTTCCGGTTTTGGTTTCACCGTAGTTTTGCCAGGTAGATCTCGGGGAAAGTTTGGTATCCGCTGCCACGATCCCCATTTCCTTCATTCTCCCGAGCCTTTCCTCCCGCAGTTGGTCCCAGCCCTGATTATAGCGCTCAGCATATTTGGCAATTTCCTCTTTCGGAGCGTGAAGCGGAAAGTGAGGCGCATTATAGGCCAGATAGAGTAACCAGGGTTTATCGGGAGTTTCCCGGGCCAGATTGATAAAGTCGATCGCATGGTCCGTCACGGCGTCGGTAGCATAAAATTCGCCTTCCGGATATTGGCGGGCTTTTCGCCCTTCCGGAAGCCGGACGAGGTGATCGGGATCAAAGAAGCGTTTGGCGCTTACCAAAGTACCGTAGAATTCTTCAAATCCATGTTTGGTGGGGTCCGGAGTTCCCAGGTGCCATTTGCCGGCGATGAAACTACGATATCCGGCAGGGGCCAAGACCTGAGCAATCGACATAGCCTCTTCGGAAACAACTCCGCGATATCCCGGACGGCCAAGATCATTTGTCGTCATGTGCCCGAGTCCTACCCGGTGTGGATATTGACCCGTGAGCAGTGCCGCGCGTGAAGGACAACATCTGCCGGTATTATATAACTGAGTCATCCGGACTCCGTTCCCCGCGAGCGAATCGAGAACCGGAGTATGAATCTCTCCGCCGAAACAGCCCAAATCACTAAAACCTAGATCATCGGCCAGTATATACAGAATATTCGGTTTAGCGGAGCTGCTGGATAAAGGAGCGAGAAAAACGCAGAGAAGGAACAGGAATGATCTCATAAATGGATCAGTAAAACAGGGTATAGGTAAAGATTCAACATGGTACAGTCCCGCATTCAACAGGATACAGTCGAAATGACAGGATTTTTTCTTGCGTTATAAATCAGTTTTCCTAAGCGGGTTAAGTCGAATCGCCGGACTGTTTACCGCGTTTGCGTTATAGGCGTATTTTGGCCGAACCGCTAACAAGATCGTGGCTCAGAGGAGTCACGAACAGTGAAATTTTGCCGGTAGCAAGGCTGAATTGTGTCAAATGTTTTTTTGATCCCACCGCGAAATCCACCCCAATCCACCTTATAAATGAAGAAAAAGTCTTTACTCAGTCGCCTCCTGTCAAAAACTCCCGGAGCGGGCGAAGAATCCAGCGAAAAGCGCGAATTTGTAGCTGAACAGCTCGAAGCCAGAATTCTCTATTCCGCGGCACCGGTCGAGGTCGAAGCACCTCAGGTCGATCAGGAAGTGGTAGTCGATGACAATTCCTCAGCCGACTTCGAATCGGCTGACAGCTTTGCTGAAGGGGAGATTCCGGCGGTAAATAGTTCTGCGTCGTCCGGGGAATTGGTGACCTTAACCAGTTTTGATCACCTGTCGTCCCAGGAAATTGAATCTCTTGCCAATGCAGCGGTGGAGCGTTGGAAAGAGGCGGATCTTACCGCAGAGCAGATTGAAGCCCTCGAAGCGATCGAAATTTCAATGGTGGATATGGAAGGTTTTGCTTTGGGGGAAACCGAGGGAACGGAGATTTTTCTGGATTGGAACGCGGCCGGTAGAGACTGGTTTATCGATGAAACTCCTTTCGACGATGATGAGTTTGAGTTTGCAGAGAGTTCGACGGCTTTTCGCGACACGGACGGGGATGCTCAATACGGCATCGATATGTTGACCGTAATGATGCATGAAATGGGACACGTGCTTGGATTGGAGGATATTTATCAGTCGGCCCAGGATCTCAATCTCATGCATTGGGATCTTGACGAAGGTCAGCGAATCACCCCGGTCCACGGTCAGGCCCATGGCGCTGATCCTTTAAGTCTGGAAGGGGTTCACCAACTCAATGCGGTAAACCCGACCGGCGGAGATGCCGCTGCCAGGGGGGATGCTTTGGAGGCGGATATTAATACCGATCTCGAGGCGATGTTGTCCACCGGTGTATTCAACGACACGACAGAGGGAACCTCAGACCCTGACTACGAAATCAATCTCGATGCGGGGCAGACTTATGCGATCAATCAGGAATTACTCTTGGCCAATCGGACTATCAACGTGGTGATCAACGGTAACGGCGCTACGATTGATGCGCAAAATCTGGTGCGGGCTTTTCGGATTATTGATGATTCCAATGTCACCATCAATGACCTGACGATTATCAATGGTCAGCATACCGCCGATGGTGGGGGAATGTGGATAGATAACTCAAACGTTACGCTGAATAACGTGACCTTTCAGGACAACGTGGTCACTGCCGACGGTAACAGTCAGGGCGCGGCCCTGTACGCCCAGGGGCACTCCACCACGATTACGTTGAGCGGCACAGTCAACTTTATCGATAACTTCGCCAAGGGTGACGGGGGAGCTATGGCAGTCGGTCAGCATGTAGTGGTCGATGGATCAGCTGCCACCGCCATCAATTTCACTGGTAACCGGTCGGGTTGGGACGGCACTGCCGCAGATCCTGATGAACACGGTGGTGCAATATGGGCGTTTGAGCATGCGCAACTGACTCTTAATAATGCCACGCTGGACGGTAACTCGGCATCGGGTAACGGGGGGGCAATCTATATTTCCAACAGTGCTGATATTATATTCTCTGCCGATACATCGACTTCACTGCAAAATAACTATGCCGAAGATGATGGGGGTGGTATCTACATGACGGATGCTTCGACGGTGAATCTGGGCGTGGTTGATATCAAGGGTAACACAGCGTTCCTCGGAAATGGCGGAGGATTCCGAACCTCTCACCAGGAAAATGTCGTCACCATAACTGGTGGAACCCTGGAAAACAACACCGCCGGGATCAGTGATAACGACGGAAGCGGAGGAGGGTTCTGGAACCAGGGGACGGTAAATATCAAGGGTGTCGATATCCAAAACAATCTGGCCTATAACAGTGGTGGTGCATTCTACAATGCTTATAACAATTCGGTAGTGAATCTTGAGGATGTCAACATTCTCAGCAATACGGCTGAAGACAATGCAGGTGGATTCCGGGCTGATGACGGAACGATTATCTTTACCAATGTTCTTAATACGGAAACCAAAATTTCAGGCAACCGGGTCGGTGTTGATCTCGATGCCGCAGGAGCTGAGACAGCTATCCTGGACGACAAGTCCGGTGGCGGTTTCTATGCCAACCGTCGCTCGGTTGTCTCTATAGCAAACGGTATCATTCAGGATAATACCTCATCGGGCCATGGAGCTGGATTCTGGGCTTCGGATGAGTCGACCGTAACGATTACCGACGGTAACATCCTCAGTAACGAAATCGCACCTACAATTGCCAATAACGATGAGCGCGGTGGTGGTTTTTGGGTTTCGGGAGATGCGACCGTCAATTTGGATGCCACCGATGTGACAGACAATACAGCGGCACGTCAAGGAGGCGGATTCTTTGTCGGGGGCGAGTCCGCAACCGTTAACATCAATGACGCTGATATTTCAGGAAACACCGGTAACAACGGATTGCAGAGCGGTGTTTACGGTGGTGGTTTTTATGCCGAGGGCTCAGTGAATCTCACTTCCGTTAATATCACCGGAAACAAGGTGATTGGCGAGGGTGGTGAAGATAACCACGGAGGAGGTTTTGCTACTGCGGGGCACGGAGCTGTTATCACCGGAACGGATGTCAACATCATCGGCAACGAAGCGTGGACTCACGGAGGCGGCTGGTATGGTGCTGACGGAACAGTGAATCTCACCGGCGGTACTATTTCCGGTAACTTTGTCAGTGGTGAGGGCGGAACTCTGACTGGTGATAACAATTCCAACGGTGTAGGAGCCGCAGCTTATCTGGTCGGGGAAGGTAATGCAATTCTGAACAACGTGACGGTCGAGAACCATGTTTCCGAGTCACACGGTGGAGCGTTTTATGTGACCAACCGACATTTCCTCCATCTCAATGGCGGTATTTTACAGAATAACATGGCCGGTATTAAAGACATCACCGATGCCGTTCATGGTATCGGAACGGTGATTGTAGACGGAACGGACGGTGGTGGATTCTACGCCACGGAGGATGCGCGGGTTCGAATCCAGGGCACCACTATTACGGGGAATGTTGCCGAAGACGAAGGCGGCGGATTTATGATCGCTTCGGACCGTACTCTGTTGCAGATCGACAGTGCCACTATTGATAAGAATACTGCATCAAGTGGTGGCGGTGGAGGTTTTCGAAACGCGGGAACCGTTGTATTTACCGGTGAAGGAACTGTGAATATCACTAATAACGTGACGCTGCAGGGTAACGACGCCACTGCTGACAATGTGGGTGGCGGTTTTTACTCATCAGGCGGTAGTTCCCTGATGGTCACGGGAACGCTGGATAATGGCGTTACCGGCACAGGGCGCGATTTAACCAACGGAACTGCGAAAATTAATATTGCCGGCAATACTGCTTTTGGTCGTGGCGGCGGATTTTACTTATCGGATGGCGATATAGATCTTCGCGGAACGGCAGCGGGTGACATCAATGTCTCGCAAAACGGGATCAGCACGAATGCCAATGTTGGCGGGGAAAAACGTGGGGGCGGTTTCTGGGTCTCAGGTGGTGGCCGGGGAGCGAATGTCCGGATCGATAATGGCACGATAGCCAACAACTTCACTCCGAACGACGGCGGCGGATTCTATACCAGGGATGGTGCGACGGTCGTGTTGAATGAAACGGATATTCTTAATAACACTGCAGAAAGTTTGGAGATAAACCGTGGGGGCGGCGGATTCCATGCAGATTACAGTGAGGATCACATCATTATTACCGGTGGTAAGATTGAGGGAAATGTCGCCGGTGCCAACAATACCGCCGATACACGGGTGCGTGGTGGTGGTTTTTATACCAGTGGTAAAGTGGAACTTCACGGTGGAGTTCAGGTCTTGAACAATGAAGTTGCGTCTTCAACTACAGCCGGAGCCGACCGGCGCGGCGGAGGTGCGGCACTTGATAACACGGGTTGGATTCATACGACAGATGCAACTTTCGACGGGAATAAATCTTTCAATGTTGGAGCCGGTATTTATAACGAAGGTAAGATAACGGCGACCGGGACCGGTCTCAGTGTGCTTAACAGTTCGTTCACGGCCACCGATCAACGCAGGGAGGGAGCCGGAGTCTATTTTACCGGATCCTCATCAGCGGACTGGGATGGTGGAACGATTGATGGAAATGTTTCAACCTGGCACGGCGGTGGAGTTCGGATCACAGGGTCAGCGGATGTGAAATTCACTAACGTCACGATTTCCAATAATAAGACGGTTCACCATGCTACCGATACCGATACCAATGCAATTGGTGGAGGTATCTATGCGTCAGGCCCGACACAGTTGACGATGATTGATTCCCTGGTGACATCCAACACAGCAGAGGGTCGGGGAGGTGGTTTTTATATTGATGACACGACTGTGACTCTTGTTAATACCGACGTGACTAACAACTACGCGGGAGTAACCTACGATGCCGCGAATGACACGATGAATGCACTGCTGACCGCTAACGGTAATGCCGTGAATCGTGAGGGGGGCGGTTTCTGGCTCAACAACCAGGCAAATATGACTGTCACCGGAGGCGAAATTTCCGGGAACGTTGCCTGGCAGGGCGGCGGGTTGGAATTGAGAAATGATGCAAAGGCCACCTTCGACGGAGTAGGCATTCAGGATAACGTAGCTCATAACGGAGGTGGTTTCCGTTCCTATGAAGATGCCGAGATTGTGTTTCAGAACAATTCGAAAATTGCGAACAACTTTTCCTTTAATGGCAATGGAGGAGGTTTTTATATAGGCACGAGGGTAGAGGTTCAATTGAGTGATACAACTATCGACGGGAATATATCCGAGGATCACGCCGGGGGGATATATGCGGCCAATGACGCAAAAATTTTTGCTGAGCGGACCACGATCAGCAATAACCTAGCCGGTTACGAATATGACGGCAAAACGTTGGGTCCCGATGCCGACCGACGCGGTGGCGCAATGTGGCTTTCCAATAACGCCGAGGTCCATTTTATTGATTCAACGATCAGCGGAAACGAGGCCCATGAATTCGGCGGTGCCATCAATATGGAAAACGATTCTGTTCTTTCCGCTGTTGGTTCCCTGTTTTCTGATAACATCGCAGGTAATTACGGAGGTGCGATTCGTTACGCATCCAATGCACAGGTTGATCTGACCAATACCACTGTCAGTGGCAACTATGCCGGTTTCAACCGGGCCGTGAATGGAAATGGTTCCATCACGGTTGATGAGAACAACCGGGTTGGGGGCGGTATTTGGAGTCAGAGCGACGGAAATGTCGGCAATTTTACCCATGTAACGATCACTGACAACTATTCGACTGCAGGAAGTGGCGCGGGTCTTTACAAAAGCGGCGCAGGCACCATAAACATCGAAGGCAGCATTATTTTTGACAACCAAGGTGATGCCGATGCGACTCCGATTGCTTCCGATACCGTCAATGAGATGAATCTCGTCGGAGAAAACATCATAGGTGCACACGGTGGATCAGCCCTGGTGGGGAATACCGCCGGAAGAAGCACTGTTGATCCCGTCCTCATTGCATTGACGGACAATGGAGGGCCAACCGAAACTCACGCTTTTGTCAGTGGCAGCAGTGCAGAAAACGGGGCTGCAAGTTCAGCGGCTGAACTTGACCAGCGGTCGGGAATTCGGGTAGATGCTGACCTCGGCGCTTTCGAATTAGGGGCTGCGCTGCCGACGGTTACAGTCGCTAATGTGGAACGCCTCACTCACGGACCGGTTGGTGAAATCGCCACGTTTACTGTTACCGTTTCAGCCAGTGGAACGGTCC
>JARGOZ010000224.1:0-5424 GCA_029213025.1 Verrucomicrobiales bacterium
CCTGATCGATGAGAAAAGAGCCGAGTTTCTCTCCCACCCTGTTTTCCTCTCCGGAGACATCTCGGAAACGGCTTACCCTTTGATTGTTGACTACGATCTGGAAGAAAAAGTGTACCGCCTGTTCCGTTGCACATCCTATCACCGCCAGCCCTATCCGGACAACTACCAGAAACATGAAGATATTCTGTTCCCGGTAGATTTTGATTGCGCGGATTTCGGTTGTGTCGCTCTACTTACCCTGGATAAATTAATCGCGAAAAGCAACGATCTCTACGAGATCTACGATCAAATCCGGTTCCTTGATTACGATCCGTGGATCGACGATTTGCTGAGATAAATTTATTAGAATGTTTTTCTGCGCGGAAACGGCTGATTCAGGATTGATTCAGTCGAAATACTGACGAAATTGGCTTCTTTTTTCCACAGATGAAGAAACGGGGCTGTTCATGCGGATCGATGCTTATGGTGATTCTTTTCGCCATTGCCGGTCTATTATTGTGGATTGCGTGGCCCGTTCTTTTCGGAACGTCTCCGCGTCCGGAAGAAACCAAATGGCCGGAGAATTTGTATTTTATTTCCCGTTCAGAGTGGGCGGATCAATCGATTTCCCATCCGGAGGATATTGAACCGATGAGCGGTATCACCCGGGTAACTATCCATCACGACGGAATGCCTCCTCTGCCTATGAAAACCGAGGCGCAAATCAAATCGAGGATCGTTTCAATTCGGAAATCCCATTCGAAAAAGTATGCCGATATCGGCTACCACTACATCGTCGATCCGCGGGGCCGGATCTGGGAGGGTCGTCCATTGCAATACCAGGGGGCTCACGTTCAGGGCCACAATTCGAATAATGTAGGCATTCTCTTTCTGGGGAATACCTACAAAGATATTCCTACGGCAGAGGGACTCGACGGACTGTTTACTTTCATTCGGTACCTGAAACAGAGATACAAAATCCCGGCGGAAAATGTAAAAACCCACCGTGAGCTGGCGCAAACCGGATGCCCCGGTAAACTTTTGCAGGAGGAACTCGATAAAGCCCGGAAAAGCGGAAAACTCAAAGTCAGAGTATCCCCCGGCTTCCGCATCGATATCGAAGATTGGATTCGGAAACTGGAAACGTGGATTGGCGAAGCGAAAAAGCTAATCGAGGCGTGATCCCCGCTCCAGGTAAGCTGGTCCACTTTGATTTACCTGCTCAAAAGCAGCCCGGAACCGAACCGCCAGAGAGGAATTGAGCAGCTCACAGGCTTGCTCAACCGGAAGAAACCGGAACTCCGACAATTCTTTTTCACAGAGTGAAATCTCCGCGATCTGCTCCTCCCCGATTATCCCTCCATCAAAAATAAAATGAACTGCCTCCGGCTTGTAATCGCGACGCGCTAGATATTCGATAGACAACAGCCGGGAAAACGCCACATCCAGGCCCAGCTCCTCTTTGATCTCCCGCATGCAGGTCTCCGCAGGTGATTCATCCTTATCGACACAACCGCCCGGTATCAGCCAGTGATCCCGGTAGGTGGGATTTACCACGAGCACCTCGCCCGCCCTGTTGCGAATCAACGCACCGGAGGCAAGATTGACCGTGTTCAGGCGGGAATAATATACATCATCGGGCAGTAATTCCATACGTAGGGATTTAAACCGTTTTGGCGGTTGAACCAAGCCTCGAAACCATGCAATTTCCAGTTGTGACTGATGACGATCCTAATCCCGAAGAAAATATCGTAGACGAAACGGCTGAAGACGAGTTGCCTGAAGAGATTTTTTTCGGCAAAACCTCTTCGATTACCTCACTACCGTCATTTTATACAGACGAAGTTGATGACGGGAAGTCTGTCGAGCTGTCAGAAGCCGAACGGAACCGGGTGGCGACAAAGCTGGAATCGCTCCCGAAGATGTCCCCCCGTGAAATCGAAATGGCGCTCATTTCCAGAGGCTACCGGGGACAGGAGTTTGCCCGCCGGGCCGGTGCGGTACTCGCTTACCGGCACATGCAGCGCCTCCGAAGGGAATTTATCGACCATGTAGCGGAAGAAGATTTCTCCCTCCGGGAAAACTATCTTTTTCTCGGAGCTACCGGTTCCGGAAAGACTTTTCTCACCGAAATGTTGTTTCGCGACATTCTCGGAGTGCCCACTATCGTGGCCGACGTAACCCGCTATTCTGAAACCGGCTACATCGGCGATGACGTGCTTATGCTGCTCTCAGAACTTTATGAGGCAGCAGATCAGGACCGGGCCTGGGCAAGCTGTGGCATCATCTGCCTCGATGAATTTGATAAACTGGCAGCGAGTCGATCCGCCGCCCGCTTCGCCGGAGAGGGAACCACCAAAGATGTCAGCGGTTTCGGAGTTCAGCGGGGGCTCCTCAATTTGCTTTCCGGCACGTCCTCCCCTTTTCCCACAGATTTTGGCTACAGTGCCTTTGGCCAAAAACTCACCATGCCACTGCACAATATCATGTTCATTGCCTGTGGTGCTTTCAGCGGTTTAAAACAAGTCGCGGACCTGGCCGAGGGAAGCAATGGAGCGAGTATCGGGTTCATTGAAAAACCGCCTATTGAGGCGGATGACTCTCTGGTTTCCCGTATCGGCTTTGAACTGATGGAGGATACCCGCGCATTTGCCAACTACGGGATACTACCCGAACTGGTCGGTCGCTTTTCGCGAATGGTTCCCTTCCAACCTCTCAGTTCCGAAGTGCTTCGCGAAATTCTCGAAGACAATGTACTCAAATCCTACCGCAAAGAATTCGAAGCCGAAAAAGTGGAGCTCACCGTGGAAGTGGAAGTGATCGATTTGATTATCGAATCCGCGAAGCGTCGCGAGACCGGAGCCAGGGCAGTCCGTGCATCGCTGGTTCCCCACCTGGAGGAAGCCGCGTTCCGGTCATTCGGTGATGGCGGTGGCGCTCAGGTCAGGTTGTATGTAGAGAAAGGCAAAATCGAAATCGACGTCACCCTGCTGGTGTAATTCACTTTCCCGCTGAGTAACACTGCAGTAAATTTTGCCTTTGGCATCTATAGCTACACCACCTTTGACAGCCTGAGCGGGAATCTCCTGGATCCATCGATCAGTGCCTTCCTCTATAGAAGTGGAAACGAGAAAATGTGCCTCCGGTTTTGCCTCGGTATGACCGGCAGCGACGAGGTATCCCGGCGTAACCGCAAAAGCTGTAAACCTCCTGTTATGCGGATCGCGCCAGATATCGCGCTTTTGTGAACTGACTCCCCGGCTACGGTTGGCCCTCCGTATAAATTCCCCGGCCGCATCTTTTCTCACCTGCTCTTTACCGGGTTTCCGCAGACTGAGATTAATAAAATACCGGCCCTCGTAATTAGCGTAGTGGACCAGTTCCCTGTCGTCATCCAGCTTGTGCTCCAGACTGACGTACTTGTTGTAGTTCGGGTAGTAGGGATAAAAGGCGGTTCGAAAGTCTGAATGAACCTGAACTTTTGGCTGGTTCAAACAAGCGAGCGTATCAAGGTCGTAGCGGGCCCATTCGTAGACCCCGCCCCCGGCGAAGCGAAGCTCGTTATTGACGATCTGAAGATTCCCCTGAAGAGAAATCCCGTTGTCCACCTCACTGGCAATCGTTCCCGATTCCGAATTGGATGCTTTCAACTTTCCGGTAATCGCGTCAAGCGAGACGACAACGGTTCCATCGTAGTGCGTTATTCCGGCAGCGGCGTAGACAGTTTGATCTTTTACAACTACTCCTCCAGCCACCGGCCATGATGAGACCAACTGCCCAAAAACCGGGATATTTCGATACCCGGGACCGACCCGGTAACTCCACATCGCCTCGCCGGTCGTGGCCGCAAGACACCATACCTGGCCATCCGCGGAACCTACATAAAGACGATCATGCCGAACCACCGGCGGATAATAAACAGGCCCGCCTGTATAGGAACTCCATAGCTTTTCTCCGCTATCACCCGAGAATCCATGAACCAGCCCGGAACGATCTGCGACAAATACCATACCGCCTGCAGCAACCGGCGCAGTTGGCAAAGTATCAGGCGTGGAAACCTGACACGACCATTGCCTTTTCACAGAGTCGGCAACAGCAACCGGACTTACATCCGACCGGGATTCGTCTCCCCGAAAGGACTGCCAGTCATCGTCGCTGGAATAGAGCGGCTCAACCTCCTTGTGGCTGTATACGGTAAGAGAGCCGGTATCGCCATGATCATTCCCGGCCTGCCCTGCTGGAGCCAAACCTATATTTCCATATAACGATAACTGGCATCCACACATCCATGGCCCCCAGTAAAAATGCCCGTTGGAAATAAGCACTCCATCCTGGCAGGCAGGCCGCATCGGAGCGATATGCAGGGCCGTATCGGTTTCGGTCATGACCCGAACCGTCCCGCCGCCTGCCCGGAAAAATATACTGTCTTCACCACCGGTTGCCCGTGTACAGGCCCTCCGCGCCGGAAATTCGCTCAGGACTTTTCCCGAACGGTAGTCGAGTTTGATGCCTTTTGTGCCCTGTTGACCTGCGGCATATACGGCATCCCGGCGAAGCACAAGCTGAAGGTTGCCGGCCGGGTTCGTCCACAACAATCTACCGTCATCAGCCGAAGCGGCAACCATCTGCTTTCTCTGCGGACCGGCAAAATATACCTGATCCGAAGAACATTTCATATAGTTGGTAGTAGCGTAGCCCGTCATGTAGTGCTGGGCACGACCATTGACACCAACTGCTTCGATAAGATTTTCATCCGAATTTTTCCAAAGCGGCGTTCCCGCGTTCCGGTCAATCGCAGCCAGATATTTCCCGTGGATGTAATAAAAGATTTTATCCCTGTTCATAACAAGGGCGCGTGCGTCGATATAGTCACTTTCCCTGTGGTGCCACAGAACTTCCCGGCTGCCGATATCAATTGCGACAAGAGTTCGGCCAAAACCGAAGGATTTTTCCGGATCTTCGTAATCATGCCCTTTCCACATTCCCCAGGGCCAGTGACCAATTCCAGGCGAGTCCGATTCTCTGGTTTCGACTTTGACTTCTGCATGCCCGATAAGCGCATAGAGAATCCCGTCTTCCAGACCCATCCACTTCCAGGTAGGTCCGTCGGTTAAGTTATCCGGAATCGAAATGGAGTCTCTTACCGCCCCGGTTTCGCCATCGATAATTTTGCACGACTCGTGGTCGCCAAGCAGTAGGGAATCACCGGTAGCTATCATCGTATTTCGATGAATCATAAAACCCGCCGGTAAAGGCCGTCTCCACAATATCGTGCCGTTGTAAGCGTTGATACACATAAGAGTGTTGAGATGCTGATTCCCATTTTGCTTGTGAGCGATGTGCCCCATGGCTTTATACATCCGCCCTCCGCCAATTACCGTCTGCTGCGGCATAGGGGAAAACTTCGGTTCGGCGATAAACTGGGTTCTCAGTTTTCCCTTCGCC
>JARGOZ010000224.1:5434-12024 GCA_029213025.1 Verrucomicrobiales bacterium
TGTCCTGTGATTGCGGGTTGTTGTCGGCCCGGTGAAAAGGATGACTCCAGTCATCATACCCGTCCGGAACTGGAGCAGTGAGTTTCCTTCCTCCTTTCAGCGCAATGCCTCCCGGTCGTAAAACCCGGAGACATTCCTGATCGGGAATGTCCACCTCATTCACGACAAGCAGACCATCGGCCACCTTGTCTGCTAGATTGATTACATCACCGGTAATTACTGACACAAAAAGTCGCCGCCCGAGCAGATCATGACTGGTTGCCAGGGTTCGAATTTCAGTGGCAACTTCCCTGTTTACCGCCTGAACAAAAATTGTGTAGGCAGAAGAATTGGCCAGGCTGATTAGAAATGAGGTGTCTTTGTGCCCCGCACCGGCAACACAGAGAATTCCACGCTCAAACCCGGCGACCGACGCAACGGTTTCTTCTGTGAGCCCGCCCGCTCGAATCCCGCCCGGAAAAATGCTGCTAAAAGTAATCGAGACGAGCAGAAAACGACATAGGCGGTTCATAACAAACCGAAGTTATCAGAAACCGAACATGGATTACAAGTCTATACAACTGTCGACTGTACCCTGTCAGGTCCGAAACTGTACCCTGTCAGGTCTCAGGAATCGGCGAGGTACTTCCGGAAATCCACGTTGTTCTCCGAACACCATTTTACCGCATCAGCGTTGCCTTGCTGTGCCGATTTGCTATACCAAAGTGTTGCCTGATCTGGATCCTGCTCCCGACCGTATCCGGTTTCGAAACATCTGGCGAGCACGAGCATACAGTGGGCGTTACCCTTCCTGCCGCCCTCGGTAAAAATATCGGCGGCTTTCTCCGGATCTCTTTCCACTCCCTGCCCCTGAGCGTAGCGGGCTCCCAGATTGTAGTAAGCCGGTATATTTCCGCCATCGATCGCCGCCTGAAACAATTCCACCGCTCTGGAATCGTCACGCTCTACTCCCCAGGCGCGGACATAACATACTCCCAGCAGATCCATCGCTCTCGCATCTCCCTGCGATATAGCTTTACGAAGGTATTCCGTTCCCCGGGTGGGATCTTTACTGCCGCCGCGACCGAGAACCAGACATTCACCGGCATAAAACTGAGCTTCGGAGTCGCCTTCACCGGCGGCTTCGATGAAATACTCTCTGGCCAGTTTGAGATCAACCTCAGTTGCCGCCGGATTTTGAAAGATACGAACCCCGGCTTCACGAAGTTTATCGGGGCGGTCCGCTTTACCAATTCGAACCAAAGTTTCAATTTCTTTTCCCCATTCACCTTCGTTCCGGTAGTGGGAAACAAGAAGGTCCAGAGCCTTGGGATTTTCGACAGCAGCCCGTTGCATGATGTCTAAATCTGTAGTTGTCCAGGAATCGCCGGGAGGAGCATCCCGGAGAGCTACCAGATCATCATTCAAACGGATCCTTGCCTCAATCGATTTGGAATCCAGCTTCAAAATCTCAATCTCTTTTTCAACCGCTTTGATGGTTTGTCCCCTGGAGCGCTCCTTAGCCGCTTGCTCAGCCAATTGACTGAGTTTATCCTCTTCTTCACCCGTTTCGACAACAGGTATAGCAACCTTTGGAACAACCGGTTTGACTTCCGCTACAACCGGAGTTTCCGGTCCTTCATCGGGCATTTCAATATCTACCGGCGGCAAGGCAGGTAGAGGTTGATTGACCTGTATTTTCTCTACCGGTTTTTCCGCCAACCCGGTAACCTCAGGGACGGGAAATTGTTCGATCTCGTTTTCGGGTTTGGGCGGTTCTACGACAGGCGAAACCGGAGTCTCATCTACCGGTTCATTATATACTACCGAATCGGGAACCGGCTCATCGCGGGTAAGAAATACAAGCCCTGCCAGCGCAAGCAAACCGAAAGCCACCGCCGCCAATCCGATACCTGCAATATATTGCCAGAGCGGCCTTTCGTGCGACGTCCCGGCAATGGCCTCACTATCCGGAGACGGCACAGCGGTTTGGATGGCAACCTCCGGCGGCACCAGTTGGTGAAGTATAGGATTCGGTTGGTTGAAATCGGTCCAGAATGTTGCGGCCGGATTGGCTTCCTGATAATCTTCCAATTTTGAAAGCAGATAGCCCATCGTTTGCGGGCCTTTCTCGACCGACATAATCAGGTCCTGAAACACTTCGTTAAAAGGCGGGTTACCCGACAGGAATTTCAGTAAATCGAGACAGAGATGCGCATTTTTCGCTTCGGCACTGTTTACCGGGACTGGCGAAAAATCCCCGAGGATTAACCGGGGCTCTTCGGAACTGCGAGTGATCCAGACGGCCTCCGGACTCATGCCGAACGTCTCATAGGAAACCGGATTTTGCGCCTTAAGTGAGCGGATAAATCTCAAAACCAGCTTTACCGCCACTTCCGGAGGCAGTGGCCCCCCGCGTTTTACGAAGAAACTGACAGGTTCTCCGGCAGGGAGAGTGCTTACATAGTAGGGAACGTTTTCCTCTTCACCCAAAGCAAGAATTTCCGGACAAATGGTGCAGTCATTCTTTTCCCGAATGGATTTCCACACTTCTTTGAAGGTCGCGCGCGTATCCGTATCCGGCGTTTTCAGAAGGCGGACCTGCACAAAATTGTTTTCTTTTAGATCAAATGCGAGATAACCCTCCAGTCCGGGAGCGGAAGGCAGGAAAACCAACTGCTGCCTCTCGTCGCGGTGAAACCGGTAGTGGCCCAGTTCAAACGTCCCGTTGTTTGAGTGTTTTTTCGTTGTGGTCATGTCGGAAACTGAGAAATCGAATGTTCACCGAAGATTGCAGTTCCCGGTCACATCAGGGCACCATAATCAAAACGGCAACCAAAAATACCATAATGAATAAATTTATCAAATATGAATTGCAAAATGTCCCTATTTTGAAAATCCGATAATTTGCGACAAAAAAAGACCGCCCGAAGGCGGTCTTAATCAAGGGAAAATGGCCTTTCCCTGTGAGGGAGATATAGACTATTTTTGGTGTGTCAGTCTCTTTGCGGGAACAATTTGAGGAGAATTCATTTATTTGGGGTAAATGAACGGCACGCGACAAGCGCGTGGTCATCCATGCAGACACTCCGGCTCGACGGTAAGTCACAGTTTTTCTGAGATATTGCCCGCGAGGCAAAAAATTCCCGTCACTTCGGGTTCTTTTTCTTCTTTCCTCCGCCCAGGTCGGTTCGCTTCGCCCACGATTCGAATTCGCTCTTCAAATCGTTGACCACATCGGGATGATCGCCCGCCACGTTATTCAACTCAGTTCCATCGCTGACAAGATTATACAGTTCCCAGTCCTTTTTCGCTATACCGACAAGTTTCCAATTCCCTTTTCTGACCGCCCTGCCTTTATTGTGATTCCAGAAGATTGATCTTTCGCCGTTTTTCTCTCCCCCGCTTATGGAAGAGAGGACGGACTCACCTTCCAACGACATCGGCTTCTGCGCGGGCAAAGCCACTTCCGCGACGCTCAACAAAGTCGGCATGATGTCGACAGCATGACAGACGGCATTTGCCATTCCTCCTGCTTTTTGATGATCAATTCCTTTCGGCCACGACACAATCAATGGCGAGCGAGTCCCGCCTTCGTGATCGTATTGCTTGAAGTAGCGAAACGGGGTGTTTGAGGCATTCGCCCACCCGTATCCGTAGGACTGAAAAGTCGATTGAGGCCCGGGCATTAATCCGGGGATGTTACCGGGACGTACGGGTAGAGATTTTCCATCGGTAGTAAAATCCCGTGTCCACGATCCGGTTCGGGTTTCCTCGTATTCCACGTGACATCCACCGTTATCGTGATGGAACAGAATCAGTGTATTTTCAAACTGTCCACTTTCTTTCAGATAGTCGACTATGCGGCCGATATTGCGATCCATACAGGTAATCTGAGCGGCATACACTTCCATCCTCTTCTGGTGCCAGTCTTTGTTATCGACATCCTGCCAGGCGGGCACCTTTTCATTCCGGGGCGAGAGTTTCCATTCCGGATCAATAACACCAAGCTCCTTCATTTTTTTATGGCGCTGCTCTCTCAATTTATCCCAGCCCATCGCATAGTGACCTTTGTAGTGTTCGATATCCTCCGGCTTCGCGTGCAAAGGCCAATGCGCGGCATTATAGGATACATAGAGATAAAAGGGCTTTTCCTCCGGATTTTTCTGTTTCACGAACTGTAAAGCATAGTCCGTGATCACATCGGTATAGTAATAGTCCGGATTATCTTTCCATTCGTGAGTCATATCTTTCCCGTTGAGTTGCACATCAGCGGGAGCAAAGAAATCGGATGCTCCATGGATTGTTCCGAAATACTGATCAAAGCCTCTGTGATGAGGTGCATTTTCTCCGTCCGGCTCTTCGGCGGAAGACAGATGCCATTTGCCGGACATGAAAGTGGCGTATCCCGCTTTGCGGAGACATTGAGGTAGAGTAACGGCATCAGGATGCAGTCCTCCATCCGCAGATCCGCCTTTGGGCAAGGCGGTCTTCGGATACAGCCCCGTCATTAGACTGGCCCGAGTGGGCCAACACATATTATTGACGTAGAAATTGGTAAAACGAAGGCCGCTCTGCGCCAGCGAATCCAACACCGGAGTCTCAATCTCGCCGCCGTAACAGCCGATATCGGAATAGCCCATATCATCGGAGATTATGTGAACGATATTGGGGACCTGCCCGGCTTCACAGGATGCGAGGGGAAAGCCAAACAAAAGCAGACAGAGCAGTATTTTCATATCAGGACAGTGCAGAAATCAGCTACAAAACTCCAGCAAAAACAGCCCCGACAACGCCGGATATCCTCCCGTAAACCGGCTTTTGCACGAAGTTGCCAATTCGCGTAATTTCGGTTCCGATGAAACTGATACTTTTCCCCGCCCTCATACTGTTCGGCACCCTGATCTTCGGGGAGGAAGACACCCGGGCGGATGGCCACTCCATACACGGGGAAGTTTTTAACGTCGGCCCGAGACAAGCTGCTGTGTTGATCGATGGAACCGGAGACGTCAATTTTCCGGTCTCCACCAGATCAAAAGAAGCGCAGGCATTTTTCAATGAGGGGATCGGTCAACTGCACGGTTACTGGGATTTTGAAGCGGAACGCAGCTTCCGCCAGGCCTCGGCAATTGATCCCGACTGTGCGATGGCCTACTGGGGAATAGCCATGGCCAACTACAAAAACGCTGACCGGGGAAAAGGATTTATTGGAGAGGCTTTAAAGCGGATTGACGGGACAAATGAAAAAGAGAAACTCTGGATCAACAGTCTCGCTGCCTGGTTCGACAAATCGACGGGAAAGGACAAAGAGCGCCGGGAGGCTATCGCTGATTCCATCCGGAAAATTGTATCAAAATATCCCGACGATGTGGAAGCCAAAGCGTTTCTCTACCGGTGGACCTACCAAAACAGTCGCAAAGGAGTACCGATTCCCGACTTCGACGCCATGACTGCCATATCAGATCAGATATTTGCTAAAGCACCTTCACATCCAACTCATCACTACGTAATCCATCTCTGGGACCGGAAGAAACCGGCCAATGCTCTTGAATCGGCAGCTCTGTGCGGTCCCTCAGCACCCGCTATCGCACACATGTGGCACATGCCCGGCCACATTTATTCAAAACTTCGCCGTTACCGGGAAGCGGCATGGTATCAGGAAGCTTCAGCCAGAGTTGATCACGCCCATATGATGAAATTTCACCTGCTGCCCGATCAAATTCACAACTTCGCCCATAACAATGAATGGCTGGTTCGGAACCTGATCTACATTGGCCGTGGCAGAGATGCCGTAAGCCTGGCCAGAAATATGATAGAACTTCCCCGGCTGCCAAAATTCAGCAAAGAAGGCGACGACAAATCATACGATCCCAACAAAAGCAGCTGGAAACACGGAAGAAAGCATCTCAAAGACACCCTTTTTCAATTTGAACAATGGAATGAGTTACTGGCTCTGCAGGATACCCCGTGGCTGGAGCCGGACGGCAAAACGATATCCCGGTCCGAACTCGACAAATATATAGCAATCGCCTCCTTTGAAACCGGAGATATCGAAGCGGGCCGAAAAATCCTCGCGAAGGTAAAAAGCGACAGCAATACTCACCGCGAACTGTCGATCTATGACGCCCTGAACGCTACACCTCCCGATACAGAAAAAGCAGCATCCCTCCTGCCCCGGTTACGGTCCGTCCCGAAAATCCGACACGCCTGGCTTTGGCACCGGGCCGGGGACAATGAAAAAGCCGTGGCGATGGCAAGAGATGCAGTAAAGACTACGCCGGGGCAGGTCATTCCTCTGGCGATTCAGGTGCAAATTCTTTACTCCGCCGGAAAACTTGATGAAGCGGAAAAGTCCTTCAAAAAACTGCGAACTACAGCATGCGTGGCTGATACCGATCTTCCGGTGTTCCGACCACTAGCAGAGATTGCTGCACAACTGGGATTCCCGGAAAAATGGCAAACACCTGCTTCCCCGAAAAATGATCCCGGCCCTCATCCGGATCTGGAATCTCTCGGTCCGTTTCGATGGAGCCCGCCAATAGCTCCCGGTTTTGCTCTACATGATTTCAACGGAAAAGAATACCGGCTCACAAACCGGAAAGGAAAGGCAA
>JARGOZ010000225.1:0-9090 GCA_029213025.1 Verrucomicrobiales bacterium
CCCATTCACGATGACCGTTGATGGTCGGACGGAAGTAAAAGGTACCGCTTTTGTTCGTTAAACGTGATCGCCAATATTTTGAAGTGTGTTTGCTCATAGGGGCAGAAGTAGAAGGTTAGGGGCAGTTTAGGGGCAAAAATCCTGTCGTTAATAATTCAGACCAGTTATCGAAAATTACTTTAGTTTTGTTAGACATCGCTTCCAACCGTTATATAATGGGACTGTAACAGCGAAAACTGGTTACTGAAATTAACTTTAGATTACTTAAGGGATGAAGTCAAAAATAAAGGACCGAGTGATTTGTAATCAGCCGGTCGACGGTTCGAGTCCGTCAGTTGGCTCCATTTTCTTTTGATTTACGGCAGGTACCGTGGTAAATCGTTATACGGGTTTTGGGACTCGTGATTTGATTTGTCTGATTCGCAAAACCGCCATGGTAGCGAAAGCGATTCGGCAACGGTGCGTTTTGGTTCGCTTTCTGAACAACGTAAAAGCCCGCAAACTGTGTCAAATTCTTGGATCCCTATTATTTTCGTTTGTCGAGATTGTGACGTTTGGGCATTAGGTATTGGTCCAACGCGAGGGCAGAATAAAGGCGCATGAAGAGTCAGATTCCTCCCCGAATTTCCACCTCCTCCCCGGCTTACAGCCTGGTGGAAATGATCGTCGTGGTAGGTTTGGTGAGTGCCCTCCTCGCTTTTGTTGCGCCTAATTTCATAAATTTGATGCCGAATCGCAAAGCGCAAATTTCAGAAATTTCATCATTTCTTGAAATGGCCAGGGCTCGAGCCATCGCTACGCGGCAGGACATTTACGTGGTATTTGGTAATGAGAATTTTCCGGAGCCGGAATATCGTTACCGTGCTTATTCCATGTTCGCTTCGGTAAGTTCTGCGGAAGAAGCCCGGCCGATTGGAGTACGGGAGTTGATACAGGTTGACCGGTGGGAGTTCCTCACTGCCGATATGGTATTCGCTAAAAAAGAGGACTTTAGCTATCGGTCCGACGCCCCGCTTTGCGTCATGGATTCAAACCAAACGCGTGTTTTTGAATATCAGAAACTTGAGCAGAAGCATTCAGCAACGTTGCCCTATTTATTATTCAACAAAACCGGTCGCGTCGAGGTTCCGAACTTCCAGGGGAAAGATATTCATGTTGGAATTATCGAAGGTGTGTTTGGGCCGGGGGGTAGGATAGTTCGTTCAGGACAAGGTGATCAGGTCGGAGAACTTCTATTGTTGAGTCCATTGACGGGAAAGATCACTCCTTTGGACCGCTAATTGCTATGATTCGACAATATGAAGCCGCTGAAATACAAACCCGGTGACAAAGGATTTTCTCTAACCGAAGTTTCTGTCGCCGCTGGTATAGTTTCGTTTTCCCTACTGCCATTGGTAGGTTTGCTGGGGATGGTAACAACCTATCAGAAAACGGCTTTGGATGAAGCGACGGCCCTCTCGCTCGCCGAATCGATTTCTCAAACCCTGGAGCGGGAGAGTCGTCATATAAATTGTTTTATCTGGCATCTTCCCGGGAACAAGTCGGTTACTTTTAACTATCCGGGTGACTCGCAAAAAACGATGGAGTATTACCTCGTAACTGACGTGCGGGGCAGGGTGACACGATCTGTATCATCCGGGGAATTCGAGAACGGATTGCCGGAACCGAAACTCGAGGAAGTCGCGTTAGTCAAAATTCTTATGGAGGAGTACCAGGGAGGCGTTTCCGGCAAACTGGGTGCGGATCCGGGAGTCAGTCTGGAGCTGTTCGTAGAAACTCCGCCGTCAGTTGGTCGAACAGATCGCGACCGGGATTCGTTTCGCACTACCTTTCGATAAGACATTTATGCAGGGCACCGCTTCAAATCTTCGCAGAGCAGACGGGGCTTTTACCTTAATTGAAGTGATCACAGCGGTGGCGATTTTTTCTTTTATTCTAGTCGCTTTGTCCTACGTATTGGATGCGTCGTTGAATCAACTGAGATATCGGACAACCTCGAAAGAAGTAACCGGGAACTATCGCACTCTATTTGATTCGCTTCGAACAGATGTGCAGGGCGCTGAGGTGGATTCACCGGTAGAGCATTCTTTTGGAGGTACTCTTTCCGCTGCTTTGGCGCAGTTGGTGAACGGGCGGGCTTTTCTTCCCTTCGAGATTGACCGCGAAAATGGCCAGGGGCTAACCCGCAGTTTTGTGAACGCCGAATCCGGGTACTCTTCCCTTCTTTTCGCAAGTAAGACGGCAGCCAGCTATGCTCATCCATTGAGGGAAGAATTGCGAATGAACGGCCTCAGTGATTTTAATCAAAGCGCGGATTCACTGAGTGAGATCTGCCTGATTGGTTACTATGTCGCATACACGAAGGATTCCGAATCAAGTGACCGATATTCGATGAAACTTTACCGCCATTTTCGACCGGGCGGGATCACTTTCGGTAACGGACATTCCAATGGAATTATTGCCTATTGCGGAGATTTGATGAATCCTGTCTCGCCACGCACTGTTCTCGACGGACAGATTTTCCTGAACAAGCAGATGCCGTTTCTGATGACGTTTCGCTACACAGATGCTTTTCAGTATATCCGGGAAGCGGTGACCCAGCCGTGGCCGAAGTTCGCTGAAACCGTCAGTCTGGTTTCCCCTCCGCCGACCGAGACTCCTCCGAACTACAATTCGAAGTCATGGAAGGAACCCTCCGCTGCGATTCATGACTTTTTATTTCCCGATGAAATTGTAGTATCAAATGTTCTCGAATTTCAATGCGTTCCCTATGTGAAAATCGAAACTGCTTCGGGTGTAGTGGAGTTGTTTGATACGGAACGGCTCAATCAGAGGCTGGGATTGAGCCAGGATGACTGGCCTGTGTTTGTGAAACCTGATTTTATCGATGTATCACTGGCAGTATTGGGGGAGGAGGCTGCCGTTCAACTTACTGACAAAACTGAATGGATACCTGTTCCGTCCGGAACCTCTACCAATAATTTGTCAGCGATTGACCGTATCAAGAGGCAGCAGACTAAACAGTTTTCCATGCGGCTTGCTCTGAAATAAACTATTACGTTAATGACCGCGATAAAGAATAAGCAGGAGGGTGCCGCACTGATTATCGTGTTGGTCATTATTAGTGTTGTAGCTTCCCTGATTGTTAGCCTGCTAACGATGACGCGGCATGAGGTGAAGGTTTCCAACTACCAATTGAAAGCAACTGAAGCCCGGCTCGCTGCGAAAGCAGGGTTCCGGGATGCCTGTGGGTTGTTGACTTATCTGACGGTTGATGACGACTATTTTCTTTCGACAGTCTACCGGGAAAATACCGAAGGCAGCGCAGGGGATGGACTCCGGGCGCGATACACTTACATAACAAAGTTGGATTCAGGGGGCGGAAAACAATATCCTCTTTTCTCCGGTGGCAAAGTAGAGCATGTCCCGAAGGTATCGATATCCGCGACTGACACTGCAGATCTGCTGGAAAGTTCTCCCGTAGTACCTGCTGTGCGTTTTGATTCTTCTGTAGGTTCCTTTATTAATACCTTTGGACTTTCGTGGGACAACGAAGGAAATCTCGAAGCGGAAACTACCGCACCATTGGTCGGCCAAATCGAAATGGACAGCAACCCTGCCGACAAATTTGTGCAAAAGTATTCCTTCTGGGTAGAGGATCTCGAAGGCTATCCCAATCTCGATGTGGTGAACGGGGGCTTGAATGACCTCGGGGAATTTGAATACAAGTTCCTCGCCAACGGAATACAGGACAGCAGGGTAAACAAGACCTTTGAGCTGGGCAGCGGAGGAGCATCGATTTTCTTCCCGGAAACAGAATATGGGCAGGACCAGTACGGAGCGATTGCGCCCGGTCTAAGCCCCCGGGAAATGTTTGTGTATCCGTGGGAGTTTCTGGGTAGTTATAAGCATCCCTACTCCGATCTGGAAAAGGTCCTCAGTGTTCCCGATTCTCTTTCCTACGGCGGGAATCGGCTCGCAGTATCCCCGGCAACAGAAAATCGCTTTGTGCAGGGTTTGTTACCCTATTACATGGAACCGAAAGTTCCTTTTCTTCACGACTATGAGAACGAAGGAGATCCGAAATTTCAACTCAATGAGTTTATAGCCAACTTTGAAGGCCTGGCATCCGGAGCGCAGCATAATGAAGTCCTGAGGATGAAACAGTGGATCACCGATAACCTTCCCCAATTCGAAAACCGGAAAGGCGGATTTCCCGAGGATTATGTGGCTACGATTTGTGCCAGTATGATCGACTATGCGGATGACGATCAGGAGCCTACTTATTATAAAGCGGACAGCAGAAATTTGACTGCTCTTGATATTCCTTCTGGTTCTAAACCGGTTCAAGGATCTGTATTTCCCCAGGATGCAGATTATCGGGGAGTAGATTCCTATCTGCCGGTAAATGAGTTCTTTTATAGATTGGAAGCGGTTTTAGTAAATAAAGACACGGCTGTATTCAAGTTGAACCCCTTTGTTGAGTTTTGGAATCCATTCCATGTAGATGTAGAGGTATCAAATCTTCAAGCTAATTGCTATTTTGTGGAGAATTACGGGTTTAAAGCACTAAATGCAGACTTTTTTCTCGCCTCGGAAGGGATTGATGCTCCAAAAAAGAATGATCCTCTCGCCGGGGTCCCGGCTTTTACTGTCCCGGCTAATGGATATCGGGTAGTTAATTTGGGCGATATCGAGTGGAGGTTTGATTTTGAATACCCACCAGGTAGTGCGGAAGATCCGGTCAAAATTACTTTTTTGGGTACTCCGCGATATGGAAAGGATCTGAGTGCCGGGCACAAGGACGGTAAATTACAGCTTCAATTGATGATTAACGGAAAGGTCATAGATCAAAGCGGGAGACCTTTTGATGTCAATTCCAGTTCAGCAGGTAATCTACGAGTGGAAGGATATCATATACCTCGAATCAGCGGCGGGACCGGGGGGATCATCTCCGGAGATTTCTGGATGAATACGTTCAATCCGGCAAACGAACGTGTAGCAGACCAGAACGGAACTTTTCTAGGTGATGTTTGGATGAGTTATTATGGGGTGGGGCATGCAAACTTGATAGGTTCATCGTCGGGAACGATATCGAAGTCTACGCCTGGTTCACGAAATCTCTATACTCATAATAGTGGAGTGCTTTTAAAAACCCAAACCAGTGTTCGAAACTGGCCCGACCGGGGATTTGATGATGATTCGGGAAGTTCACCCTCGAATTTAAATTTTTCTCCTGATACGTTCGTTTCCGGTGCGATTCCCGTAGCCGGGAGGGCTCCGCTTAAAATTTCCGATCAGGGCCGCTATTTCTCAACCATGGAATTGGGTAATATCCATGATCCGGTAATGTGGGCGGTGCTTCCCAAAGATGAATCAGGCAGCGATTCGAAGATCAAAAGCTGGGTAAACTCGAATACGAAACATAACTACGAACTTTTTGGTGGTGTCACGGAAAAGAATAATCCGCTCTGGTTTTATCCCAAAACGGATAATGAAGCGTTCGCTGCCGTGGTAGGTCCGGATACTGTAGCTCTCACTCACGGAGGCGGAAACACTTTGCGGATCGGCAGGAAAGAACATCCGCTTTTTGATGAACCGGGGATGAGAGCCTGCCAGTTGTTGGATCTGTTTCAATCAGGATGTAACGGCACTAATCTGCCGCTGGCCGACTATGGAGAGTATGCCAGCGCTCATCATTTCCTTCCGGCGACGGCTTTGACGGAAGATGAGGCTGATGACAGCCCGTTCGCCGACCTGTATCCACCGTATGTCAATGGAAGCTCCCGTTTGCGCCGGGTGTATGGTCTGCTGAACATCAATTCGGCACCGACGGTTTTTGAAATCGAAAATTTACTTCGGGCCCCGTTCAGCATGAGTGAACTGATTGCGGATGAAGACGATAATGCCGGAAAAGAATTTTACGGTGTTTTGGCCACAAAAGCTGCCGGAGAGGCAGATTACTCCCCGTTGGATCACACAATCGCTCCGGAGAAAATTACCGAAATTGCCGAGGGCCTGATCAAAGCCAGACCTTTTGTGAGTCAGTCCCATCTCGCCAGAGTTCTGTCGGAGTTGATTCACCAGACCGGGGCCACGCCACTTTTCCCCAACGATGCTATACTCGAAGAAACTACCGCGCGGGTTCTCAACATGACCCATTTTACCAGCCGTCACTTCCGGATCTTTTCCAGGGGTGAGGTGGTGGCAAAGGCTACCCGGGAAACCATAGCCAGGTCCACCTGGGTTCATGAAGTGGCGATGTATCGGCAACGGGATCCGGAAACCGGTGAGCCGGGAGACGTCCGTTGCCGGGTTCTGTCGAGCCGCGAACTTTAGATGATATGAAATTGATATCCTTTTACCTATTGATCCTGATTCTCTGGTCTCCGGTCCTGCTGCACGCTCAGGCAGGCTATGTGAAGATCATTAATCTGATCGATACCGGTGAACCGACTACTCTTTCAATAAACGGATATACTTTTAAGAGGGGAAACCCGATGCCGGTCGGATTTACTACCGGAGCGTTCAGTCTCAATCCGGGGCCGCATACCATCGGGATAAACAATCCGGGGGCAGAAAAGCCGGATATGAATATTGCCGTCACTCTCGTCCCTGGTGGCACTTACGGGGTGATTTGCTTTTCCGAGCTGGAAATGAGTGAAGACGAAGAGGGGAACCCCGTAGAGATATTCAAATTAAAGCATGCCGTTCTTCATGGGCAGGATGAAATAGGAAAACCGCGATTCACCCTGTTTTCTCTCTCGAAAAATGAAGTTGTAGAAGTCCGGGTGAAAGGACGTCCCTATCGAGTCAGTCCCAAACGTCCCGTGAAAATCGATGTATCGCTCGAAGAAATTGTCGTGATCAAAGACATGCAGGGCAAAAACGTCGGGGAAGTGGAGATCATATCGCCCTACCATTATGTAGGATTTATCAATGACCGCCTCGGAGGCAAGGGTATGAGATTGACAGCCTATGCACAAAGAGGTTTTTCCGGTGGTGAACTTACCGTGACAGAGGGGGATACACCGGAAAATGAGGAAGCTAACAACGAGGATAAGGCCCCGGCTGAAGCGGCGGCTGAGCCAGCCGTTGCTGAAGAATAGTTGGTTCGTTCCGATACATTCCGGTATTCGGGAATACCGATTTTCCGGCCGGAGATTTTATGCACGCACCTGTGAGCCGGGACTGTTTCATCCGGGCCTGATCGGCCGGAAGGAGTCCTGCCCGTTGCGTTACAGTTCCGAAAAGTGCATCTTGATTTTCTGTGATCTGTCAGAGATGAGTTAATTCTGCAACAATGGCTGTTCATTTTAGAGATTACTACGAAGTCCTTGGCGTGTCGCGAAACGCCGGGCAGGATGATATCAAAAAGGCTTTTAAGAAACTGGCCCGGAAATATCACCCTGACCTGGCTGCGGATAAAGAGGCTGCGGAAGAGAAGTTCAAGGAGGTGAACGAAGCTTACGAAGTGCTCAGCGACCCGGCAAAACGAAAGAAATACGATCTTCTCGGGGAAAACTGGCAGCACGGAGCCGATTTCACCCCTCCTCCGGGGACGGGCGGGTTTGGCTACGATACCGGTGGCGGGCACTACGAATACCACTTCGGCGGCAGCACCGGATTCAGCGACTTTTTCGAAAACCTCTTCGGCGGGCGGGCTGCCGGAGATCCCTTCGGTTACGGGGGCGGGGGACGTAGATCGAGGCCGGTTCAGGGGCAGGATATTGAAAGCGACCTACTAGTTTCTTTGTCGGAAGTAATTAAAGGCGGAGAGAGATTGATTCGTCTTCAGGCCAGTGACACCGGCAAAGTGAAGACGGTGAAGATCAAAATTCCCAAAGGCGTTTCCGAAGGGCAGTCGATTCGTTGTGCCGGTCTGGGTGGGGAATCTCCTACCGGAGGGAAAGCCGGCGATCTTCTTCTGCGGATCCGCTACGAGAGACACCCCGACTACAGTTTTAAAGGATCCGATGTTTACAGCGATCTCAATCTGGCTCCGTGGGATTGTGTCCTCGGCTGTCAAAAAGAGATCAGAACACCGCACGGTTCGGTTCGGATGAGGATTCCTCCGCATTCCCAGGCAGGCAATCAGATGCGGATCAAAAACCACGGTTTGCCGAAGTCGGGAGACGAAAACGGCGATTTCTATATAAAAATTCAGGTCGCGATTCCGAAGAGCCTGACCCCGAAGCAAAAGGAACTCTGGGAGGCGCTTGCCAAACATGCGTCCTGAGGAAGTGACTGAAGGCGAAGGGGAAACAGGGTCGACGCAAATTCCCTATTGCGTCAACCTTTGTCAAATCCCGGACTGTACCCTGTTGAGTCAGGCACTGTACCCTGTTAGGTCCTCTTTTAGTCCTTGAACTGGGCTACCAGATTCGTCAGCGTTTCCTTCGCGTCACCGTAAATCATGCGACAGTTTTCGCGGAAGAAAAGGGTGTTTACGAGTCCGGAGAAACCGGCTCCCTGTCCGCGCTTGAGGGCGAACACGGTTCTGGCCTGATGAACGTTGATGATGGGCATACCGTAAATCGCACAGCCTTCATCTTCGAGGGCAGCGGGGTTCACCACATCATTCGCTCCCACAACGATGGCGACATCCACCGTTTCCATTGTGGGGTTCACATCATCCATTTCGCACAGTTGCTCGTAGGGAACGTCGGCTTCAGCGAGGAGCACGTTCATGTGCCCCGGCATCCGTCCTGCGACCGGGTGAATCGCATAACGAACCTCGGTTCCGTTGTTTTCCAGCACTTCTCCCAGTTCGCGAGTCACATGCTGGGCCTGAGCGACGGCCATTCCGTAGCCGGGGACGATGACCACAGACTGAGCGGCCTCGAGAACATAGTACGCATCGTCCACCGAGATCGCTTTCATTTCGCCTTCGATATCCTGTTTCGCACCGACTGCGCCGAATCCGCCGAAGAATACGTTGGCGAGGGTCCGGTTCATTGCCTTACACATGATGACGGTGAGGATGAGTCCGGACGCACCAACCAAACACCCGGCCACGATGAGGACGTTGTTGAAAATCACAAATCCGGCTGCGGAGGCGGCAAGCCCGGAACAGCTGTTCAGGAACGA
>JARGOZ010000225.1:9100-11986 GCA_029213025.1 Verrucomicrobiales bacterium
ATCACCACAGGCATATCGCCGCCGCCGATCGGGATAACTCCGAGAACACCGAGCAGGCAGGAAAGCCCGATTAACAGGTAGACCAGGTTGGCGGAAGGACTGATCACGAAAAGGACACCGATCACTACAATAGCGACCAGCACTCCGGCATTGACGATTTTCTGCCCGGGAAAGACGGTCGCTGAACCGCCGATTTTTCCGGATAGTTTGAGGTAGGCTACAATACTACCGGTAAAGGTGATCGCACCAATCAGGATGGCGAGCACAACTGCAGTGCCTTTGATCATTCCACCTTCACCTCCGAAAGTGGGGTCTTTGGCAAATTCCGCCCAACCGACGAGAACGGAGGCGAGACCGCCGAATCCATTAAAAAGCGCTACCAGTTCCGGCATGCCGGTCATCTGCACTTTCTTCGCGCAGATGCCGCCGATGGCGGTTCCGATAGCGATACCGGCGATAATCCAGGTGAAGTCGAGGCCGCCTTTGAAAAGCGTGACGACAACAGCCAGCAGCATCCCGATGGAGGAAATCATGTTCCCCCGGCGTGCTGTGGTCGCGGAGCCCAGCATTTTGATCCCGAAAATGAAGAGGACCGCCGCAATGATGTAGGCAAAATTGATAAACTGTAATTTTTCCATTTTGACGAAAGTTGAATCGATAGAGGCCGTTTACTTCTTTTTCTGATCTTTGCCTTTGAACATGCCGAGCATGCGGTCGGTCACCATGTAGCCGCCGACCACATTAATCGTTGCGAGGATGAGAGCGGCAAAACCGATCCATTTGCCCAGTTCACCACCGGTTTCCACTGCGAGAAGCGCACCGACGATGGTGATGCCGGAGATGGCGTTGGATCCGGACATCAGCGGGGTGTGGAGCTGGCTGGGAACTTTCTGGATCAATTCGAAGCCGAGAAAGGCAGCGAGCACAAAAACGAAAAGTAGTAAAAGAATATCCATAATTTGTTTAGTTCTGTAAAGGTGACCGGGTTGACTTAGCCTTTGAATCTCTCGTGGACGATGGCTCCGTCGTGGGTGATGACGCAGCCTTTTTGAATTTCATCCTCCAGATTAATCGGCATGGTCTTTGCCTCTTCATCCCAGAAGTGGTCGATCATATTGGCGAAATTGGCCGCCAGCACCTGGGTGGCGTGTTTGGAAACCCGGCCTTCGAAGTTGGCAAGACCGATGAGTTTCACTCCGTTGGCGGTGACGGTTTCTTTTCCGGGTGTGATGCCCTCGACATTCCCGCCGGTTTCCGCCGCAAGATCGACAATCACAGAGCCGGGTTTCATATTTTCGACGACATCTTTTTTGACGAGGACGGGAGGTTTTCTGCCAAAAACCTTAGCCGTAGTGATAACCACATCGCTCTGGGCGCAGACTTTGCCCTGTTCGAGGCGCTGTTTCTCCAATTGCTCGTCAGTGAGTTGTTTGGCATAGCCCTGATCGGTGCCCCCGGTTTCCCCGAGGTCGATCCGCAGCGCTTTAGCGCCGAGAGATTCGGCCTGCTCAAGCGCTTCCTCCCGCACATCGAAAGCGGTGACGCGCGCACCGAGGCGTTTCGCGGTGGCAATGGCCTGTAAACCGGCGACACCAATTCCGATGACGAAGACTTTAGCCGGGGAAATGGTCCCTGCGGGGGTCATCATCATTGGTAAAATTCCGTTCATCCGGTCGGCGGCGATCATCACCGCGACATACCCGGCGAGGTTGGCCTGCGAACTGATTGCGTCCATTTTCTGGGCGAGAGTGGTTCTCGGCACCATTTCGAGACTGATGGCGGTCACACCCTGCTTAGCCAACTTGTCGATGAGCTCTTTTTCGTTAAACGGATCAAGGAAAGAAATGTGGATAGCTCCCTTTTTCAGAATCGAAACATCTTCGTCAGACGGTTTGCTGATCCGGCAGATGATATCGGCTTTTCCCATATCGCCGTCCCGGTTTGTTGAAATAGTGGCACCGGCTTCTTCGTAGTCTTTATCGAGACTGTCCGAGCGGATTCCGATTCCGGATTCCACAGAAACTTCCGCACCAAGTGCGGTTAGCTTTTTCACAGCGGCCGGGTCAAGAGCAGCTCTGGTTTCGATATCGGCGGTCTCCTTTGGAGCAAAAATTTTCATGCTTAAGGTATTCTCCCTTACAGGGGCCGCACATTCTAGCAAGATATGAGCCCCTGTCGACAGGGGTTTTTGATGAATGGCGGTTTTAGGGGACTTATGCTGTAAATTTTACATAGTCTTTACGGTCGACCGGAGCCGGTCGGTAAAAGAACGCTTTCTGACCTGACTGCCGACCGGTCCGCCTCCTTCGAGCGCTTTGTCCACTGCTGCAGCTGCCTTTTGGCCGAATGCTACGGCATTTTTCTCGTCGCAGAGGATTTGGCAGATTTTCTCAAAGCGCTTCTCCACTTTGTCCAGTTTCCGGGAGAGATGCCCCTGCATGGGGTCGAGATTATCCGGCTCAGGGTCGAGGATATACCAGAGGGCAAAAATAAAATGATGGCGGGGAATGTACAGATTTTTTCCCCGGTTCATCGACAGAGTGCCGGGCGTTCCTTCCACCGCCCAACCGTATTCTGAAGCCATAGCCCAGTGTCGTCCGGCCGCTACGAGCCATCCCATCGCGCGGTAGACACTCGGGTGGTGTTCCTGGCTGAAAACGGTCTCCGGTACTTTGCGAATGATGCGTGAGGCATTGGTATGAACGCTGTGGGGCATGCCCTCGATCGCGGAAACGTAGGCCTCCATCAGTTGCCGGGGAGTCAAAATTTGGAAGGGGTGATGAACCCGGTTCGGGAAGCGCTCGCCGCGCCGCCGTTGAAACCACAGTTTATCCGGGCGATCGTGACTTACCGCTTCAAAAGCCTGTTGCAGGGAGCGGATCTCCT
>JARGOZ010000226.1 GCA_029213025.1 Verrucomicrobiales bacterium
CGAAACGCTCGCCCGCGAAGTGTTCGAATCCATGGAGTTTCCGTAACTACACGGTAATTCCTTTCTCTATTTACTATGAACTACAGATTTGATTCGTGATATTTACAGAAACTGTAAAGTCAACACATTGAAACCGCACGAAAACCGCCGAATCACCAACCATGTTCAATCTTTCGAATTGCTGTTCGCATGGCTGGCCGGCACCGGGCTAACCACCCTCAGGAAATGTCCCGACTGGGAAATCCGCCGTCACTCCGTATTCGGTGCCACAATTCTTGTACCGACCCTGTTCGGAGCTGCAGCAAGTGGTTATGCCGCCTCAACGCTTACCGCAAACACAACGCTCATCGTATCTATCGCAGTATGCTGGGCACTCATCATCCTCACTATAGATCGCGCCTTTCTCGCCGCCTATCGCCCCGGGTTGCCTCCAGCTCAAAAACGCAGCCAGTTCCTGCTTCGCTTTGCCATCGCTCTGCTGATGGGGATGACTGTAGCGCACCCGCTGGTTTTGTTGATCTTTGAAGGCGGCATCGCCGGGGAGATTCGCAGCGAGGAATCGCGACGGCAGGAGGAAGCCGGGCAAATGGCAAAAACCAAAGCGGCTGAAATCAATAAGCAAATTGCGGTTCTGCGCGGGCAGCAGGCCGAACTGCGGCAGGAGTATCAGAACAGTTTTGATGCCTTTACCGTTGAATCTCCCACCGATGATGACAACGCCGCCTCCGACTGGATGCAGAAGGTTGCGGTGTTTGATGGTCAAATCAGCAGCCTCAATACACAAAAGCTACAACTGCAAACCGAACTCGAAAACTGGCAAACCACCTACCGCGATGAAATCGAAGGTAGAGGTAATTCCGCCACTCCCGGTATCGGTCCGGAAGCGCGCCGAATCCAGTCGGATGAGATCAACTGGCGGCAGAACAAACTCGATGAGATTCACGTCTCAATCAAAGAGATTACCGTACTGAAAAACCGTGTTCTTGCTGAGTCCAACAATAACCCGGAACAAAAACGCCTTCTCTCAGCTCAGGCACAGGCTCAAATCGCCGAACTGGAGGCTCAGGAGCAAAGCCGCTCGTTCCTGCGTGAAAACCTGCAGCACAGGATCTCCGCGCTCTCTAATGAAATCGCTGCACAGGAAGCAGACAAAGAACGCCTTCCGACTATGATTCAACCAGTCCCGCTGCCCGCCGATCTGATCACCCGCACGCTTGCTTTGCACCGGCTGTTTGCTAAAGAAGGCGGCCACTTTGCCCTGCTCGCCTATATCGTTCTGAGCCTGGTATTTGTAATTATGGATACCATTCCCGTAGTCGTAAAATTCAGCACAAAGCCGGGGCCATACGATATGCTCGTCGAGCATCAGGAGGAAAACTTCATTCCCGATATCGCTGAAAGCGGAGAAAAAGTTCCGGAGCAATCCCCACCTCTCAAGCGCACCCGCATCAAATACAATTCCGGTAACCCCAGAAACCGCATCAGCGATGCCTGGAACAGAAAAAGACTGAATCATCCGCAGCCCCGAAACACTACAGTAAAGCCCTGCAAAGATAGTGATACCATCGCCGACGAAGACCACGTCATGACCAAAGCGGAAAAACTTGCCTCGATGCGCCCGGTGTTTAAAACCAATCTCGAACTCTCCGAAGCGGTAGGTATCACCCCGACCACATTAAGTAAATATTTCAAGCTGATGAAACTGCCGCAGCACATGCAGCGGGAGTTTGCCGCTGTAGTGGAGCTTTCTCTCGATACCGCCTATCGAATCGCCTGCACCGAGCCGAAATATCACAGCCATCTGATTGCGCTATGCCAAAGCGGAGCCGGTCAGAAAGATATCCGCAACGCAATCACAGACCTGAAAGTATCCTAGGCATGCGACCGGAGTTTTGGTGATTCCGAATGAACCTGTTTTCCCGCTTTCCTGAAATTTCCGGTCAACTCCATTCCATACCTTCCCTTTGAGCGGGATTGATTGCGGGTAGCGTAAGTCCGGCTCGCATCAATTCCGGCCCGCTCCATTCGCTCATTCGCATCCGCGAAATCACTCCCGTGTTCTGCATTGACCCTCGCTTCGGCCTCACGCCGGGAAAGACCGCAATCCCACTAAAGGGAGAAATTATAACGAATGGAGAAATCAATGAAATTACTTGCAGAAGAAATCAAACAACAACTGATCAGAAATCATCAGGCTCAAACTGTGTCCCAGCAGAATGACGGCGACTCAATCGACTTCAAACCGGTGGTGAAACTCTTTACTCCTGATGCCGCAGCAACCTGGCTTATCACCGAACTCGATCCCGAAACTAATATAGCTTTCGGACTCTGTGATCTGGGAATGGGTTATCCCGAACTCGGCTATGTCAGTATCGATGAAATCAATGCACTGCGCGGCAAACTCGGCTTACCGGTGGAACGCGATCTTTACTTCAAAGCCGATATGACACTCTCGCAATATCACGAGGAAGCGGTCGCTGCCGAACAGATCATCTGTTAGCAGCTTTCCCGGTCAGCTCTCACAGTCTTCACAAAAGGCTGTGAGAGTTTTTTGCTATCTGTCTCTCGCCTCAATCTGCTGACGCGGTATATCCACCGCTTTCCGGCTGCCATCCGCCTGCAAGTCATAACCGGTCGCACAGTTCCATTCCGGGTGCTCGGGATCAAAAACGGTTACGACATAATCGGCGATATCCCTGTCTGTCGATGTTCTGACAAATACACAGCCGTCTTTTGCCGGATCACTGGTATTCACAATATTAACCGCAACTACATCATAACCCTGTTTTTCCAGCGCCCGCTCAACTCCCGGCATATGCCTGGCACCGATTGCGATCGAAGCGTTGGCATCGGGATCGGTTTGGCGAACAGCCTGCAAAGCCTCACTCATAACAGCCGCCATATGCGGATCCGCTTCCTGTAATCTTCGTTCCCTTGCGATGTTTCTGCGTAGATTATCACCGAATTGATCAAGCTCCAGCGCCAGTCCCCTGAAAGGACGTGACCCGTATTCCAGATAGAAATCCCTTGTTACCTCTTTCAGATTACGCTCAATCCATCGCGGCAGATCATCCCTGAACTCTTTCAAATACAGCTTCAGTCGTTCCTTTGCTGTATCAGCCTGATCAAGTATCTGTCCATTCACTTCGTGGTAATCCAGTCTTTTGCCTTTCAGATAATCCCCGGCCAGCCCAAATGCCAGGATCAATTGTTCTTCCGCCCCTTTACGTTCCTTTGCCAACCCGAGTCCCAGAGTTGACGAGTTTTTTGACATGTGATGTGGAACATCGCAGGGCACTACACGGATGTCACTCTCATCGGCGTATTTGCGGGTAACATCCACTGTTCCCCACATAATGCTATCATAGTCAAAATCCTTTGATTTATAATCCTGCCACGGTTCGAAGGCGCTTTCCACTCCCAATAATTCCGAATCCGTGCCGGCAAATATCTCTTTCTGCACATTCAGCACCGCCTGCGAGCAGTGAATTTCGCCGAGGAGAATCACTTCGCGGTTCTGCAGAAACTCGCCCAGCTGTTTCGGTGACGCCCCGATCTGTCTGTACTCCGGTCTCTGCCTGTTCCGCCCGTGTTTTCCCATCTCTCCATAATACTGAATTTATGTTAAGGATTTATGACAGACTGCCGATAAAGTTTTCCGTCTGTCTTATCCCGCTGTAGTATTCACACAGCACATGCTCCTCATGATTTCCCGCGTCCGGTTGATTTGACGGATTGAGCCGGCCTCACCCGAAGCAGTCAATTTCCTGCCCGCGTAATCGTGTTGTTCATTGACTGACGCCTGCGGCTCTCCGGTTCAGCCCGCCTTTTCACTCCTTAATCCCGGAACGGGAGAAATCAAAAACAAGGAGTATCTCATGCCTAACTGGTGCAGTAACTATATCGAAATCTCAGCTTCAAAAGAAGCGGTCAGCAAACTTTGTGCAGCCGCCAGGGCTCCGTCCTGCCCCGGCTCAAAAACAACAGTCGAATTTTCATTCCTGCCGTTTGTCGAACATCTTCTACCCGACGATTATGAGAATAATATTGGCGAAACAAACTATGATTTGATCGGCTGTAAATGGTTTCCGCAATTCAATCACATGGATCACAACGGCGACCAGTTGCATATCTCATTTGAAACCCCGTGGGGACCATCTGAAAATGCCACCCGCCATCTCGCCGCCTGGCTGGAAGAGCTTGATCCCGAATTTCAGATCATTCATTCCTACGAAGAAACCGGCATGGCATTTTGTGGATTGCTCGAAATCGATAAAAACGGGGAGCGAAGTTCACACGGCGACCGGTATGAAATTGATTGTGCGGAAATCAACACTGACGACGACATTGATCTTGAATGCATCATCTCAACCTTTGAGATCAGTGCCGAAGAAATCCACAAGGCAGCCGCCGGGAACAGTGAATACGGCTACCTCGCCTTTTATCCGGAATTCTTCGAAGATTACGGTGCGTCAGCCGCATCTCTCTATCTGCCACTTCGAAAGGTAGGAGGGAAATAATATGCCCTCCTTATCTATCAGCCTGTCAACTTCATATCAGCCACGGTTTCCGTCCTCAACTCGATGCAAGGGCTCAACAGAAAGGTCTTCATTGAGGAAAACCATCCGGAAACACTTGCTGCCGCACGAACCCTCTAAGAAAAGCGGCACCGTTTAACCACAAAACCGACACTACTCGACATCCAGCCTATACAAGCCTTTCCCCATGCGGCTCCCGTTTCGGGAATTTGCGCTAAATTTGCCCGCCGTTCGTCCCTCTGTTTCCCGAAACCAAAGCCCGAATCTCACAGCCAGTCCTTCTCCTGCATTAGAACCGGGCTTGCGCCCCGTTCTTCCACAGCGGTTCAGCCCCTTTTTCAGTCAAAACCGCTTCACTCCTTTTGATTGCTTTCCCCGATGAGCTTTTCGAGTGAGGGCTAACCCGACTTGCAAGCGGAAGGAGTCAATGTCGGCCCGCGCCGAATCCGTGTTCTCATTGACTCACGTGCTTTTCAGCACTCTTCCGCATGGTCGGGTTGTTTCGCCCTCAATCTCATCAGAGAGAAACAATCAAAACAAAAAAGGAAAAATTATGACTTTAACAATAACAGAAAAGAACCACTGGAAAGAGCGCATCGAAGCGAAGATCGAAAACAAAATCAAACGCCTCGAAGCTACCGATCCCGATCTCTTCAAGAAGACAAAGGAAAGATCCCGAACTCAATTGCTCAAAGATCTGAATCTGACATCCGAATACGATAAACTCGTCTCGCTGGATGAACAAATCGGGAAACTCAATACCGAACTGACTCAAATCGCTGAAAAGCTCTATATTGCAATTAAAGGCGACCCGATGATGTGGGGCAGCTACAACCTTGATAAAGTCACCGAAGCAATTGAATCGAAAACCACCCTTTTCGAAGATGACTATCTTGGCGAAACCGAATTGGGTTCGGAAATTGTCAGATTGCGTAAAGAAAAAGAAAACCTGCTTGATACTATCTGGCTGGCTACCACAAACCGTCAAATCAAGGAATTGTGGACTCAGACCACGGATCTGCTCGGTGAAGAACCAACCCTGCTGCAAAAGCAGGCAATTGAAACCGCCCCGATTGAGTAGGCGAAATCTCAGATTGGGTCGTGTTTTCAGCGCGACCCAATTACCCAACTTTCAATTGGGTCGGTGCAATCTGTAGCAATTCCCAGGCAACTTTCCGCCGGGATGAAGCAATTCGTAGCAATTTCAACCCAAGGCTACCCAACTTTCCATCGAGTTGACGAAATTCACCCTGCAATCTTGCTACTATGAAACGAAACTGATTTAATTTTCAGAACGAAGAGCAATGAATGCAGCAATCGACCCAATCGGCGAAAAATCCGCCCGTTTACAATCAGCGGGATGCTATTGTTGCGCTTGAGGCAGCCAATTTCACCAAACAACAGGAAGCCCTGCTCAACGCTCTTGATTGCCACCGATCACTTCAAATCTCTCCACCAAAACCGATCTCAAGAACCTTGAAGAAAGTTTAGAACAGAAGCTCGACCTCAAAATCATTGAACTCCGCGCTGAATTCTTCCGCATTATCCAGACGTGCGTTCAGGTTGGCCTCATCGTCGCACCTATTAAACTGCTGTAATCTTCTGTATCCCCTCAAGCGGCTTCCATTTCGGGTAAGCCGCTGCTTTTCCATGCCCGTAATCCACCCTCTTACCCGAAACCGAAGCCTTTCCTCTCGATATCTGTAGATTGTCCGCCCCAGGACCGGGCGAGGCCCCGTCCTTTCCCTGTGCCTCAAAACGCACCGGATTGCACCGTGAGCCGTCGTAATACCTCCTGTGATACCAAAACACCCCGGGTTGAGTTATGGCACGCACGGCAATTTCCTGTCGCCTCTGGAAATGCCGCACAACACCATGTGATGGTACGTTGTTTCCTGCTGCGTCCGGCAACACCATGCGCCGCGCCCTGTTTCACGTGAAACCACCCTGCCCGCAACAACTCCGCCACGCGCGAACGTCTGCGTATTTCCCGGCTCTCCGCTATCTGGATAAAATCATGTTTCACGTGAAACGAAGCATCGAATTTGCCGGTGAAATCCCTACCCGAAAGTGTAGTTTCACTGCGCCGGATCCCTCCGGTTTCAGGAAGTATATATCTCTATAAAAATGTGTCAGACATCTGCCCTTTACACAGCTTCGCTGTTTAATGGAAAACGTCAGTGTATCTATAGGCATTCCTTGTTACATCCTGATTTGTGAAGGAACGTGCCGTCGTTCATGCCGAAGCTGAAAAATCAAATCCCCAATTAAAGGCATACCGCTTCCAAACCCCTGTGAGTCCACCGATCATGCCCTGCTCGATGAGATTGTTGAATTAGGCTGAAACTCCTATTTGAGAGAATATAAGTTATTCTGCTTGTAATTATCAAATTTATACCAAGAAGCAATTTTTCTTCGTGCGACTTTTACATCTTGACCGTTACAAAGGTGAATAAGGAAGTCTTGAACTGATTTCAAGTCATCTAATGCTACCCCTTTTCCTTTTGAATTAGGCTCTAGCCTTACATTGAACTCGTTACTAATAGCCCAATTGCAAACGTTGGCGCTCTGATCGCTATTAGTGTGCATCGCAGCTTCTATAACTTTAGGAAATTTTGCCAGAGCATTTACCGGGTACCACCTATTAAATTGATCGGCTGTTTGAAACGCCCTGATATCTCCAGTTCCAACAGAAATAAGCCTAATCCAATCCAAGGTAACTCGAGGTTCTTTTTCCATAATTTTTTTTATACCAATGAGGCTCGGATTATTGGAAGACAATCCCCCATCAACAAAACTCGAATTTCCATCGCTAGTAGTAAAAGAATATGCTGGGAAATAGAATGGGGCAGCAGATGACGCCATAAGAACGTCTACCAACAAATTATCTCTATCATTCTTCGATTCCGAATCGAATATAACTGTCTGAAAAGATTGAATATTAACAGCGGCCACGAGCAGTCGCTTATCGCAGTGCTTCATCTTCTTTTCCCCAAATATTTCCACTAAGGCTCTCCTTAGTTTCTTCTGGCTATAGAAAGGGAAGCCAAATAATGCAGTAATAACCTTCTGGAAGTTTGACTTAGGTTTGTCACCAAATACATTTACACCTAATTCAAAATACTTCTCTTCCAGAAGATCTATACTTTCAAGAGTTGGATAGAGCGCCAAATATGCGGAGGCTATCGCCCCAGTCGAAACTCCAACCAGTACATCGACATCCTTTAATAGATTAATACCTTCATTTTCTAGCAAAGGACGTATTATATTTCTTAGATATCTGCAATGGACAGCTCCTTTTATCCCACCTCCGTCTAGTGATATCACAGTTCGGGACTTAAATTGAATGGCGTTTTCCGATGCTTCTTCAAATGCAATCTTTCTTTTCTCATCTAATAAGCGATGCAGAATTAGCTGGTGATTGACGTTAAATTTCTTAGATAAACGAGAGGCAAAATTACAAAATGTTTCTTGATTATTATCAAACAAAAATTCTTTGAGGCCGCCTTTAGTTTCCAATGAGAGCAAGCGTGCAGATACAAGTAATTTTTGAATCGAAACGTGCTGCCTATAGGTAAATGGAAGGAACTTACTCTCTAAATAGTCGCGGAAGATAACTGGATAGTATTTGTTTGCATCATCAAACGATACTTTGATGTCTCGATTACAATCTTTCTGAGCCTCGATAAGTTTAACATAGACCCAAGTAAGCGCGAAGCCTCTTAACTCCAAATAGGAATAGTCGAAATTTCTGCCGCGATTGTTAAAACAATCAACACTCGCGATCGATAATCTAGGCTGATCAGATGATATCCCAGTACAATGAATTAAATAATTGTCTGTTAAATCACACGAAACTTGAAGAACCCCAGTGAGATTTGAACAAAAATCAGAGAGAGGAATCGAAAGCTGGGGATCACCCAACCCTAGCGATATTAGTTTTTGGAACTTTCCAGTAAAATGTATCTGCAGATCGTCGTTCATTTAATCCGCTTGCGCTTCGCTACTACGTCAAGGCATTCATTAAGCCTCTCCTTTACCATATTTAACTCAACCGATTTCACAACAGCGAAATAGTCAGTCAGTTCCTGAAATTGTTTTGCTTTTGAATCTGACTCTAACCATTCATGGAGCAGAATATCCAAATTTTTGTCAAAAAGCACCGATGCGGCTTCATTCAAAGATTGCTCTGACACCAATAATTTACAGACAACTTGGTTGAGAAAATTCTCGAAGTGAATACTGTCTTGCCAGATAGACCTCTGATTTAATTGATTTGATAGCTTGCACTTATTTATATTATTTGCCGTCGAACGTGAGTTTCCTCGGACGTGCCCCTCTAACCCGATAATCAACTCAACAAACTCGTGGGCTAAAATTTCCTTTCGCTTGGAATAAGGTTTATCAACAATTTGAGGATCAAGGTAGATAAAACATTGCTTTGGACTAGAGCCCTCAATATTATTTGATGCAAAAACCCTAGAGGTCGATTGTTTTGCACCAAGGAGCAGTATCTCAGTCCCATTATATCTATTTAATGAATCGTCGAAAAGAGGTACACACAAGTAGTGATCCAGTGCAAAATACTCCAGAGAAGGTTCTACAAAGAACGTCTTGTAGTACGGTCGACAATGCTCGGCCCAGTCTTCCACAACATGGTCCCAGGATTCGGGATCCCCTTCCCAATTTGTAGAAAGATCACCATCAGCACCATCACTGTGCCCATGACTATTGGACGGCATAGTATTGAAAGAAAGCCTATGATTTTACTTTCTCCGAGCCTGCTGACTATCGAGTCTTTTTTGCCTTTTACGATCCTTGAGCACTTTCGCAAAGGCCTGATTAGCCTCCAAAACATAGTCTGCCAATTCGCTTGGGGGAATTGGGACATCATTGTCCTCCGCACTCAAGCTAACGCCTTCGAAATTGTTTTCTACTTCAACTTCCTTGATCTCTTCGATCTTTTCATTAAAGGATTTTTGGCTCATTGGTCACTACTAATTTCCGATTACTGAGGGAATTAAGTTGCGTAAGCTAGATGAACATAATTGCAAGTAGAAAGTCATCTAGCCTTTCCAGAACGTTCTTTTTTTCGCTCTCTTAGCACTTTTTTAAATGAGATAGTTGCCTCCAAAGCGTAGTCAGCGAGATCTTTTGAAGGCAGGGGTTCCGGGCTGGACGTTTGAACACTAACCCCGAGGAAATTGTTGTTTTTTTCTATTTCAGCTAATTTTTTGAGGGTTTCTTCGAATTCGCCAACTTCTTTGTTCTCATTATCTTCCATGAGGCTACTCCTTTTTTTGCTATATTATGCATTGCTAATATGATTATTACAACAGGTATGTTTATTTTTTTAATAAAACTGTAATATTTGGGTGGTATAATATTCTTGGAGGATTATTGATTGGTGGAATTTACGGGAATTGATGAGGTGGAGCTGGCCGGGCTGGAAGCGCGCGTGAGAGAGCTTCAGGATTTATTTGGAAAGAGAGATGTAAGCTCTCTTTCCACCAACATGTTGGTGGGCGCGGAAATTGCCGTTGCCGAAAAGCGTATCGGAGCGCTGGAGCAGGACGTGAGCTGTACTGGGGGCGAGAAAGAGCGCAAAGAGGCTGAGCGATACCAGAACCTCGTAGCGGGTTATATGGTGCAAAATGAAACTCGCCTGACCGCTTCCGAAAGGGCTCAATACGGTTCCTTCCTCGCGAAAGATTTCTTCACGCGAGAGGATTTTGATGAGCTTGATCAATTCTATGGTTCAGCCTATGAACGTCTTTCGGAACGTGGGCAAAGCGAGATGTCCCTGCGCGTCTGGCAGGGGATACGTGAGGGTGAATATCAATTTACTGACCTTCCCAGCCGAATTCGCGAAAAAGAGATGGAAAGGCTTTTCGGAATGCTTTCCGATCCGCATCAAATACCGGACAATCTGAAACAGATTCCGGAAAAAGACCGTGAAGAGTTTCTGGCAGCGTATCAATCCGGAGATTCCGGCAGGGCGGCTCAGATCCTCAACCGTGACAGCTTCAAAGAGAATGTTTCAATTTCGACCAATCTCGAAGAGAAGGAAAAAGCAGCTAATCGAAAAAGCGAAGAACTGGACGGCATAGGCGAAGCTACTGAAGCTGAAAAATCATCTACACCAGTGGAGTTAACTTCAAACAGGCAATCCCAACTTTCTGAATTGTCTATTTAGTCTGTGGTAAAATTGCTTACCGAAGGCTATCATCCATGAGTCCCATCTCGAATTCAAAGGCCATCATTTTCAGAATCTCTTCATTGACCCCGTTTAGCCAGGCGATGAGTTCCACTGCAAAATCCGGCGATAACTGATCCCTGAGCTTCCCGAAAAGCGTCTCAAACTCGCTCTGGAGAGCTGCAGAGTATTTTACCGCATCGGATTGCGGGACGCCCTGCCCTCGTTGTCCTGCGAAGATACGCGCTGAGAGAAGGGATTTGCCGTATTCGCTGAGGCGGTCATGCGGCCCATCATAGAATCGCTCCAGAGCTGCGAAATCCGCCTTGCTGAATTTTGGCCTGGAAAGAAGCCGCGTGAACTCTCTCCGTTCGCTTGCCGATAATTTGCTCTCCGTTTCGGCCAAAATTTCCGCTTCATTCCCGGATGCGACCTGCAGAATTTTCCGTTTCAGTTGTTCAAACCCAACATTTCGTTTTCCGCCGGATGTCATGTCTTGATAAACCCGATCCTGATGATCATTGAAAATCACGATTAGCGATGTTCCTTTGCTGTTTTCACCTTCAATCGCGAGCTGCATGAGCCTGCCTGATTCCCGGGCCAGCTTGGCCAGTTTCAATTTTGGGGACAGATCATTCCATTGCTGACAAAGTCCGTTGATGTAATCTTCGGTCATGTATTTCGGCAGATAAGACGTCATCTCCCGTCCGAACTTCGCCCGGTATTTTGCGGCGATGCGCTCATTCTCAGCTTTCACGTGTTTCAAGTAAGGCCCCGGATGCCCTTCCTGTTCCAGAGATTCAGCGAGTTGCCTGAATATCCCGGCCATGCTTGTCTGAGCCGATTTGAAACGAAATCCCGCCTCATCTTGTGCCTGAATTCCGGATTGAGACGCAAGTAAAAACGCTATCGATAAACTGATTGTTAACCATTTATGAAACATAATGCCTGTAAACAGTTAAGTGAGGAAGAATGGATCACAGTGCTTATGACTCGAAGGGCAGGCGGAAATATTTGAACGCAA
>JARGOZ010000227.1:0-2752 GCA_029213025.1 Verrucomicrobiales bacterium
TGTATTAGTTATGTATAAATAAGCGCAGAGATACAGCATATCGTCCGGCTTGAAATTTGTCGTATTCACCCATCCGGTGTGAGCCCCATATCCAGTTCAAAATCCTCCAAAACAATCTCCATGGGCATTTGGATCATTGACCGGCAATGCATCGTTTCAGACGAGTCAAAGGTTCCGTTTTCATAGTATTTATTCGAGGGCGAAGCGCCTCCGCAATACGAATAAAACTCACAACTGTCCGCACATTTTTTATTACCGTTTTCGATATCGGAAAGGACGTGCTGAAACACTTTGTTCGCAGTGGCATCAAAAATCTGATTGGATAGAACGTTCCCGAAATTAAATGTCGTGTACTTCTCCGTGGGTTGACCCAGAAGTTCCGGGGAAAATGAAGAAAAATTCCCGAAACAGTCAACATTGATCATACTGAAGGGTTCCGATTCAAGATTCGCGTAGCTTCCATCGGGGTGAAGATTGATTTCGGGTTGAACAATATTTTCCCGTGCGGTTTCGAACTCCCGAATATGAATCGGAAAGCCTTCAGCCTTGTTTCGCAGGTACATTTGCTTCAAAAACCTGCGAATCTTTTCCTCTGCCTGTTGAACCTCGAGGGAAGAAGCCGTGTTCGCACCTTCCACCTCTTCGATATTGAGGCCCACTCCGGAGATTTCGTGAGCCCTGTAGAAATCGTAGATTTCGTCGGCATGACCAAGGGCTTCATTGGAAACTACCGAAACCACCCCGAATTTAATGCCGTGCTTTTTGAGGAATCCCAGCCCCCGCATGGCTTTCGCATGCGTCCCCTCGCCTTTGCGCGTTTTGCGATGAAAATCATGGATATGAGCCGGGCCGTCGATACTGAGGCCGATCTCTACATTGTGTTTCTTGATAAACTCACACCACTTATCATTGATCAGAGTTCCGTTCGACTGAAAGCTGTGCTGAATATTTTCTTTCGCACCCGGGTAGCTGTTTATAATCTCAAATGCTTTCTCGTACCACTGCAACGGAACAGCAAGTGGTTCGCCGGCATGCCACAATATGGTAAACGGGTGTTGAACGAGGCCGCTGCCGAACACCCTGTTCATAATCGTATCCAACACTTCAAATTCCATCCGCCGCTTGTCGGTTCGATCGGGCAGGTAACAATAATCGCAGTTGATATTACAAAACGGACTTGGCTGAATCACCAGTAACCCGAGCGACATCGGAGTATATTCTTCATCCGGGCTTAATTCGACCAGTGGTAGAGATACGGATGGCTCCGCAGAAGATGTAGTCATAGCAATACTGTAGTAGATGGTGTGTGTAGGTGAAAATCAATTGAACCGCAGCGAATCTACCTACCCGCAGCGGATTCTTTTTCTCTGAAGGAAATTTCTCTTCTCACTCGCTCAACCCGAACTTGAAGGGGCATTGTTAGATATAGTTTTCGGCGAACAGCCTTGACCCTTGCAGCGAGTGAAGAATTTTTCATAATTAGTAGCAAGTTTTTTGAATGGATGAAAAGTTCATCCGTACAACGCAGACGAACGTGTTTCATTTTTATGCAAAAAAACTCCAAAGATTTTTCTAATGGACCCGTTTCGGCTCCGCTTGAAAATTTCCGCGAAGAAAGTTTCCAATTACTGAAATCCACCACCGCAGAGCTTGGATGGAAGTTTAAACTTTGGATTCCCCTTTCGATGTTACTTGCATCGGTATTTTTGCTGCCGCCGTATTTTCTCAAATATTTCACTGAAACAGTCACTCGAATTGATGAGGTGTCCGGAAGGAGTTTTTTGCAGGAACTCATCATCTTCGGAGTCATAATCTCAATTTGTCTCTGGGTTGGTCTCTTCCTCAGCGGAGTCCTCGCTGAATGGTTGAGGATTCAAATCAGTATCAACTTGCGGAACGATGCGCTGGCCAGTCTGCTGGAATCGAAATTGGAGCGCATCGATGACGCGCAACGTGGCGACTGGATGACTCGCATGACATCCGACCTGTCCAGTTGTGAAGATTTCCTTTCCGACTCACTGCCGCGCCAAATCCGGAATCTGACAATCCTTCTCGGCTCGGCCATCTTATTTGCGGTCAACAGTGGTTGGATTGCGGCGATCCCGGTTGTTTCCGCTTTGTTCCTCGGCTGGTTTAATGTTTTCTCCCAAAAAAAGATGGCACCGGTTCTCGGTGAAGCGCGGGAAATCGAAGGGGGAATCTTCCAAACCATTATCGAGTCGTTCGAGGGTTTACGGACGATACGCAGTTTTGGCGGCGAAGAATCGATCCGTCACAATCTCAATCAGCAGCTGCAAAATTTGAAAGCCGCCGGTATGCGCATCATCAAGATAATGTCGGGACTGATGGGCCTAAACGAAATGATTTCCCAGATTGTGATCACTCTGATTCTCACCCTCGTGGCGTTTCGAATTACCGGTGATTCACTAACCGTCACCGACGCCCTGGTATACCCCTTCTTCATCAATATTTTTCTTAATGCAGCCAAGACATTGGTCGCGGCGGCATTTGACTGGAACCGTTTTTTTATTGAGGGAGGCCGGCTGGCGTCTGTGATCTACGATTCCTCCGGCAAATTACGTGACGAGGACGATTTGCGGGGTGTTACCGGTGCAGAGGCGATAGGCGGAGACGGTATTGAAATTCGGTACGGGGACTCGCCACCGGTGGTGAGAGATTTTGACTTTGTGGTGAATCGTGGAGAAATCGTTGTGATGAAAGGCCCCTCGGGAAGCGGAAAATCGACGCTGCT
>JARGOZ010000227.1:2762-11666 GCA_029213025.1 Verrucomicrobiales bacterium
GCCGATGATCCCCAAATCCCTTTGTGCGTTTGTCGAACAACAGCCCTATTTGTTCGTAGGCACGATTCGGGAGAATATCAGCCTCGGTCATACACAGCTTTTTGATGTGGAGATGATGTCGGTCATCAAAGCGGTGGGTCTGGAGGAAACAGTAACCCGCCGGGGCGGTCTCGACACCAGCCTGGCGGATCGAGGTCGAAACTGGAGCGTCGGTCAACAGTATAGACTCGCCCTCTGCCGGGCTCTGCTGAGCCAACGACCTTTTCTCATGCTCGATGAGCCATTTGCTTCACTTGATGACGAATCAGTCGGAGATGTCATCAAGACCATCGAACTGGCAAAGAAAGCCGGGGCTGGTATTGTGGTCGTAACGCACGTTCTTCCGGAAGGCTTGAAGCCGGATCAGATGATCGAAATTCAACCTCAATCAGCCGAATAAGCTTCCATCCCTTCACAGGTGCAAACCAGATTCCGGTCGCCGTAAACGTTATCTATACGCGATACTGGGGGCCAGAATTTCCGTTCTCTTACCCACGCGACTGGATAAGCGGCCTGTTCGCCGGTGTAGGAATGACTCCATTCCCCGGAGATGATATCCTCAGCCGGGTGTGGCGCATTTTTCAGAGGATTATCATTGGCATCGAATGAACCGGCACCTACGGATTTGATTTCCCCGTGAATCGCAATCATCGCATCGCAAAACCGATCCAGTTCAGCAAGATCTTCGCTCTCGGTCGGCTCGATCATAAGTGTTCCCGCGACCGGCCATGACATCGTCGGAGCGTGAAATCCAAAATCGATAAGACGCTTGGCTACATCTTCCACATCGATACCGGTCTCCTCCTTCGCAGGGCGAAGATCGATGATACATTCATGAGCGACATAGCCGTTTTTTCCTCGGTATAGCACCGGAAAGTAATCCTGTAACCGGTGGGCGATGTAGTTGGCGTTCAATATGGCACGGCGGGTCGCTTCAGTCAGCCCGTCCGGTCCCATCATAGCGATATACATCCACGATATGGTCAAAATACTCGCGCTTCCAAACGGGGCCGCACAGACTACCCCGGACTCGTCTTTACCATATCGATGTCCGGGTAAAAAGGGCACGAGGTGTTTAGCTACTCCAATCGGTCCTACGCCCGGACCTCCCCCGCCATGGGGAATACAAAATGTTTTATGAAGGTTCAAATGGCACACATCGGCACCTATGGCACCGGGCGAACAAAGCCCCACCTGGGCATTCATGTTCGCCCCGTCCATATATACCTGACCACCGTGACGATGCACAATTTCGCAAATTTCCGTCACTGTTTCTTCAAAGACTCCGTGCGTAGACGGGTAGGTAATCATCAACGCGGAAAGTGAATCGGCGTATTTTCCCGCTTTCTCCGCCACATCTCCGACATCGATATTCCCTTGATCATCGCATTTCACCGGGATGACTTTCATCCCTGCCATCACCGCACTGGCCGGATTCGTTCCATGCGCGGATGTTGGAATTAAACATACTTCGCGATGCGCATCGCCGTTTTCAAGATGATAGCGCCGGATCGCGAGGAGTCCGGCATATTCCCCCTGGGAGCCGGCATTGGGCTGCAGACTGACGCCGGCGAAACCGGTTATCTCACTGAGCCAGTCACCAAGTTGCTCAATCATCTCCGTATATCCTCCGACCTGTTGAACCGGAGCAAATGGATGAATTGCGTTGAAAGAGGGCCAACTGAGAGGAAGCATTTCAGACGTTGAATTGAGCTTCATCGTGCACGAACCAAGAGGGATCATGCTCCAGTTCAACGCAATGTCCTTGCCTTCGAGACGCCGCAGATACCGCAACATCCTCGTTTCCGTGTGATGGGTGTTAAACACAGACTGGGACAGGAAATCATCACTCCGCAGGAAAGATTCCGGAACAGCCAGGCTCTGCTTTTCCTCGAAGGCGTCGATATCGAACACCCGTGAAAGCTTCTGCCAGGCACCTGAGAAAACCGATTCTTCGTCCAGAGAAATCCCGATTCCGTCCGGGTCGATGCGAAGATTGATTTTCTCCGTAGCGGCCTTTGCGACAATTCCCCCGGCCTCTTCCGGACTACATTCGATGGTCAGAGTATCAAAATAATTATTCGCACTCAGTGTATATCCTGCAGCCGTTAGCGCATCACCCACGCATTTCGTCGCGGCAGCAACCCTACCCGCAATGTATTGGAGCCCGGATCTACCGTGGTATGTTGCATAGAATCCCGCTATCACGGCAAGCAGAACTTGAGCGGTGCAAATGTTCGAGGTTGCCTTCTCGCGACGAATATGTTGTTCGCGTGTCTGTAGAGAAAGGCGCAGAGCAGGTCGACCGCCGGAGTCCTTGGAAACACCCACCAGGCGCCCGGGAAGGCGTCGTTTGTGAGCGTCAGAACAGGCGATATAGGCAGCATGCGGCCCCCCGAATCCCATTGGCACACCAAACCGCTGAGCACTGCCGACCGCGATGTCAGCCCCCCAGTCTCCAGGAGGCTTCAGAATTGTCAGAGCAAGAATATCAGCCGCAACTATAACAAGGCCCTTTGCCTCATGGACTTTTTCTGTGAGAATGGAAAAGTCAGAAATCTCTCCCTTTGCGTTTGGATACTGCACGAGCACCCCGATCATATCGTTGCCTTCAGCCTCGTAATCGATTTGATCCAGGTTGGTAACGATTAATTCGATACCCACGGGTTCCGCTCTGGTTCTAAGAACATCGACAGTCTGCGGAAAACAGTCTTCACTGACAAAAAACTTCTTTCTTCCCGGTTTTGCCCCGGCAGCCATGGCCATTGCCTCCGCTGCAGCAGTTGCTTCGTCAAGTAACGAGGCATTGGCTACGGGTAGAGCCGTCAATTCACAAATCAGAGTCTGAAAATTTAGCAACGCCTCCAGTCTGCCTTGTGATATTTCCGCCTGATAGGGGGTATAAGCCGTGTACCATCCGGGATTTTCCAAAACGTTGCGCTGGATTACAGGAGGTAAAATCGTCCCGTAATACCCCTCGCCGATAAATGAACTCCAAATTTCATTTTTCCCGGCTGTTTGCTTCAAATCCGCCAACGCATTATGTTCGGACCTCGCCGGAGGTAGATTCATTTCCTGCCGAAGCCGAATCGCCCGGGGGACAACCTGGTCGATCAATTCATCCAGGGTCGCAACGCCCATGCTCGACAGCATGGTATCCACATCATCTGACACAGGCCCGAGATGACGTCCCGCAAAGTTTGATCGCTCAGGAAATGTGCTCACGATATGAAGCGGAATCCATCAACTCCTCCAGTTCGGAAGGATTCGATGGTTTAATTTGAAACATCCATCCGTCACCAAAAGGATCTTCGTTTACGGGTTCCGGAGCTTCCCCGAGCGGTTCGTTGACCCGTATAATTTCACCACTGACCGGGGCATAAATGTCATTGGCGGCTTTGACTGATTCGATCACTGCCACAGGTTCACCTTTTTCAACGATTCGTCCTGTTTCAGGTAACTCAAGGTATACGATATCCGTGAGTTCTGCCTGAGCATGATCGGAGATCCCGATATTGTATGAGTCAGGATCGGATGCATCCACCCATTCATGAGAGGGCATAAACCTGAGATTGTCTGGAACGTTCATCACGGTTCGACTAATACCGACCGTGCTCCCATGATGCAATTGAATTGTTGCATTCAATTTTTGAAAATTTGCAGGCTCGACATTTGCGCATTTGTTATGGCATGCTATGTCGAGGAATTTGATTCGCTAACCATCGATGAGATTACGGATCACCATCGTGTTGATCACACTGTTTTTCCGGCTTTGGCTCCCAGCGCAAACTCCGGGCCTTGCGTCCAGAACCTGGACCGACCAAAGCGGGCGGAACATTGTCGCCGAATTTCTCTATTTCCGCGAGGGCCTGGTCGGTCTCCGGCTCCAAAACGGCCGGGAAGCAGCTGTAGGACTCGAAACTCTTTCGACCGAGGATCAGAATTTTGTTTTCGAACTAAGCGTGGCAGATGTCTTTGAGTTTCAACCCACTGTAATGCCTCATCAGGTAATGGTTGAGGATATGGATATCGTCGTGTCCGGTGGCCCGGCGGTCTTCGAAACAGATTGGTTTCAATTCGAAAATGAAGAGACGATTTCCCGAAACTTCGTTCGCGAAGCGGCTCAGATCTTCGAAGCAACCCGGGAGGCAATTCACTCCCTGCCGCTCGGACTCGATGCAACGCCCCCGGGAGGAATGAACAAATTCAAGGCCCGGTTTGTCACCAAAGAAAGCTTTCAGACTTTCCTCCGGAAAAGCCCCGAAATTACCACCCCTGATAAAATTGCCGGAGTCTACGATCCAGTGTCGAAATCCATTATCGTTCCCTACGATCAGCTCGGTGCCAAAAAGAAAGACGGTCGTATGGTTCTGCATCATTCCAGTGACGCATCGACTCTCATCCACGAAATAACCCACCAGTTGATGCACGACCGGCTTCCTCTGGTGCCGATATGGTTTTCCGAAGGCTTCGCCGAATACATGGCTTCCATTCCCTACGAAAACGGTGTCTACAACTTTCACAAAGCTTCCGACGGTCTAAAAAAACGTCTTCTGACCCGATACGGCTCTCTTAAAATCAGACTTCCGCGGCTCAAACACCTGCTGGACCGAAGCCGCAACGACTGGAACGGCCAAACCAACGATTACGCTTCATCACTGATTTATACTTATTACTTTATGCATCTCGATCAACCTCAGGCCCCGGGTTCACCGATCGCTGCCTACCTCTTTCTCCTCGATCAGGCGAAAAATGACACCCATCGACTGATTACCGACTACAACAATGAAGTCCACTCCTACAATTCCAGGGTGTTACAATACAATGAGGAAATCGAAAGTTACCGGCAAAAGGTTGCCAGCTACCAAAGCGCCGTGACGGCTTACAACTCGAAGGTGGACCAATATAATTCTCAGCTAAGCGAGGGCCTGTCCGGGAGTGACTTGATCAAACTCGGTAGCAAACCGAAGCCTCCGAAGCTGCCGGTTGAACCGACAATGAGCCAAATGCTGAAGAATCGGAAAATCGATTCTCCAATCAATCTCTTTCAAATCGCCAATGACCGGGCCCGTCCATCTCTGTTACGGGCCCGAGATTATGAATCCATTGAAAACGAAATCGTTGCGCGATTAGCCATCCTCGGAATCGAAGTTTCGTTCTAGGTCACGAATTCCGAACGGTAGACTTCACCCCGGCGGTCCAGAAAGATTTTTCGAATCGCCCAAACGAGAAATCCCAACAGGATCACACCAAGTCCGGCGTAGATGTAAGTCCAGTCCATAGTCCGGGTTGTCCGGGCACCAAACGCCAGCGACGGAGGTGAGCACCTCCCGTTCTGATCGATCGTGAACACCCGGAACTCATAGTAGGCGAATGGATCCAGATTAGGCACAGTCGCTTTGACGAGGCGACCAATCCTCTCATATTCTACGCCGGGATAAGGCGCCCATACGCTTTCCAGCGCTGATGTCACCGGATTGATTCTCTGCCCTCGCATCTCCAGTTCGAACTCATCGATCTCCGAGCCTTTCGGGGCAGTCCACCCAAATTGCAGCAGCCTCGCTTTAGCGTTCAGTAACTCAAAGTCCTCCGCACTTTTCAACCCGGGTGCCAGTTCACGGGCTACAATCCCTCTCGTCACGATTCCGAGAGGTGAAACGGAAACATCATCGAGATTGTTCGAGTTAGTGTTTCCCAGAGGAAAATCAATACTCGGCGGAGCCGGGTCCGGCTTCAGCCGGTCGGGCGAAGATACCCCGGGGGATTTCGCAGAATTTCCGATCTGAGGAGTCACAGTTGCTGAAGATGGATCCGGATCCGGGGTGTCAGCCGGTTTGGGCGGAGGTGTAACGGCCGCAACCAACGAAGACCGGTCACGGGGAGCACCCGGCGGTCGAAGCGAGTTTCCTACCAGACGAATCTTCACCTCCTGTCGGTGAGTTCGTAGAGTTAACATTTGGTCGGCGGCGCCCCGGTCAGACTTATGAGGATAAAACCCGATCGAAATCGGCAGGGACTCCATCGGCACCAGTTGGCGATCGGTGTTTGTCAGGACTCGGAAAGGTTCGGATACCGAGACGTCAAGCGGCATCAGTTCTCCTCCTTTGTTTTTTAGAAGAATACCTCTTTCGGCACTCCGCCCTGCGGTCACCTTGCCAAAATTGATCACCTCATGCCCGAGTTGCCCGGGAACATCTACGACAAGGTTGGCAGGAACGGTATTCGCGAACACACTGGTCACTTCTTTAAATCCCTGCTTCATCTTGATCTCGAGTCCGCCGTCAAAAGCCATGACGTCGTCTTCTTCGAGATAACAGTGAATCCGGTTTTCTTTCTCCGGCAACAGCACCGTAAATTCGGAAGTCTTAACCTTTAATCTCTCACTGGAACGGAGAAAGACTTCAAACGGACGGGTGTGATTACTTTTTACGATGACATCTCCTTCCCGCCTGCCCGTTTCCGGATTCACCTTCAGTTCCCATTCTTCGCCGGTGATATAAAAAGGGACCACCGCCTCGCCGGCCAGTTTACACGTGCCCTTTTCTCCCCGGTTCAGAATCAAATCATAATTCGATGGCCCGCCGAATGTCGGTTTGTATTCCAACACCACATTTTCCTGCGATCCGGGGGAAAGTTGCAATTTGCCTTTCCCGGGGGACACGACTTTCCATGGCGGAGGCAGGTTTAAAGTGGTGGAATAGGGAGCATTGCCCCGATTCGTGATCTTGATTTCCCGTTCCTGCTTTTCACCCACAAGTAACTTGCCAAATTCCGCTGTCGGAGTCACTTCAATCAAAGCCTGGGCATCTTTGATCTCAATTGAACATCGGGCGACGGACGAGTATTTCCCGCCGGGATACCGCGCTGCAAAGGTAAAGGCATCCATTGTTGCGCCGGAATTCGGATCCGCGATGTAAGTTACCTCTGCCGAGCTGCGATTTTCCTGATTACTTATGATGGAAATCAGCTTTCCAGCCGAGGGAAATTGCCTGACAAGAAACTCCACCCGCATCCCGGGAGTCTTGGTTTTGGCGTAAATGTAGAACGAAACCTGATGCCCCTTGACCGTTTGAATCTTCGTGGAATAGGGGGTTGGAGTCCCGTAGTCGCGAATAAATACAATATCCGGCGTATCACGGGTGATGGGAGTAGGTCCAGTGTCCTCACGTTCGCGGTTAAAAATTCTTGGCAGCTTACCTTCGAACAACTGCGCCTCCACTTTCGGAGTGCCAATAACCACGAAACCGAAAACCAGAGGCAAAATGCCCAAAAATCCATTTCGTAAAAATCTCATCCGGTAATTTACCAAGTCAGTCAGCACTAATGATAATAAACGGTTCAACCCGGATTCTTTTTGAAGAAATCGCTGTCGCAAACCGTTAGCTCCGAAGCAGCTCTCCGGAAACGACCTATACACCAAAAAACCTCACTATTCGAGCGGGAACCCGAGGATTCTTTGACGGAGTAAATCCAAAACAAGTCGGCAAACCCTCGTCTTAAAGGCAATTCTCTCTGACGGCCAAAAATATTTTTTTACAAAAGTTTCCCCGTTTCGGGAGGCCACGCCGACATAAACGGTTCCCACCGGTTTTTCATCCGTTCCGCCGGTAGGTCCGGCAACACCACTGACGGCTACCGCATGATCCGCCCCGCTGTTTTCGAGGCAGCCCTCTACCATCGCCTGGACTGTTTCGGCACTTACAGCTCCGTTCGCTTCGATAATTTCCGGGGCAACGCCGAGCAAAGCCGACTTGGCTTCGTTCGAATAGGTGACATAGCCCCTGTGAAACACATCGCTCGATCCGCTTTCATCCGTGATTGTGCTGGCGATCAAACCACCCGTGCAGCTCTCGGCCGTGGCGACTGTCTGATTTCTTTCCGCAAGCAGATCAATTACCACCCGGGCGATGGAATCCTCCGATTCCGTCACAATTTTTCGCTGGTATTCTTCGCGGAGACTTGAAGACGCCTCTTCGACTGCGCTTTTTGAGCCGATCAGTCTGACATCAACCTCCCCAAGGCGCGCACAATATCCGAGTTCCAGCCCTTCCAACCCATCGAGTTTCGGCTCAAGGAATCCGGCAATGGAAGACTCCCCTGCTCCATAGATTCGAAAGTTACGAAACAACTCCGGAGCTGTCTCAGGCCGGGGCATTTCCGCAATTTTCGGATAGACGAGATTGGTCCACATGGGCTTGAGTTCTCTCGGTGGTCCCGGCAGTAAAAACAGGTGCGGACTCTGTTCCGTTGCCGGAATATACAGGCCGGGAGCTGTTCCATTCGGGTTATCGAGAACAACACCCCCTTCCGGAACCATAGCCTGACGGTCATTGGAACGGTTGGGTTTCAGCCCCCGACTGACGAACATTTGCTGGATGTTACGTAGAATCGCTTCATCAAGCTGCAGTTCCCGGTTGAGCATATCAGCGACGACTTCCCGGGTCACGTCATCATTTGTAGGTCCAAGGCCTCCCGTGATGATAATGACGTCGCACCTCGGAAATGCCTCTTTGAGAACAGTCCGGATCTCATCCCCGTCCGGAATCGTCGTCTGCCGCTGAATACGGACTCCCAGTTTGAACAATTCGTTACCGAACCAGGCAACATGGGTGTTGATCACCTTGCCAAGCAAAAGCTCGGTTCCGGTATTCACGACTTCGACACGCATAGGAAAAAGTGTGTTCAGGCCTCCATTTCATGGGGCTCGATCAAAAAGTCGTATTCTACCCTCGGAGCGTCGGACCATAGATCTTCGAGAGAGTAAACGTCGCGCTTATCTTTATGAAAAATATGCACAATCACATCCACATAGTCGATCACCAGCCATTGACTTTCAGCATCACCCTCGGCACTCCTCGGACTTTC
>JARGOZ010000228.1 GCA_029213025.1 Verrucomicrobiales bacterium
AAGCGGCTTAATTTCAGTCTTGAACAAGCAATTTGCTCTATCGATCCCCGAGGGGGGGCGGGGAGTCCTCTATGCTGTGCCAAATCACCAAAATCGGAACTCCCTGCAAGTTTCCTACCTACAAAATCACTCGCTTTTGTTTGATTTGATCACGATCCCAATCACGGACAGCACTCCCAATAATAAAAGACCAGCGTTTGGGACTGTCAACCATTCGAGAGAGTCTTTTGCGGCACCTGTGCCTCCGAGGCCCGGCGCACGGAGTCCGGCAAACAGCCAGAATAGAGAGTACCCCAGAGAACCGATCCCGGGACCCAAAGATGTGAACCACCGCCACTTGTGATTAACCCCGCTACAAGTCGCTATCACCAAAATCATGGCGAGTGACGAGGTCCCCAGTCCGTTGGCGTGTAAATGGGCGCGCTTGTAATAGCCCCATGATTTATCGGTCACCAACTACGATCAAATCGGCACCGATTTCCGATGCGTAAGTAAGGATTCCTTCATGAGGATCGACCTTTTGCCTGATTGTGAAAGAGGCGTCCAGGTTTGGTAGATCCGATAGATCTTCTTTTATCCATTCATCGAACTTCTCGACAAGGCTGGCCAGATACTCATCGACATCGTGCGACAAGTCGCCGGGGTCATCAAAGTGCTCCCTGTTTGGTGCAAATATATGGATAACGTGGAGCGGACATTCTTCAACAGCGAGTGTACGGGGTCGTGTATTGTTCGGGGCATGCCGATCCCCTGAGAATTATTGAATCAGCGAATTCCATTCAAACTATCGGAATTGGATTTTCCGCGATTTCTGGTAGAGTTTCATCCTTTTAATCAATGTCTTACGAAGATGAAACTCAACCTGCGGGAGTCTTTCAAACCACTCGGTGGTCAATGATCCTCAAGCTCAACGCGGGCAGCGAAGACGATCGCCGCGCGGCTCTTGAGGCTCTTTGTCAGCAGTATTGGTATCCTCTTTACGCTTTTATTCGTCGAAAAGGCAAAAGCCATGAAGATGCCCAGGATCTCGCTCAGGGCTTTTTTGAGCGGATGTTGGCCCGCGATTCATTCAACGACGCGGACGAAGATCGCGGCCGCTTTCGAAATTTCCTTCTGAAAAGTCTCGACCGGTATATACAGAATCAATGGCGCCATGATCAGGCGCAATGCAGGGGCGGCGGGATAACCGTGATTCGTCTGGATGCCGAAGATGCGCGGGAGCGGTTTGCTCAGGAACCTGTAGCCACCGACCTGTCTGCCGACAAAGCCTATGACAGAATTTGGGCCGAAACCGTGATTTCCAAAGTCATGGAGCGACTGGAAAGGGAATTCCGGGCCGCACAGAAGATAGATCAATTCGAAGCTTTCAAACCGTTCCTTGTCGATGAAAAAGGCACGGTTCCCTATTCCGAAGTCGCTGCGAACCTCGGTATGGGAGTGAACACAGTACGAACGGCTATTCACCGTTTCCGCCATCGCTATGCCCGTTGTTTCAGGGATGAAATCGCTGAAACAGTGGAGAACGAAGAGGATGTGGAAAACGAAATTATGGAACTGCTTGCGGCGCTTTCAAATTAACCGGAACTCTTTTGTATCGTGCCAAAGACCGATCAAACCGATTCAAACTGCCGGAAATGCGGATCTGTTTTGACGCCCGGCGTTGCGGACGGTCTTTGCTCTCGCTGCCTTGTCGCACGGGCGCTGTTTCCTGATGACGATGAAATTCCTGAATCTGAGGAAATTGAATCATCAAAAGCAATCACCTCGGAAAAAGTCGATGATGCCCCCATCCGGTTCGGGGACTATGAACTGCGGGGAGAAATCGCTCGAGGTGGGATGGGAGTGGTCTACGAAGCGCGTCAGGTCTCACTGAACCGACCCGTGGCATTGAAGATGATACTCTCGGCAAAGCTTGCTTCAGAGGAGGACATCCAAAGATTTCGCGTGGAAGCCGGAGCTGCCGCAAAACTGGATCATCCCGGAATCGTCCCGGTTTTCGAAACCGGAGAAATCGATGATCAGCATTTCTACGCCATGGGGCTGGTTAGTGGTGGGTCGCTGATCGATATCGTAAATTCGGCTTCGCTAGACAATGAACGGATCGCGAAATTGATGCAGCCCATTGCTGCGGCAGTTCAATACGCTCATTCGCGAAACATCGTCCATCGCGATCTCAAACCGGCAAACATTCTGATCGATGACGATGGTCAGCCGAAGATTGCCGATTTTGGGTTGGCGAAAAATCTGTCTGAAGACAATGCGCTGACGTTGACCGGCCAGGTGATGGGGTCACCCGGCTATATGCCACCGGAACAGGCTGAAGGAAAAATGCAGGAAGTTGGCCCCCTGGCGGATGTCTACTCGCTGGGTGCGATTCTATACTTCCTGCTGACAAAACGTGCACCTTTTCAGGGAGGTTCTACGATAGAAACGTTGCAGATGGTCACCAATGACAACCCTGTATCGCCCCGCGAACTTAATCCTGACGCGGACCTGGACCTGACCACAATCTGTTTGAAGTGTCTCGAGAAAGATCCGATTAAACGCTACCCGTCAGCCGGCGAGCTGGCCGATGAATTTGCCCGCTATGTTTCGGGCAGACCTATCGAAGCCCGTCCGGTGAGCGGCTATGAACGCACCCTGAGATGGTGCCTGAGAAATAGATTGTTGGCCGGCCTTATCGCCACCGCCGTCTCAACGCTTATCATTGGAATCTGCATGTCCAGCTATTTCGGATTGGTAGCAAGAAAAAACCTGATCAAAGCAAACGAAGCACTGGCGGTAACGGATGAGGCCAGAAAGGAAGCGGAGTCAGCGAAGCAGGTGGCGTTGGACGAACAAGAAGCCACCCGCAAGGCGTTGGCAGTATCAAACATCGCTCTGGCGGAAGCGGCCCGGCGGGAGCACAATCCTTTTCTGCTGAGGAGGTATCTAAACGAAGTTCCAGCCGATTTACGCAATCAGGAATGGGATTATCTGGATCAATTATCCGATACCCCGTTCCGGCGCTTTGCTTTGGACGATCGCAGTCTGATTAGGTTTGCTCACCATATTCCGGGCGCACCCGGCCAGTTTGTGGTGCACGGATCTGGCGGTGTCTACCTGTTGAATGCCGCCACCGGAAAATTTTATTACAAACTGCCGACTCTCAATCATCACTACGGTGCCGATGCGGTATCAAACGATGGGACGCTCTTTGCAGGAGCAAGCCGTAAAGACCATTGCATCGAACTCATTGATTTGACAACTCGGCAGCGGTTGACGTCATGGCCGACCCGGGGGCGTCCGAACTTTATCTGCTTTACACCGGACCACCAACTTCTGTTTCCGGTGAGATCCACAACCGAGTTGAGGAATGCCCTAACCGGAGAATTGATTGATTCCCGGGAAGGTTTTATTGTTGGGGGAGTCGATCCTGAGAACGGTCACATTATAGGCACGATAGAGAATCGGGTGGTTTGCGTGACCACACTTAACAGTGAACCACTATGGGAGGCGTCACATCCGGTGACCTCCATTCAGAGTTTGCGTAAAGGACCGGAACCCAACCAGCTGACCTGGTTGGGCTCAGATGGCCAAGTATATATTTTCGACACAAAACTAAAGAAAACGGTGACTGTCATCAATGCGCAAACCATGGGCCATTGGGCGTCGGCTGAAATTGGTTTAGGTGGCAATCATTTACTGACTCTCGGTGCGACACGGGATCAATTCTCAGGGACGGTCTGGGATATTGGCTCCAAATATCCAATCGGGTCGATTGCCGGTTTTGGCCACGGAGAAGGTCACGCATACTGTCCCGAAAGCGGGATTCTGGTTGCTGCGGGCGAAGATCTTTCGATATGGAAGATCAATGCAGGGCGGGAAATCGTTCGGCGAACAAACCGCAGTCAGTCGATCGTGCGAAACCACCGGGATCAATCGGTTCGATATCAGACAGACGATCTTTTGTGGTCAGGCTCGGCATCTTTTGATGATCTGACACCAGGTCCCTCTCAAGGTCCGGCACCCACCAAAACACTGTGGAGTCCCGAAGGCCTCAACCTGGTTGACTCGGCGCCTCGAGCGGGGATCGCAATTTTAGGCAAACGTCATCATCGTTACATCAGAGTGGTATCAGATGTGGCGGGGACACCGACGTTTCGGGATTTACGCTACAACCGACGGACCACGGATTTCAGTATCTCCACTGATGGAAAGTTGTTTTCGGTGACCGACTGGAAAGGGCGTGTCAGCGTTATAGACATCGAATCCAACAAGACGATCTTTGACCTGGAGGTCAGTGACGGATCCCTCTATAGTCAGGATGAAAGAAGCCGGGGGATCACGACGCTGATTGCTGACAACACCCGTGTCGTTGCTATGTACGGGTTAGCCCGGAAAGCGGATAATCTTCGCGATATATTTGTCTGTTGCGACATAGCGGGAGGTCAAAAGATAGAAAAGGAACTGCCCTATATCGTCAGAGATGTCGAAGCTTCCCCCGATTCCAACTATTTCGCTTTTGCCTGTGGTGACAAGCGGATCCGGGTTTTTGACTCCCACACCCTTGAGCTGATTAATGAATTCCGCGCGCACGATTCTGAAGTAACTGCCGTTCGGTTTCATCCCCGTCTTCCCATTATCGCGACAGGTTCCGATGATTTAAAGGTCAGGTTGTGGCATTGGCCTGATGCCCGTTTGATCGATTCTCAGATGGGGCCAACCCTGTTTCCCCAGTCACTCGACTTCAATCCTTCGGGAACCAATCTGGCATGTGCCAGTGATGACGGAATCTTGCGGATTTGGGATGTAAAAGAGGCGATTGATTCATTCTTTACTAAACCGGACGGGGATTTCATCAAAGCCCCGGTCAAGATCATTCCTGACGACGGCTGGGTTGACGTGACGGCGACAATCGATCCTGCAAGAGACAGGATCATAGGCACATGGGAAAACGATTTGCACGCCATCGTAAACGTAGCCGAAAAAAGTTTTACCAGGCTGCGCCTACCGTGGCGAGTCGAGGGCTCCTACGAACTGCGATCACGATTGGTTCAGTCCCAGGTTGAGGGTTTCAAGCGTCCCAATTTTATTGGCTGGCGACTGCCTCTCGGAGACCGGGCGGTTGGCCTGCGTCTCCAGGAATATCAACAAGCCGGAGCCTTGCATGGCTTTTTATCTTTGGACACTCATACTCGACCGGCTGCAGAAACGCCTTTCATCGTCGATGATCAACTTCAGGAACTTTTGATTCGGGTTGTCCGCGACAAAGACAAAGTCGAATTGGTGGCTCAGATTGACGGGGAAGTCACCTCTCAGTGGAGCGGAAGCATCGATCAGATCCCGGAAATCAGTTCAAACTACTTTGGATCCGGAGAAAAAGGTGATCTGCACTTCATCGTCCGCAAGGGCTCGATTCAGAGTTACCAGTTCGAGCTGCGCATGCTTGACGGACAGGCTGAGTTTTCAGCTCCTGCGTCTTAGGAAGCTTAGAGGCCTTTAGGATACGCATCTGACTTTTTCTCCCGGAAAAACTTTTTTCGAAAAAGTCGCCGGGGAAAAGAACTTCCATCCATAGACCGGGTAGTAAACGGTAGCAGCACATAGCCGCGATCGGGTTTTTACCCAAACACTCTATCCCGCATTCAAACAACGAAGCGGGTTCAATCTAATCAAAATCTAACAACGAAATGAAAATCAATCTACCCGGCAATAAAATCAAAAAATCGGTATTCGTCCGACTATCCATTTGTACGCTGGCTTGCCTGGCAACTGGCGGTGCTCCTCTTCAAGCATACGATCCGTATTACAGCCTTTGGGGCCAATCCCGGGTAGACGCTGTAGGCGACCAAAAACAAACGAGTGAGTGTACTTCGTGGGCGGTTGCTTCTGCGGTGGCAATGAATGTAATGAGAAACTGGTACACGGTAAACTCCGATAGCGCGCCGGAAATCGAAACGCTGTCTGACAGAGGTTACCGGATGCTCGATGCAAGTACGTTTCACCTACACGGCGGTAAACTAAGGGAAGAAGGATGGCACATCCAAACAGCCCTTCAGACGGCGACTCAAGTAACGATTCCGTTTATGCACGATCGCAGGTTTGGTGTGCGCATCAGTCCAGACGGGTACAAATCTGTTTCGGGAAACAACGCAGCACGTCAGGAGATTTTCCTAAATCGACCTGTCATTGCGGACTTTGAGATAATGAATGATTTTAGAAAGAGTAAAGCCTATATCTATACGGGACAGGGTGCCACCTCAATGTCGCCTCGTGAATTCCACTCTATTTTGATAGTCGGTTACAACACTAACGATCAAACTCGCAGGAATGCGAGTGGTGGGGAATTTTGGGAGTGCCTAAACAGTTGGTCCCCCAATTTTGGTACCGGAGGATTCTTCCGTATCAGACCAAACGTTTGCGGCCTTGGCGACAGGCAGTTTGTCGTTAACAATACCTATATTTGCGACAGCGCTGGGAATAGATTGCCTCAGGAAGCACAAAACCAGGTGATTAGTGATGCAATTAATGCAATACCATCGGTAACAAATGCCGTGCATAAAAACGTTTTGTTCCATCAACTCAATGGGCAAAAATTGCCGGATGGCGATCAAGTTCGAGTTTCGGCTTCGGCAGGAAATGCGGGAAAAGATAAAGTGACGATAAATCTGATTTTACCCAAAGGCATGTGGTGGAAGGGCGCTCTGTTGTTTGATAAAGCAACTGCGTCAAACCCTGTTGGCGTGCAAGGTGAAGGCGGAGGTAGCGGGTTTTCGCAATCATTCACTTTCAAACGTACCGAACTGCTTCGAAAGGATCTTGTATTGAGTAAAGCCAAGACTTTTGGAGTTCATACCAACATGTACCGTATAAAAGATGCATTCACAAATATGCAGCCGGGAAAAACCTACACGTTCAGTTGGGTAAAAGATTAATCCGGGATTGGAAAGTTAAAAGTCAACCGGGGCCGGATCTGTTCTGAATACAGCTCCGGCTCTTTTGGGTGTCGCACGGTCGAACATGAGGACGACAAGATTCCAACTGCGTGGCCCCCGCCGTAGCCCGATTGGCGAGCCAGGTGGTTTTACCTTCCTCCGCACGAGGCACGAAACCCGATGGGACCGCCTTCGGTTCCCACGAATGGGGGGATATCTCAATGCTGCCCGGAAGTTGTATAGAAATCCGTGACCTCTACTGGTTGCACCCCATTCAACCCAAAGGCCGCAAGCGGCTTGAATCTTTTCCCTAAATAAGCAAATGACCAACGATCGTTTTACGTAGCGTTAAGATGTTCAATTGCGATCAAAGGGAAAGCAGCCGAAATCACAATCAGGAGAACAATCGTATCTGTCGAGTAGCCCCGGGGGGGAACTTCCCCTCAGGCTCTCACAGAACCGTGCGTGAAACTCCCACTTCACACGGCTCTTCTCCTTCCCCTGATATCCCCTTTCCTATCCATACATTCCAACTCCATGACGCCAGTGGGCCCGGAGGTCAGGTTCGCTTAAAGACTAAAAGCGAAGCTCATCGTAGAAAAAGAATGCAAAAACCGAAACTATCCTTCTAAATTACAGGCTTCCAGCGAGCGTGAACATGGAGGGCGAGTTCCACTTTAGGAGGAGGTCACGCGAAATCTGGAGGCGGTTAGACGTCCCAGACGAGCGTTTGCCATTCGGTTTTTGATCGGGAGCACTATACGGATGATTGCTTCATTCCATTTTGGCAGGCCTTTTTCGGCATTTCACTGGGCCTGCCGGTTTTTCTGGAGGCGAATGGTTGGATTCTCCGGGTTTACCGGCAGTGCCGGAATCTCCCGTCCATTGAAGGAGGAAGTTTCGGCAGCTAGATTGATGCGATGTTTCTACCGGGGTAAGCGGCGCTGCTTTTCAAGCGCAGGATGGTTTATACCAATTTATCAGTTATTTCAGTGCTATCTATTTTTCAGGATCTCAGGAAGCGTTTTCTTGATCGAGGATCCATCCATCTCCGATCAAAGATTTTATGAGAAATCTGTCGTTCCAACAGGATTCCAATGGGGTTGCGAGTGCTTCTTCCAGTTCGTCGAGATTATCGAACAGGGTGTTGCAGATGGAGATTCATGGTTTTCTGCACCGTCAAACCGCCTCGATGTGGGCTGTGGCCGAAGAGACTCTTCGGGTGCTGGTAGAATTCGAAGGGGTTGAGCTGGATCACTCATCCTCGTGAAAGACGTCAATAAGTGCATCGAATAATCACCCCCGAAACGTTTAATTCTATATATGAAAGCATTAATCCCCCCAAAACAATCCGATGGGAAGGTCCGCCCGGGACTTTCCGGCTTGTGGATTGGCGATGCACTGGCTATGCCGGTGCATTGGTATTACGACCGGTTCGCCCTGAAGCAGGACTATGGCAGAGTGACTGAATTTCTGCCGCCTCGAAACCCTCATCCCGACAGCATATTCTGGAGGTCGAGGTGGGACGCTCCAAGTAAAGAGCTGGATATACTCGGCGATCAACGCCGTTTCTGGGGGCAGCGAAATGTTCATTATCACCAAAACCTCAGGGCCGGAGAGAACACTTTGACGGTGAAGTTGGCCGCCGAGGTGTGGAAGATGATGAATCAGATCGGCGCATACAATGCCAGCGAATATGTGAAGCGTTATGTTAACTTGCTCACATCGCCTGAAAAACATGGCGACACCTACATAGAAGAGTGTCATCGGGGATTTTTCACCAATTTGGGCAAGGGCATCGACCCGATGGAATGCGCAGTCCCGGAAAAGCATATCAGCGGCCTTTCCATGATGTTGCCGGTCGCTCTCTACTACGCGGATGACCCTGACATGGCACAAACCTATGCCCTGCAGCATCTTTCACTGACTCATCAGGGAAAGGAAATGCGCACAGCGGCCGAGGCTGTTCTCTCGTTGATCCTGCCGGTTCTCGGGGGGAGAGACCTGGTTGAAGTGATAGAGGAAGAGTGTGCGGCTCAACGCAATCCCCACTTTGGATTTCCGTTTTCGAAATGGCTCAATATAGAGGACGAAAGAGTTATCGGCAGAGAGCTTTCGACAGCTTGTTATGTTAATCAGGCTGTCCCTGCGGTCATTTACCTCGCTCTCAAGTACAGCGATCGTCCCATGGAGGGGCTGATTGCAAATACCAATCTCGGCGGAGATAATGCTCATCGGGGCAGTGTTTTGGGAGCGCTTCTCGGCGCGGCTAACGGGGAAGATGCCTGGCCTGATCGATGGGCGGGGAACTTGCTCGAACCACCCTTGTATACTGGCGATTGATGATTTGCGATAACCGCTGAGGCGGCTCCGGGAGACGTAGGCTATAGTGCATGCTCACCTTACTCATCTGGTTTTCCGCGGTCGCATTTCTCATTTACGGCGCAAGTTGTGTTTGCACTGCACGCATGGCTGCAGAGTTCGAGCGCTACGGGCTGGCAAAGTATCGGATAGTAACCGGCACTCTGCAGCTTCTCGGCGGTGCCGGCCTGCTGCTTGGATTGATAGCACCATTAGTCGGTCTGGTTGCCGCAGGTGGGCTTACATTGCAAATGCTGCTCGGCTTCGGCGTCCGATTGAAAATTCGTGACAGCCTTCTTCTGGCCAGTCCCGCTTTCTCCTTTATGATTTTGAACGGCTGGATTTGTTACGGATTCTATCAATCGCTATCGCAGTAGGATAACGGCGGCACACATTGCCAGCATCGCAATGGCCGGCAGCGATTTTACTGCCGGGTCTTTGACCTTGAGGTGCGCTCCGAGAGCACTCAGCATGAGCAATGCCAGCAGGCCGGCTGCTGGTGTTACCAGTGCGGGGAACCATATTCCTGCGAGAAGAGCGATAGCGCACCCGACCTTCATGAAGCCGACCAGATAAAAGGCCCATTCAGGCAGCCCGTAGTTGCTGAATTCTTCTTTGAGATTGGCGGCATCGCCTCCCCGATAGCGGGTGGCTTTGGCGTTGCGGACGAACCAGACATTCAGGATCCCCAGCCCTAAAATAACCTGGAGGATAATTGGTAGTATATTCATACGGTATGGTACGAAATTCTACCAATTACCGGATCTACCTTTTCGCGGCCCGCGTAATTTTTCCGATGAGCCGGGCAACAATCGATAAAGTTATCGGAATGGCATGGGCTGACCGCGTTTCCTTTGAAGAAATTGAAAAGTCGGTCGGTCTTAGCGAGTCCGAAGTGATCGATTTGATGCGTCGCGAACTGCGATCGCGAAGTTTCCGGCTTTGGCGAAAGCGGGTGAGTGGGCGCAAAACCAAGCACCGAAAGCTGTTCAAACAATCGAGAAAGGGACTGAGCGTCGCCGACTCTGTTGACTACTAAGTTTGGTGGTCATGAAAAAGAACTGGTCATGTAATATCGGGAAGAAGGGCCGTTGGAGCCGCGGCCTCGCCGGGATTTTGTGATTGCAGCAGCAGCGTGGCTGTGGTTGGCAGGGAAGAAACCTTATGGTCCATTGGTCGGTTCTGTTTTGGTCTGTTCTCGGTGTCCGAATCGATCCGGGGCTGGTGCGCTTTGCGCGCTCCGGGGATCAACACTTCAATTTAAAGATTCGCGGGTCATTTTGGCGTGAAAATTTTCTGCGCCCCATCGAACCCAAGGGCCGCAAGCGGCTTGAATTCAGGCCTTGAAAAAGGAAATTTCTATCAATAATTTCTTCAATAACGTGTGACGAACAATCACATTGGATTACGGAACGTTAATATGAACCAAGCCCACTCAGAAAAAGAACTGAAGGCCGCTGTGGAACATTTGATACATAGCGGCTGCAACTACGATATTAACGAGTTTGAGAAGATATACACACCTGACTTGATGATCGTTATCGTAGATCACGCCGACCAGGTCGCGGTTCTCAACTACGAGCAGAACTATGAGTTTTTTAGATCGAAGCGCGAAGCCGGGGATCCGCCATTGGAGGAAACTGCGAAATTTATTCATTTAGATGTTTCGGGGAACAACGGCTATGTGGTTGTTGTTCGACATGTTACGATGGACGAAAAACGCCAGAAGGTGGTGTTCTCACTCAATCTCAAATTCACTGGCGGGAGATGGAGGGTTTTTCGGGAAACCGCAGTGATTGTTGCTGACCTATAGTCGTGTCTAGCAAAAAGGCGGCGTCAGGCCGCCACAGGTGGCTGAAAAATGAAGCTATTCGAGGAATACCGCCCCCGGCCAATCCAATTTCTTGAGAATTGGAGGATCGACGCATGGATAATTAAGGTATATGGAATTACCTATACAGAAGACCCGCTTGACCAGATTCTTATCGAATCCGCTCGAGAAGCGATAATAGAACGTTTAAAGGAGAGCGCATCAGAAACCAATCACTACGGGGTTGGGTTCGCCGGGATTCATCAGGGAAAAACAGGCAAATTCGTGTTTGTGGACTGGTGGGCCGACGAAAATGAATTGCATCATCATGTGTATGTGTCTCAGTCAGAAAAACCTTCAGAACTGAAGTACATGACACCCACCGGTTTGACCGCCTGTGCTTGGGATCTTTATCTTATTTGTCATGAGCGGCGCGCTTGGGTAGAGTTTGTATTGATGCAAGCTTCAGATCCGGATATGGAAGGTTATCTGCATGCAACAGTGAATGAGATTATATAGATGCAGAATGTAAACTGAAGAAACG
>JARGOZ010000229.1 GCA_029213025.1 Verrucomicrobiales bacterium
TAGCGCGCGTCGTTCGGGACGACGAGGTCGCAGGTTCGAATCCTGTCACCCCGATATTTTTCAGCTGATAATTTGCGTAACCTGATAACTTGTTGCCTGCCCTTCACGCTCTTTCGCGAGCAGCTGCGCACTGTTTAGTCTGTTTACCAAATCACAACAATAGAGTGTCTTTTAGTGAGAGTAAATGCCGGGATGTGCCGGTAATCCAAAGACATCGGTTCCGGAGAAGATCATGTGCCTTTAGATCACCTTCGATCAAAGAAGCTACCCACTTTTTGGAACAGCTTTATCTTACTTTCAGCCGGGGCGGGCCCGCTGGCTGTTTCTCCAATTGGCTCCTGTTCACCGATTGAATCTTCACGAGGTTGATTGCCCGATACTACCGCAGGAAGCTTTTTCGCAAAAGCTTCCGGAACCACAACTTCGGAAGCAGGATCAATTGGATTCTCTTGACCGGTTGTTTCAGATTTCTTTTCCTCACTGCTTGCAGAGCTTCTTTCGGCAATCAGGGCTTCGGTTCTTCTTGAAAACAATCCTGTGTTGAATAGGCCATGTCCTGATTTGAACAGACCCCTTGGAACTCTCTCTTCAACCCGTGCAGCAACAGCCGGCGGTTGATTTATCGTCAGTTCAACACTTTCAACTTCTTCTTCAACTTGATGTGATCGGGCTGTTCTCTCCGAATCAGGTCGGCGCATCGGTGAAGGCGTTGTCGTTTTTTTCCGGGTCGGAACCCTCTTTTCAACCAAAGAAGGGGAAGCCGGAGTATCACTGGTCCAGGTGAATCTCTTGTTCATGTCGCGAACCGGTTTGGGTCCCAATTTTACTGCTGGCAGGGCGGGCAGCGAATCTTGAATCACTATGGTGTCTGAATTTTTGTCCGGATTGTCTGAGTCAGCATCTTCAACGTCGACAAGAGCCGGCAATTTCGGGAGGGTTCGTTCTTGAAGTTTCGGAGTCCTTTTACTTTCTATCTCAGGTGCAATAATTTCGGGCGATACCCTTGGTTTTGTGGCTGAACGAACCGATAGCGAAACTTCACCCGATGGCGAATCGCTGTATCCAGTCGTAACCTTTACTGAGTTTGTCGATTTCGATATCTTTTTAGCCTTGTACTGTTCGACTAAAGCCTTTAACTCGCTGTTGTCCGCGAAGCCATCATCCACCGAAATCACTGAAGAGGCAGAAGCAGAAAGCTCTTCCGAATATCCTGAATTGAATAAACAGAAAATCAATATGATTAGCTGGATGAGAGAGGATTTCATCTGTACGCTGTCACCTTACGGTTAACTGTCATGGAGTCAAACCCATTGTATTCCGTTGCCCTTTGTATCCGGAAACTATTGGTAATGAGCCCTTCAGCTTAACTTTGTTCAACCTGACTATTGTCAATTTTCAAATGCTTATTGTTCAACCCACAGGTTCAATACGATTCAGGAACAGGAATCTTTTCGAAAAACGCACGCCTTGTTCGACATCATGGTTGTCAGGTGATTTTGAAAATCTTCAACCACAGTATCCCAGCGCAGTTCCAGAGCGGTATCTCTTGCTGCCTGCCTAACCAATTCGCGCTGAGAATCCGCCAGCAATTCAAAGGCCTTTGCGATGAAGGCCGATTCGTCAGCAAAGGGCGCTTTATATCCGTTGCGCCCGTCTTCGATATATTGCCGCGCACCGGCGTGATCAAATGCGAGAACGGCAAGGCCGCTCGACATCGCTTCAAGAGTGACATTTCCGAATGTCTCGGTAAGGCTCGGAAAGATAAAGATGTCAGCGGACGCAAAACTCTTCGCAAGCTCCTCTCCCCGCTGCTCTCCCGTGTAAATAAACTCGGGGTATCGAATTTTCAGCTCCTCTAATTTTGGCCCTTCTCCGACGAAAACACCGATAAATAAAGGGTTTCTATTGCGAATTTCTCTAAAAGTTTTCACGACAAGAGGCAAATTCTTTTCCGGAGCCATTCGCCCCACATAAATCCCAACCTGGTTGGAATCATCCGCGCCCCATTGGCTGCGAAGATTGTGATCTCTTTTTGACGGGGAGAAAAGTGTGGTATCAACGCCCCGGGGTAGATGGACGAGGTTCCTGATCCCCTTTTTTTCCAGTTCAACCATCATCTCCAGGGTCGGAACAAAAGTCAGGTTCGCACGATTATGAATCCACCTCAGGTAGGGCATCGTAGCCCTCTCCAAAAATTTTAATTGGTAATGAACCAGGTAATGTTGAAAATTCGTGTGAAACCCGGCAGCAACCGGTATCTCCAATGACCGCGCGGCGGAAACCGCAGAAGCCCCCAGCGGAGTCTCAATCGCGACATAGACCACATCCGGACGATCATCTGTCCACTTGCTGCGAAGTTTTCCGCCAGCCGGCAGACCAATTCGAACTTCAGGATAACGGGGGAAAGCCACTGAAGGAATCCTGATCGTTTCTTCCGGGGCACTAAGCGCTGAGGGAATGATAACATCAACCTGGTGTCCCAAACTTCGCAACCCGCCAACCAGACACGTCAGGGTTGTCGCGACCCCGTTTAATTGAGGGGAATAAGTGTCAGTTACAAAAGAAATCTTCATAACGCTCAACCGCCTGCCAACCCACGAGTGGCCTGAGGCAGGGTGATTGGGTGAGATTACCGTATAGTATAGTCAAACGAACTGAGGAATTGTTTCACTTGAGAGTGATCCCGCATATCTTCATAGCCTTTTAGATAAGCCGCAGAAAGCAGTGCAGGGTTTCGTGTCAGCGGTGGCGCGGGGTTTTTGTCCGGACCCATTCGGACGATTTGAATGTCAAACCTCCCGTGATCATGACGCTTTCTTTTACTGGAAGAAAATTGCGAGAACGATTTATTGATGAACGTCATAAAACTACTTTTGGTCTGGTTGTTGGTTTCGATCAATAGAATGTGAGTCGCGCCCTGTTCCGCAGCAAGTATGACACCATCCTCTTTGGTTAGATTGAAGGCGGAGTCTACATATTGCTCTCCGTCAATGGTGACCTTTCGTCCGTAAAAAAACGGTAAAGCCTTGGTGGCACGCAGAGCCTCGTAAACATCAAGCCCTTCTTCGCAGGAAAGGTATCGTCCCTGGCCAGTGGTGGCATTTTTTATTGGAAAAAAATAACGGGTCGGGGACGCAGCAAGCTTTTCCAACTCAAGTGGTTCTTTGTTCCTGATGATAGTGTCTATGAGGTAATCCACGTCCAACATTTTTTTAAAGCGCAGGAAAGACAGGAAACGGGGTGAACAAATGTGTTCGGTCCAAATTCGGCGCATGCTATCGTATTGACCGGTCAGGTAGTAAAGTGCCGTCGCAGCGCTGCCGGAGGCGGCGATAATATAGTCAGGGTTTTTGATGCCGTGTTCCATGGCGAGGGCGGCGAGCGCCCCTCCGCAGTAAGAGCAACTGGTGCCTCCCGCAGCACAGACAACGGCAAGTTTTCGGTGAATCATTTCGCAAACTGGAAGGCTGCTAAATAAGTTTTCGAACCTTTGCTCCGAATCTCCGGGGCTTTCCGAAGCGGTTTTCAATAGATGATAAGCGATGACTAACCTTCATTTTCGGTGGACCGTAGACTATCGACCTCACCAACGCGAGTGGATTCTTCTAAACCACTGCCTGTAGAGCCATAATCTTGTCCGATGCTCGTTAAGATTGAACAACACAAAAGGCTTTGTGTTCCTTGCTATGCTGCCATACACTCGGTTCGAACAGCAGCCATGGTCGAACGTCGAAGTGTCTTTTTCATCAGCGGGTACGATCCCCGCGGATATCGATTTTACCGGAACCTTTTTTTTCGCGAATCCCGTAAACAGGCCGAAGTGGCAGGATACGGGATTGAGACAGAGAATATCTCGCGAAATCACTGGCGGATCGAATTCTGTGAGGAGGAGAAAAAGACGGTCACCGATTACCATTTTCTCGACTACACCGACCTGATTCTCTCGGAATGGTCCCGAAACGAGCTGGCCCTGTTCCGGGATTTTATCGGTTTCTACTCGAATATGCTGCTGACCCCAATGGGCTGGCGCTGCATGAAACACAACCCTCCCAGTGTCATAGCAGCGTCTTACCCAATTATGGTTTCAGCCATTTTGTTTCTGCTGTTAGCCGTTTTGATAACCCTGATTTTCTCGTTTTCCCCTCTGTCAGTGTTGCTCAATGCCGGTATTGTCGTGGGCGTATTTATGCTGCTCATCATCGCAGGTCGAATGATTGACAAGAAGCTTAACCATTATTGGATTCTCCGCTCCATCGCGTTTTTGGGAGCGGATCGGTATGAATCGAATCCGCTTTTCGAGAAAAATATGCAGAGTTTTCTCGACTCAATCGAACAGTCTGTCGATGAAGAAAAGCCCGACGAAGTTCTCATCATAGGCCACAGCGTCGGTTCTGCCCTCGCTATCGAAGTGGCCCACGAACTTCTCGAAAGGAATTCACCGATTCGCAATGTTTGCCTCATCACCCTGGGAGCCTGCTATCACTACAAGGCAACCAACCGGAAGAGTGTAAGGTTTCGGGGAATTGTAGATCGCTTGATGGAGCAGAACCAGATCGACTGGATCGATATCGCCGCCTATGCTGACGGTGCCTCAGTCTGTCAGGTTCATCCAAAGATAGCATTATCGGGCCGGGAGCCGGAGAAATTTCCCGCATTGCCCCGCTTATACCACAGCCGCTTTTTTAAGTGTTTCTCCGCAGAAGGCTATCAGGAGCTGAAGAAAGACCCCTTGCGACTTCATTTTCAATACCTGCGCGCCACCGAGCACGAAGGTCCCTACGATTACTTCCGGATGGTCAGCGGCTATCGGTTTATCAATGAAATTTATTCCTAGGTGCCCACATCTGCGTTCTCCTCAATCCAAAAACGCTACGCGAGCGACTCAATTAATGAACGGTTGTCCCTACACTCCTCCCCATCCCAAACCTGTTCCCGACGGGGAAAAGCGGACGCTATGGAAATGGATCCAGAGGACCCGGAAGTCTTCTCTCCATACGCTCTACGAGGGAAGTTTCCGAAATTGGCTAACGGTATTAAAGCTGCCGGGGGGGCATCGATTGGTGATGCCTAAAGATCCTGCCGATATACGGAAGGTTCTCGTAGATAAGGCTCCGGATTTCCCTAAATCTGAAGCGATGCATATCGCTCTTAAGCCCTTGCTGGGAGAAAGCATCTTCACCACCAACGGCGAGGTTTGGGAAAGGCAGCGGCGTATGCTCGATCCCGCTTTCGCCCAAAGCGGTCTCAAAAAAGTATTCCCGCTTATGCTCGATGCTGTTGAGGATCTTAGGTTACGGCTTGAGGCATATGGCGACACGGAGTCCTGTCCCATCGGTGACGAAATGACTCATGTCACCGCAGATATTATCATGAGGACAATCCTGAGCTATCCGCTGAGTGCCGGGGAAGCCCACAACCTTGCTGCCCAATTTGAAAAATTCCAAAGAAAGGCCTCACAGGTCAACCTGATGAAAATCCTCCATCTCCCGCCCTGGATGGTACCCTGGGACTGGGTGATTTGGCGGTTCCAGGGGTGGCGAATCCGGAATCTCCTCGGAAAAATCATCTCCTCCCGCTTCAGAGAATACCAGACAGGGACTGGCGGGGAATACGGAGATATTCTGGAGGGACTGATGTCCGCCGTTGATCCGGTGACGAAAACTCCATTTTCTGAGAAAGAGCTGATTGACCAAATAGTGATGCTGTTCCTGGCCGGGCACGAGACGTCCGCCTCAGTTCTCGGATGGACATTCCATATTCTGGCCAATCAACCGGATTACGCAGAAGCCATTCGTCGGGAAGCAGAGGAAACCTGCCCCGACTTTACGAAGGTAAAATTCAGTGAAGTGGCCCGTCTCAAAACCACGAGGGCGGTGTTCCGGGAAGTTCTACGACTCTATCCGCCGGTCGCTTTTTTCAGTCGCTCCTCCGCCGGGGATGAGGAATTCCATGGGTGCCCTGTCCGATCCGGGGATTTGGTTAACCTTTCCCCTTATGTGGTTCAACGGCACACGGAATTATGGGAAGACCCCGATGTCTTTCGGCCGGAGAGATTTATGGGGGGAGCCAATGGCAGAAACGATTCAGGCAGGTATTTTCCTTTCAGCACGGGACCGCGGATCTGCATCGGAGCAGCGTTCGCCCAACAGGAGGCCCACCTCATCATCGCCCGGGTCTGCCAGTTATTTGAAATCGAGCCTGTTCAGGGCTTAGTTCCCGAACCCGTTTCGCGTCTCACCCTGCGATCGGAAAACGGCATTTCGGTAAAGCTAAAAAAGCGAAGTTGCTGATGACCTACGTTCAACAAATCAAGTCAATTCCAGGTCGGGTCTACGGAGTGATCCGCCTCATTGGAAGCATCAAACCAGGTGTACATTTCAGGCGGTCGCCTCGACCAACCCTGAAGAGCGAGCCATTCGGCGACGATCCCCAGCAGGTTTTCGACCTCTGGAAAGGCGAACCGGGGAAAGGGGCACTGGTTTTTTTTCACGGAGGAGGATTTGTACGTGGCAAACGATTCTATTCCAGGGCGTTGAGAGAGGCGCAAGAGCAGGGGATTACAGCCGTTGCCGCTGGTTACCGCAGGGTAAAACGCCGCGATATTTCCATCGCCGATGCCGTGGAGGACGCAGCAGCATTGATTCACTACCTCATAGAACAGTCAGACTCACTGGGGATTGACCCGGACAGAATCGCGGTGACGGGGAATTCGGCGGGAGGGATTTTTGCTCTCTTATTAGCAATGCGGACCGGGATTATCCCCGGTCGCTGCAACAGAGTGGTCGCAGCCGCCAGTCATGACACACCGACCCTGATCGATCCTCTCCGCTTCCGGGAAGTACTCCAGCTCAACTCGATTGAGCCTTTCTGGATAATTTGGAGTCAAATGTTCAAGATCGATCAACTGGACCTGATAACCACGCCCCGGTGCCAGGAACTCATTAAGAGTTGTTCTCCCGAGCTTTGGTTGTCGAAGAATATTTCCCCCGTTTACTTAAACTACTCCCAATCGCCGACCATGAAAGAAGACAGCCTGTCGGCGCACCTTCACAGCGCAAAATTCGGGGTAACCTTCGTTGGCCGGGCGAAGCAAACAGGAGCCCCCGTGATTCTTTCTCACGCCGATTCCCGACTTAACGTAACCAAAGAGGAGTTTCTAATTCATGCGATCCTGCATGGAGCAGATCACCTGGATGAATTGGTTCAATTTTAGAAAGAGCGCTCGAAATTGAGGCCCAGGATAATTTTATAGACATGAGTCCGGCCTGCAAGGTGGGCACCGAATCTGGATTCGGTGATCGCTGGCGACCTTTCAGGCCGCAAATCGCACCACAAGAAAACACAGGGCTTGAAGCCCTGTGCTTTGTGCTACCGGGTTCAGCCTGCCCGAATAGGCTCCTTATGGGGGCCCAAAATTGCTGCGAAATGTCTGATTAATATCTCGTCCGCTGTGGCTGTTTCAAAAGAAGATCGAAGGGATGCTATTGAGCGTGCAGGATCGCCAAACTCCGCTGATCCATATACGCCCGATCCGGCTGTCGTGATTGTGAATTATTGACCGTTGCTTACGATATAAAAACGGCTGCATTGTCGATCTATACAAATGTGGGAATTCCCGGCATTTCTCCGACTGGCCGCGCCAGCGTAGATAAACTTAATCTCAATCGGGATGGACTTATCAATCTCCGCTCGGACTTCCAGCTTGTTGGGCACAGGTTGATGTCGTATCCTCTGCAGCGAAACGCTACACCTTAATGGTGCATCGTTTCTAATGGCGGCTGGAAGCCACCACTACAAAAGCGACGTTGTTGAACGTCAACTGATGTTTTTCCAAAAAACAATTGTTCGATCAATGGGAAGCCGGCAAAAATTAAATATCCCAACTCAGTTGGCGATTCGCTGCCCAAAGAGTAACGCTGCCCGACAACCGGAAGGCTGATTTTGGAATAGTTTATTTTTGCCGCGAAACAATAGAAACATGGGGACGATTTAACTTCGTAATTTCTAATATTGCGCCAATCCGAGACGACGAATTGGCAGAATAAACCATAGAAAGCCGTAGACTCCAGAAATAATCCACGCAATCCATGTTCCATCCGTAAAAATCCATGAACGATCCTCAACCAATGCAATTTTTCATGGATTGAACATGGATTCTAAAGGATTATATGGATTCGAAATTTGACTCGCTGGGTCAAATTTCATTTTCTAAACTTTTAAGATGCGGCAACAAGACAGTGCTTACTCCAGGTGTTTGACTCTGCCTCCGTTTAAGTTATGATGGCCTTCGTGAAGTAGAAGTATAAATATTTCATCAAGGCCTAAAATTTTTATTCCTTTACTATTCCATGCCGGGAAACGCCAGTGAAAAATCGCCGCCGGAAAAAGAAAACGGCCTTCAAAGATTATTTAAGAAATTCAAAGACAGGAAGAAAATCAGAATCAAGTGGTCTCTGATCTTTTTTTTGATTTATGCCTCAGGGGTCGTCTATTATTTTGGCTGGATCGCTAAAGATCGATATGTCAGCCGTACTCAATTCGTGGTATCGAGGGGAAATGATTCTATGCCGAGTTCCGGCGGGCTTGAAATGATCATGAATTTGGGCGGCGGTGGTCCATCAAAACAAGATGCTTACACGGCGATTAACTACATTAAATCAATCGATATGATTCGTTTTTTGAATGATCTGGGCCTGGACCTCAGGGGGCACTTTTCAAATGCTGATCGCGATTGGTTTTACAAACTGCCTGAGGATGCTTCGGAACAAGAGTTACATAAGTATTTTCAAAAAAGAATCGACGCACACTTCGATGACGCGGAAGGGATTGTGAAATTGGAAGTCCAGGCCTTTGACCCTGAATATGCGATGCTCCTCGCTCACGCGTTGATCACCCGGGCCGGAACCTATCTCAATGAGACAAACCGGACGATCGCTGCTGAGCGTATGAAGTTTGTCCTTGATGAACTGGAGGCCAGCGAAGCGAGACTTGAAGCAGCGCAAGGTGATTTGATCAAGTTTCAGAATAAAAACCTAGTGATTGATCCTGTTGAGGAAACCAAAGCCAAACTGGCCCTTATTCAGGAGTTACGAACTCAGAAGATCATGCTCCGAGCCAAAATCAACGATTTAACGCGACGATCTCCTCATTCTCCCGTCATCAGCGAATATACTTCCGAATACAATTCGTTGGATCAGGAAATGATCAGAGAGTCACAAACTTTGACTGGGGATGGGCCCGATCAAATGAACCAGTTAAACATTAATTTTGCCAGACTGAATCAATCTCTGACTTTTGCAAATCTGCTCTATGAACAAACCCTGGCCGTAGCGGAGGAAATCCGAGTTCAATCCATTCAGGCCCACCGATTTCTGATAGTGATTGAAAAACCGTTTCGGCCTGAAGAAGCGGCTCACCCCAGAAGAATTTACATGTCGATTTCGGTGATATTTATAGGTTTTTTGGCTATTCAATTAGTCACACTTCTTGCTCAAACCGTCTTAGAGCATTAATAAATAGATAAGGCGAAGCCTGCAACTAATCTGACAGGCTTTGAACAATTTGACTCGATAAATCAAATTTAAGTTAATTTTCATAATTGTAACTGTTCAGCACAACATCCCCCGGATTGATCACATATCAGCCGGGTTAAGCAGCATTGCGGCTATTCCGCCCATTACCGACCGGCCTTGTTTTTTTAAGAGTCGAGATTACGCTTCGAATCCCGCGAAACGCTGTATGGCTTTGCTCCTTGTCCGTTATGGACGAGGAGCGCCGCTTGCCAGCAATGGCCGCGGTGATCATGCAGGTGGCAGCCGAGGTCGTATTAGCAACCAAAGAGCCGGGGGATTTCATTATCCCGCTTAAACTGAGAAACCGGAAAACTTTTGAGAGGCAGAATGAAACTACTCTCGCACGGAAGTGAAGGACCGAACCTGTAGAGATGGACCGACCAATATGAAGACCACGACAACGAAGCCGACCGGTGAAGTCAGACATGATGTCTTCATTTTGGAAGAGAAAGAGAGTCCATGCGATGATCTATTGAAGAAAATCTTCTGCAACGTTAATATGCATTTGGCCTGGAGACAGGTCAGAAAGAATAACGGCGCTGCGGGAGTCGATGGCATGGAGGTTTCCGATTTCGGGGATTTCGCATTTACCAACTGGAACTCGATCTACTCGAAACTGATGGAAGGCACCTACCGCCCGTCCCCGGTCCGACGCGTCGAGATCAAAAAGGATGATGGAGGAAAGCGCCCGTTGGGGATTCCCACGGTGCTGGACCGAGTCATCCAACAAGCTATTGCACAACAGTTGCGCAACCTCTGGGAGCCAACTTTCAGCGAGCACAGTCACGGATTTCGACCGGGCCGGAGTGCCCATCATGCCGTGACCGGGGTCGTGAAAGCCTCAAAGAAAGAGCGTAAGTTTTGGGCGGTGGACTGTGACCTGAAGTCATTCTTCGATACCGTCGATCACGACGTATTGATGAGTAAACTTCGAGCTAAAATCAGCGACGAACGCGTTCTGAAACTGATCTGGCTCTATCTGAAAGCGGGAGTTCTCCTGCAGACGGATAAGTATGAAGAAACACCGGAGGGAGTGCCGCAAGGCGGGCCGCTAAGCCCGCTCCTGGCGAACATCCTGCTCGATGATCTCGATCGCGAGTTGGAGAAACGCGGGCATACCTTCGCGCGCTATGCCGACGATTTCATTATATTGTGTAGAAGTCGGAGGGCCGCTCAACGGGTATTGGAAAATACTACAAAGTATATAGAGAAACGCCTCAAGTTAATCGTCAACCAGACCAAGAGTAAAATATGTCTGCTGCGGGAATCGTCCTTTTTAGGATTCACCTTCCGGACGGGTAAGCTCCGCTGGACTGAGAAATCGCAACAGCGGTTCAAGGCGAACATACGAAAGCTCACGCGTCGCAACAGGGGAGTGTCCCCATCAAAAGTGATGTATGATTTGGCGAACTATATACGGGGAGCGGTGAACTACTATGGAATTGGGCTGCAAGTCCAGGAGGCCGAGGCTTTGGATCGCTGGATACGAAGGCGGGTGCGTCTCTACTATTGGAAGCAATGGAAGGGCCACGCACACGCCGGAGAAATCTACTGAAGATCGGTGCGCCAAAAAGTAAAGTTCATATGGCGAGTCGCAGTCGAAAGGGGCCATGGCGTATTTGTCAGACGTCAATTGTAAGAAATGCCCTGACCAACCAGTGGCTTGAAGCTCAGGGAGTGATCTCCGTGAAGCACCAGAGATACATCGTCAGTCAAAGAGTGAAGGCAAAGCTCTAAAGACTTCGCTAACAGGAAGCGCCTAGTGCGGACCCGCATGCTGGGTGCTGTGGGAGGGGCCGGTTAAAAACCGGTCCCTACCCGATTTCTTCAATGAGTGAATCTCTATCTGGACATTCGTAAGCACCAAATCCAGGGCACATTGAGTCGTAGCTATGAAGCGTCGTAGTT
>JARGOZ010000230.1 GCA_029213025.1 Verrucomicrobiales bacterium
TCAACCACCAGCTTACCGAGGGTTTATCTGGCCGGGAAACCGAACTATGCAGGTTTGCTCGAAGGCATAAAAGCCTACCAGTTTGCAGAAAAAATTACGATTCCGGACAGTGCTGCCGGACTTCAAATTGAAGAAGCCGACGAGACCGAAGCGGTGTTATCGCCCGATCTTGTCGCACACATGAATGATGGCGAATAACAATACAGATCCTGAAACTCCGCTACTCGGTGGAATCGAAGCCGGAGGAACCAAAATCGTCTGCGCAATTGCCAGCGAACCATCGGAACCTCTGTTCGAGGAATCCTTTCCCACCACCACCCCGGAAGAGACCACAGGAAAGATAATCGAATTCTTCGAAAAAGCCGCTCAGACACACGGGCCGGTTGCCTCCCTGGGGATTGGTACGTTCGGCCCGGCCGATATCCACCCCCGTTCACCAGGTTACGGGTCCATTCTCACGACCCCGAAAAAAGGCTGGAGCCACTACAGCATTGTACAGTCGATTCGGGACGGACTGGGAACCGGTATACCCATAGCTTTTGATACCGATGTCAACGCCGCCGCAGTCGGCGAAGCCGAGTATGGGGCCGGAAGAAACCACCGCTTCATCGCCTATGTGACAGTGGGAACCGGTATAGGCGGGGGATTTCTTCAGGACGGACAAATTTTGAAAGGCCGCATGCACCCGGAGATCGGTCATATCCCGGTGCCGGATTATGATGCGGCCTATGGAAAGTCCACGAATGTATGCCCGTTTCATGACTCCTGTCTCGAAGGCCGCGCCGCCGGTCCGTCTCTCGCCGCGCGCTGGGACATTCCCGGTCAGGATTTACCGGATGACCATGAAGCCTGGGATCTGGAGGCGAAGTATCTCGCGGCCGGATGCATCAGTCTGACCGCGTCCTGGTCGCCTGATACCATTATCATAGGCGGCGGCGTTTCCAGCAAATACGGCTTGATAGATCGAATCCGGGCCGCGTTCGCTGACCTCTCCGGTGACTACTGGGCTTTGCCCCCACTTGAAATCTATTTGCAAAATCCGGCTCTGGGTCAAAAGGCCGGCATTGTCGGTTCCCTTTGTTTGGCGCAGAGAATGCTCCAGAAACCTGAAAACTAATATAATAAACGACCGCCTGACTCTCTATATGTCTTCTCCGAACTCCGTAACCAAGCGCCAATGTCAAATCACACTTGCACGGCTCAAGAAACTGCTACACAAAAGTTTCCCCGAAGCGGTGAAGTCCCCGGAGTGGGAAGGCTTTGAAGCACGGCTGGAGCAAAACTTCCCCGACCTGTTCACCCGCCTGCTCGCTCTATACGGGCATCACTTCGATTTCTATTATCATCTCGAGTGCCTGCTGGAAACAATGGCCAAAGCCTGGTTGGATCGCCCGGCAGACTGGAAAGCCGTAGATGTTCAAAGGGAAGCGAACCCCACCTGGTATCAGTCCGGGCACCTCATCGGTGCTATGGCATATGTCGATTTGTTCGCCGGGAACTTCAAAGGTCTCGAGAGCAGAATCCCCTATCTAAAAGAATTGGGTATTACCTACCTCCACCTCATGCCCATCTACAAGACTCCGGAAGGCGATGATGATGGTGGATACGCCGTAAGCAGTTACCGGGAGATGGATCAGGAGCTGGGCAACCTCGAAGAATTTATCAGCCTCGCCAATGAATTGCGCAGCCAGGGCATCAGCCTCGTGCTTGACTTTGTTTTCAATCATACTTCCGACGAACACGAATGGGCAAAACTCGCCTGCCAGGGTGACGAGCAATATCAGGACTACTATTTGATGTTTGACTCCCGCCAGGAGACGCAGGAGTACCAGCAATATTTACGGGCCATTTTCCCCGATGAACGCCCCGGTAGTTTTACCTACCACAACCGCCTGAAAAAATGGATCTGGACTACGTTCCATTCGTATCAGTGGGATTTGAACTACCGAAATCCGGAATTGTTCAACGCCATGGCCGGGGAAATGCTGCATCTTTCCAACATGGGCGTCGAAGTGCTTCGTATGGATGCCGTTCCTTGTCTCTGGAAGCAAAAAGGAACCAACTGCGAAAATCTTCCTGAAGCCCATACGATTATCGAAGCCTTTAATGCGATCTCCCGGATCGTGGCTCCCAGTATGGTATTCAAAAGCGAGGCCATCGTGGCACCCGACGAGATATCCAAATATATTTCCACCGAACAATGTCAGATTTCCTACAACCCGCTGCTGATGTCTCTGCTGTGGGAAAGCGTCGCTACCAGAAACGCGAAGTTGCTGCGCTACAGTATGGAAAAGCGCTTCGCCATCGCGCCGGGATGCGCCTGGCTGAACTACATTCGCTCTCACGATGATATCGGCTGGGGATTTGATAACGATGATGCGTTGGCGATCGGGCTGAATCCTAACGATCACCGCCGGTTTCTCACCAATTTCTATGTCGGAAATCACGAAGCCAGCTTCGCCGAAGGCGAACTGTTTCAGGCAGATCCCGAAACCGGCGACGCCAGAGTTTGCGGTACGACAGCTTCCCTTTGCGGCCTGGGCAGAGCCCTCGCGATGGATGATGAGGAAGAGAGGGAATTTGCGATTCGGAGAATTCTGTTACTTCACGGAGTCACCTTCACGATCGGCGGAATACCTTTGATCTACCTCGGCGAGGAGATCGGCTCATTGAATGATTCCGGCTATCGGGACGAGTTCGAGAAAGCGGATGATTCCCGCTGGTTTCATCGCTCCCGGTTTGACTGGGACAAGGCGGAGCGCCGCACAGAGGCGGGTAGTACCGAACACCAGATTTACCAGGGTTTTCTCAAATTGATTCAGCTCCGCCTCAACAATGTGGCACTGGCTCAGGGGGAAACCCAAATCGTCGACACCGGAAACGACCATGTATTTGCCTGGTTCCGAACCTCACCGGAGCAGAATGTACTTTGTCTCGCCAACGTCAGCGATCTTCCGCAAATTGTAAAAGCACCGCGCCTCAGGCAGCTGGGTTTGAAAAAGGTGCTGGTGGACATCATCGCCGGACAGACGGTAGTGGCCGCGCAACAACTGGAAATGGAACCACTTCAGTTTATGGTGCTCCTGAAGCAGGGCGGGTAATTTACCACACCTACTTTCTGCGCAGTACTTCGGAGATTTTTCTATAGGTATCGAGGATCGAATGCGAACGAAAATCGACCTTGTGCTGCCGGGCAATTTCACGGATCTGTCGCTCTTTCTCTACCGGTAGTTTCGTTGTCTGGCTTTCTCCCCAGGTAGCGAGACAGCGATCGATAAGTTCATTTCCGGGTATACTGCGCTGTAGCAACCGGACCAGACCGGACTTGGCGTCCTCCCCGGAAACAGCACCGTCAGCGCCGATGATCCCCCGCTCTGCCGCTTCATCCCCGGGTGAAAGCGAGGAGGCGCTTTTCCAGGCCCATAGCACAACAAATACAAAAATCCCGATGAGGAACCCATGCAGGCGGTATTGCCGCAACAACTTGATTGCTCCTGTGGATTCGACACTGCCGTGCATCGTTTCGTCGAAAACCAGCCTGGTTTTCCCGCCGGTTAACCAGAGCAGGAAGGCGCTGTCCGCACCGCTGTAGAGAGCATCGTTACTGGCGAAAAAACTGTCCGTGGCAAAGACTATCGATCCTTTCCCCAGCTTTCGCTCCGCCAGAACCGGGGCCCCAGCCACTGTGGCTGCGATTTTCCATTCCTCCCTGTGCTCACTGTCGACTGAAAATCTATACTGCGATTTCCATAGTGGCGTTTTATCGGGCAGCGCGTTTTTCTGTAGCGAATCCCCGCGAGTCGTAGGCCACCCCTCCTCCGGCCGGTCGAATTTTTTGACATCGGCTATAGAGATACCGAAGCGGTCCTGCATTTTCGGGCCCAGCGCAGCGATTCTTTCGAGTTCTATTTCCACATCGAAATCATCGTCGGCTTCTTCTTCCTTTGGTAGATCTTTCTTTTTCTTCTCTACCGGCTTTTCCTCCTCCTGCTTTCCTTCTTTGATCTTTCGCTGACGTTCTTCTCTTTCCCTCCGCCGCTTTTCCAGCCACTCCTGTTCATTATTTGACAGAGTATTGATATGTTTTTGCGGAACACGCCCGGGATCAACCGTTACAATGAGCCGCAACCCCTCTTCCTTAATCGCCTCAAGCACCGGAGAATCATCGGGAATCCGGATTCGGCTAAACGAACTCTGCGGAACTCCCAGCAAAAAAAGAGCCGTATCTTTGTCGAGGTTGTCGATCTTCATGAGCGATTCCTGATTTCGCTCAACAGTCAACCCCGGAATCCTTCCGAAGGCTTCATATAGTCCACTCGATCCGAGCGGGTCAGTGCGGAAAGTAGCATAATGCGGATAGATATCCCCTTTGCTCAGTCGCATCTCCAGCACATTGACAAATACAGCAATGAAGATACCGGCGAGAAACACAATACCTACCCACGAGAGTGTTCGCTTCATGCCGTCTCGCTGGTTATCGTTTCGTAGTTCCTCATGAAGTGATCGACGGAGTCCTGACCGATATGATGCAATCCATACCAGGCCCTTTCAAAGAGTCCGGTATTTTCGCCGAACGCCTCACGCAGGATCGGTTCCTGTCTCGCTTTCAAGTCGAGTTCACGGCGGTAATCGCGATTCGATTTAAACTTCTGGATTTTGAGCAACCCGCGCTCCCCGAGATTGGCCAAAGTGGCCAGAAAGAGTGCCCGGATCGCCAGACGGGATTCGCCCTTTTCGATCTGCTGCCGGGCCAGTTTCATCCACTCATCTTCCGGTAGCTGGTCTGCTACTATTTCTTCACTCTCCAGATCGATATCGCCCACGACTTCGCTTTCTTCCTCCTCCTCTTTTTCGACACTTCGGTAATAGCGGATGAGCACAAAAAGCAGCCAGGCCACGAGCCCGACAACCAGAGCTGTTATGACCCCGGTGCCGATATTCATCAACACCTGAGCTGTGGTATCACTGATTTTCATATCGCGGGAGCGCTTTTTCGGTTTCCGGCTGTCCCGTTTGAATTTTTCGAGGAAATCTTTGATCTTTTCGACGATCCAGAGCCGCCAGATTCTCATTCTCGTTTCGGTCGCATCAGCCAGATTTCGCAGCTGAATCTGGAGCCAGCTCAGTTCGTCGTCCTTTTCGATTTCCTCGATCTTGCGGGAAAACTTCCACTGATATTTTTTCGCCGCCATGGTGTCAGTGATCGCCACGTCCAGCGCCCGGGAATCCACGACTGTACCCTGTTGAATACCGGACTGTACCCTGTCAGGTCCCGCATTGTACCCTGTTGAATCAGAGACTGTACCCTGTTGAATCAGGGAATCGTCCTGCGCGACCACAGTCCCGCCGAGCAGAAAACATCCCCCGGCGAGGAGAACGGCAGCTTTTCGCACCGGGGCGGTCATTTTATTTTCACCTTTACCCTGCTCCGTCCTTAGCTCGGAAAGTCGACTCATCAGATCCGCACCGGTAGTCCGCGCCTCCGCATAAAAACAGCGCAGAACAAAGATCGCTTTCAGATAAGGTGACAGAATCAGCCAGGTGATAAGCAGCGTTCCGAAGACAAACGTGGAGTTGGAGAGCGCTGCCGGATTATTGGCAAAAACACTGTCGATTCCAAAAAACGTTTTCGCCACAATTGGCGGCAGCGCGCAGGTGGCATAGATATTCGCCCAGGCCAGCAGACCGATAAATCCCATTGTCAGCCAGATTACCAGATTTTGCGCCCATTGGTAATGACTGTTTTTCAGCGAATGCGAGATCAGATTCCGCAACGCTTTTCTCTCGTAATCCTGTGTCAGAGCGAGTGCGTAGCCATTCTGAAACGCGGCCAACATCCAGCCTAACGGAAGCACAAAACAGGCCGAAACAGGGACCAGCGGGACCGCAAATGCCTGGAAAACCCACAGCGCCGCATGATACCGAAACTTCTGCCAGCCCTGTTTCTCCGGCAGATAACCGGGGCTGATCGAATTCCACAAACTCCGGCAAAAGCGGGCCTGCCACGAGCATTTCCAGAAAAATGCCAGAGCCAGACCGAGCGCCACCAGGCCCGCATCCCGGTTGGCATAGCTGCTCCGGCTCATGTCCGCCCAGAAATAGAAAAACAGACAGGCAAAAGGCACCGTGCCGAAAAAATAAAGCCTCAGAGTCCCCCCGGAAGTCGCCCTGAGCAGCTGGAATGCCTCCTCAATAATCTGCAGACCGGAGACCTCAGTGCTTTTTTTCCTCCTGCGGAGATTTCTGTCAGATGTTTGCTTCATTGTCTCCCACCCGCTGCTCTGCGAAAATCGTCGGGCCCCGGAAGCCCGTATCTCATCACGAAGAACGGAAAAATGCAACCATAACACACCCCCGGCGAGCGTAAATAAAAGCGAGTCAATTGAGCTGATTTAGCCTTGCAGATTCCGAAAAATCATCGCGAATGTCAGGATGAGCATTTCACCTGTGTATTCACAAGAAGAAGTTGTTTTTTACGACACGGACTGCGGAGGAGTCGTCTCCAACATCGCTTACCTGCGATATGTGGAAAAAGCCCGGTGCCACCTGTTTGCTTCCCTGGGAATGGGGCTCGCGTCGATGAACGAAACGCAGCTCTTTCCCACCGTGATTCGGACTGAAATCGATTACCGGAAACCGGCGCGGCTGGGTGACAAACTTGTCGTGGAAGCCCGGATCGCCAGTTTCGATAAAGTTCGAATTCAATGTGACTTTATAATTTATGCGGAGGAAGATCCTTCTGCCAAGGGAAACCGGGTGATCTTCTCCGAAGCCAGGCAAACGGTAGTCCTTGTTCAAATGCCTGAAGGCAAACCGGCAAGAGTTCCTGATGGCTGGAAGGTGGATTAGTTACAAGTTGCCAGCGCTGAAGTTTGATGCAATTTGCGATTGACACGAATTTTTGAAGCATGACTGACCAGAACGAGTACAGCGAATCGGGGCTTTCTTCCTACCCGGATCATAACGAAGACTGGAATGAGGAAAAAGAAGGCCTCGCGTTCTCCATCCTCCGCCGGGGAGCAACCGAACCCGGCGGCCCCTACACGGAGGAACAAATTCTGCAGATGCTGAATGAGGATAAAATTTCCAAGAAAGATTATGTTTTCTTTCAGGGACTGTCCGACTGGCGTCCGCTCGAAGATGTTTTCGAGATCCACGAAAAGATCAACCACTTTATCGACGACGGTCAGGACAAATACAAACTCGGGGAAGCATTCCGCGAGGTAAGCAATGTCCTGACTCACAACGAGGAAATCTACTATATCGCGGTTCAAAACCGGGCCGGCATCCTGACGAAGACCCGTCAATGTGTCATCATCACTAACAGGCACCTTTTTCACCTTACGGAAAAGCGGGTTGGTTACGAGTTGGAAGCGCACAGCTGGAGAAGCATATCCAATACCAAAATGCTCGATGACAAAAAGGATGTCGGAACCTTCTCCTTCCTCATCGAGAACGAACGCCGTGTCGACATCCCTGGTATTCCCATGGCACAGGTTCGGAGACTTTTCGAATTGTCCTGCGAAATGAAAGATTAGGCGGAAGTATGGATGCCGGATTCCCTGAAAAGACGTGGTAAACATCCGCAGGACGAAGCTGCGTTTCATCAGGATTGTGTGCCGCGCCTTCTCGCCGCGTCTGCTGATTTAGCCTGGCTGAAATCGAGGGGATATGCAGATCCGTCATCGCTGAAGCTCGTCGGCGACCGCTACCATCTCAATTCCCGACAGAGGACTGCGGTGGCACGCAGCACCTGTAGTGATCAGCAATTGCAGTCGCGTCGCGAGCGGCTTATTCCTCATAGTGATATCAAAGACCGAACTGTCTACATCGATGGTTTCAACCTCCTCACAAGTATAGAAGCCTACCTGGGGCAAGGCATACTTCTGATCGGGCGGGACGGTGTCCTTCGGGATATGTCGAGCATGCACGGAAACTACCGGGTGCTTGAAGATACGAAAAAAGCGATCGATGTCGTTCACCGGTTTCTCGCCCCGTTCCAACCCGGCACCCTGCACTGGTTGCTCGACCAGCCGGTATCCAACAGCGGCAGACTGAAATCTATCCTGCTGCAAACCTCTGCCTCTTTCCCTGTCGAAGTCGAACTGGTTCCGGACCCTGACAAAATCCTCAGGGATTTGACTACCTCGGATAAAAATCCATGTATCACAGCCGACAGCGGGATTTTGGACCACTGCGGATACTGGTTGAATACGGCCCGCGAAATCACGTCCTCGCTCTCGTTCGGGGACCGGATCGTGATCGATTTTTCCTGATGCGGCGCGTTTTTGTCAGCGGTTTTTATTCATCAGAATTACGGACCTCGTAAATTAGAGTGGGAAATCTATGATGCGAAATGAAGCGATTTGTAATACCAGTTCTCCTTTCCCTTGGATTTGTGAGCGGCGCATATTCCGGCGAAAGACCCAATGTTGTCATCCTCCTCTCCGACGACCTCGGCTACCAGGATGTGGGCTGCTACAACGGTCCAGTTAAGACTCCGGCTATCGACCAACTGGCTGCCGACGGAATTCGATTCACCGATTTTTATTCGGGGTGTGCCGTTTGCTCCCCTTCCCGCGCAGTATTGCTGACCGGGCGTCATCATATCCGGGCCGGAGTCTATAGCTGGATCCATGACGAAAGTCAGAACTCCCATCTGCTGGAAAGAGAAACCACTCTCGCAGAAGTCTTGAAAAAAGAAGGCTACGCAACGGCCCATATAGGAAAATGGCACCTCGGTCTGCCTACCGAAAAGCGCAACAAACCGACTCCGGACAAACACGGATTTGACTACTGGTTCGCTACCTGGAACAACGCCGAACCCAGCCACAAAAATCCCGAAACCTTCATTCGAAACGGCAAACCGGTCGGCAAACTGGAAGGCTACTCCTGCCAGCTTGTGGTAGATGAAGCAATGACCTGGCTGGATGAGCACCGGAACAAAGATGTGCCCTTTTTCCTTAACATCTGGTTTCACGAACCCCACGCACCGATAGCCGCACCGGATGAAATCGTCTCCGAATACGGCAAACTGAAAGACAAAGGAGCCGTCTATTCCGGAACAATTGATAACACCGACCGGGCAATCGCCAGACTTTTGAAAAAACTTCACTCGATCGATAAACCGGAGAACACCCTGATCATCTATGCCTCAGACAACGGCAGCTATCGCGACGACAGAACCGGTGGGTTAAGGGGACGAAAAGGTTCAAACTGGGACGGAGGAATCCGGGTGCCAGGCGTCTTCAACTGGCCCGGGAAAATACCCAAAGGCGTGGCATCCGAAGAGCCGGCTGGACTGGTAGATGTTCTGCCCACCGTATGCGGACTGCTGGGTGTTGCACCTCCAACCGGGCGACATATCGATGGTTCGAATCTGGCGCCCATTCTCCTTGGTCAAAAGGGATTTGAGCGACACCAACCGCTGTTTTGGCATCTCCAGAAATCCCGCCCCATTGTCGCGATGCGCGATGGAAAATATTCCCTGGTGGCCAGTCCCGACTACGAATTATCCACCAGTAACATGTTTCAGGAAGCGTGGATTCCAGCTATCAAATCCGGAGGATATACCGATTTCCAATTGTTCGACCTCGAAACAGATCCGGCCCAGTCTACAGATATCTCCGCTGAAAATCCGGAGCTACTGAAAAAATTGAAAGAGGAGTTGCTGTCGATTAACGCCAGCATCATGAAAGAAGGCCACGACTGGCATCTCCAGCAGAATTGAGGTAGGAACGCCGGTTACCCGGCGTCCCCCTCGCAGATCCCATCGTGCGGTTTTCCCGCAATAGGCTCCTCAGAAAGACGCGCATGTAAACCCGGCGACTCACCTAAGGTAGTCACTTTCGTTTCGAATGCAAACAGGGAGCGGGACACGTCCAGCGGGAACAATCCTTTCCCGACGTGAGTGCTATGTTCACTTTGTCCTTCCGCCCACCCCTTCGCCAATGCCCGCTCTGCCGTAGCTTCGCGTAGCGTGTGATCGGTCTTACCGTCTCTGACTACTATGGGTGAGTCTGACTCCTCCCCGCTCCCAATGATGTCTTCCCTCAGTTGATCATCAATGACCTTTCGATCTCTCGTAAAGGACGGCGGCGAGGCCTCCCGTGTTCGAGGTGCCGGATTCAGGCGTTCCTTCCTGTTCCAGTTCATTTTATACGCTTCTCTTTCACCACGCCACGATCTTATTCGACCCGGATGGAATCCCCGGTGGAATCCGATGCCACTCGCCATAGTGCGCGACATCGACTGCTGCCATCCCGTAACGTTACCGGACTGACTTCCACTTCCTAACTGCTTACGGGGCTGTATCAATCTTGAGGAGGGTGCGAACCTCCCTGCGGCCTGATGAATTCCCTGTGTACGCTTCGCCCATGCTGTTTCGCCATCCGCCACAAAAGCGGGTTTTACGATGTTCTCAAAGCGGGCATCGACCGCTGTATCTTTCAATGGCTTAGCTAACATGAACGCAACACTCGGTAGTTACTCCTGGCTAAGGTTTATAACATTTGGACTTGCACCAAATAAGAAGCGCCTCGCTTTGCACGGCGCACAACGTAAAAGCACAGACAGGGCGGCGCAACACCAAAAGACTCAAAATATCCAAGACCCGAAAACGAAGGAGAAAACCGTTCAAACTCCCAGAGAATAGCCCTTGGCCTGCTGCGACTTGATATGTGTGCAGATGGTCTGAGTCACGGCGGGCCCTGTCACCTTCGAGATCGTCTATCCCGTTTTGATTCACTATCCATAGCATCTCGTTGCCGAAAATATATCAGCGAACCGGCGAAAGGAAGAATAACCACCAAGATCGCCATCATGCATCGATAGTGGGAAGGCAAGTCTTGACGCTTCTTTATATCACCTAAAGCAAGTAACGCAAAGAGAAGACTGAAAATCGCGCCGATCCATGATATGACATCCCACATTATTTTCTCCACATATCGTATGAGGACAGCCAGAGGATGGCAAGAAGAAATGACTGCAATAACGGCGTAATCCCAGTCACCTGAGACTGGTAAACACCTCGATAATCCTCTTGGCTGATCCGGTTTGTTCTGCCAGTCGGGTGAACTCGCAATCAATGCGGGGAGTTGCCCATATCCGAGTCCTTAGTCGACAGAGAGATCTTCAACGAATCGCCCGTACCTGAACAGGAAAGAACGATTGCAGATACGGAAGCACCTATTGGAGGAAAATCTGTTTCTGTCAGCCGCATGTCTGCGTCGGTAATATTGCCTATCAGGAGAAGCCCTTCGGCATGGGGATCTAGCCGAATCCAAGCTCCATATGGCGCATGTCGCGTCACAGTTCCATGAACCAATTGCCCGTCATGATATGGCAATTCAGATTTCATAATCAGGGATTTTCCGGCAGATTAAGGTAGGAACGCCAGTCACCCGGCGTCCCCCTCGCAGATCCCATCGTGCGGTTTTCCCGCAATAGGCTCCTCA